>DASWSP010000124.1:0-12601 GCA_036402575.1 Allosphingosinicella sp. | reverse complement strand
CGGCCGACATGCTCAACATGCTCGGCCCCGACGCCCGGCTGGTGCAGACCGCCGACGGGCTCGTGCCTGAAGATCTGGTCGGTGTGGACCGTTTCGAGGCGCGCAAGCGCGTGGTCGAGCGGCTCGACGCCGAGGGCTTCCTCGAGCGGGTCGAGGATCGGACGATCCAGCTTCCCTATGGCGACCGTTCGGGCGAGGTGATCGAGCCCTGGCTCACCGACCAATGGTATGTCGATGCCGCGACGCTCGCGAAGAAGCCGATCGAGGCGGTGCGGACGGGCGAGATCAAGATCGTCCCCAAGACCTGGGAGAAGACCTGGTTCAACTGGCTCGAGAACATCCAGCCCTGGTGCGTCTCGCGCCAGCTCTGGTGGGGGCACCAGATCCCCGCCTGGTATGACGACCAGGGCAACGTCTTCGTCGCCGAGACCGAGGCGGAGGCTCAGCGCGACGCCGGAAAACGCCCGCTTCGCCGCGACCAGGACGTGCTCGACACCTGGTTCTCCTCGGCGCTCTGGCCGTTCGCCACGCTCGGCTGGCCCGACAACGCCGACTTCACCCTCTCCCCGGCGGGGAGAGGGCAGGGTGAGGGGGTTCCCACGTCCGCGGATAGCCTCGACCGCCGAACCCCCGCGCCCCAACCCTCTCTCCCGGGGGAAGAGGGAGTTTGGGTACCCAGGCCCGGCACGATGCTTGCCCGCCATTATCCCAACGACGTGCTCATCTCCGGCTTCGACATCATCTTCTTCTGGGACGCCCGGATGGCGATGCAGGGCTATCATTTCATGGGCGAGCGCCCGTGGAAGACGCTCTATCTCCATGGCCTGGTCCGCGACGCCAAGGGCCAGAAGATGTCCAAGTCCAAGGGCAACACGGTCGATCCGCTCGGCCTGATCGACCGCTACGGCGCCGACGCCCTGCGCTTCACGCTCGCCGCGATGGAGAGCCAGGGGCGCGACATCAAATTGGATGAGAAGCGCGTCGAGGGCTATCGCAACTTCGCGACCAAGCTGTGGAACGCGGCGCGCTTCTGCCAGGCGAACGGGATCGGCGCTTCAACGCAGATCGAGCCGCCCGCGGCCGAGCTTCCGGTCAATCGCTGGATCGTCTCGGAGACGGTGAAGACGGTGCAGGCGCTCGATCTCGCGCTCGCCGAGCTGCGCTTCGACGAGAGCGCGAACACGATCTACCAGTTCGTCTGGGCGACCTTCTGCGACTGGTATCTGGAGCTGATCAAGCCGGTCTCGAGCGGAGACGAGAGAGGGCAGATCGACGAGGAGACCAAGGCGGTCGCCGGATGGGTGCTCGACCAGATCCTGGTCATGCTCCACCCGTTCATGCCGTTCATCACCGAGGAATTGTGGAACGCGATGGGCGAGCGCCCTTACGAGCTGATCCTCGCCAAATGGCCGATGCCGGACGCCCGCGCGCTCGATCCGGAGGCCGGACCGGAGATCGACTGGCTGATCCGCCTCGTCAACGGCATCCGAGCGACCCGGTCCGAGCTCAACGTGCCTCCCGGCGCGAAGCTTCCGCTCTACGCGCGGGAGGCGGAGCCGCGCACGATCGAGCGGCTGCAACGCCATCGCGCGGCGATCCAGCGGCTCGCCCGGATCGACAGCATCGGCAACGGCGAGGCGCCCGCCGAGGGCTCCGCCCAGATCGTGGTCGACGAGGCCACCTTCATCCTCCCGCTCGCCGGAGTGATCGACATCGAGGCTGAACGCGCCCGGCTGGCCAAGACGCTCGAAGCGGCGGCGAAGGATCGCGATTCGCTCGCCCAGCGGCTCGGCAATCCCAGCTTCGTCGAGCGCGCCAAGCCGGAGGCGGTCGATAAGGCGCGGTCCGATCATGCCGAGCGGACGGCGGAGGCGGAGCGGCTGCAAGCGGCGCTGGCGCGGCTCGGCTGAGCTTTCCGGCTTTCCTACAGCCTCCCCGCCGGCGCAGAATGCCTGTCGCGGCTCGATTCCGCAGGCTCTTTCTGATTGGATGGATAGGGGAATTCGCTGCGTGGAGGGGAAAGGTTTTTCCACCCCTGGGGGTGTGAACCTTATGAACCTTCCGCCGAACCTTCCGCCGGCACCACCACTTCGATCGCCTTGCTGGCGACCGAAACGGTGACCGGGGTCCGCGCCAGTATTTCGCCGTCGATCGAGATCCGGTGGTGCGGCTTGGTGTCGATCCGCAGGCGATTGCCGCGGAACTCGACGGTGGTGTCGGCGCGCGAGCGCAGCTTGAGGAACTTGGCGTACCAGTCCCATACCAGCCTCGCGAGGCTTCGGCCGGTGACCGCCTGGATGACGATGTCGCCGCTGTCGACGTCGGTGCTCTCGGCCAGCTCGACGCCGCCGTGGAAGCGGCCGTTGAAGATCCGCACCTCGGTCGTCCAGAGCCGGTGGGTCTTCGTTCCGTCGTCCACGTACAGCCGGAACGGTCTGAACCGGGCGAAGCACCAGGCGGCCCAGATGAAGTAGCCGACCCGCCCGAGATAGCGCTTGAGCTTGTGCGGCACCGTCTCGCCGATCATCGGCGACAGGCCGATCGCGGCGGCGTTGGCGAAATAGTCGCCGTCGATCATGCCAAGATCGATTCGGCGGCGGCGGCCGGTGGCGATCACCTCGATCGCGCCGTCGAGGTCGAGCGGGATGCCGAGCGTCCGCGCGAAGCTGTTGGCGGTGCCCAGCGGAAGCAGCGCGAACACGACATCCTGGTCGACCACGTCGTCCACCGTGCAGGATAGCGATCCGTCCCCGCCGCCGACGATGATCATCGGCGCGCCGTCGCTCACCGCCTTGCGCATCGTCGGGATGAGCTGCCTCGGATCCTTGATAGGATGCGAGGCGATCAGCCGGATTCCGGACATTTCGAGCTTGGCGGTGGCCTCGCGGAACAGGTCGCGGCCGCGGCGTGAATGGACGTTGACGATCAGCACGGCTTCGCGCGGCACCGGCCGGGTCAGGGATCGAGTCATATCCACGTTCCACGCAACTCCCGGCGCGCCAAGAGTGTCCGTCCGCTTTCCAGCGCCCCGCGCGCGCGCTAGAGGCGTGACGGACATGAGCCAAGCCGCCTTTCCCGCCTGCCGAA
This sequence comes from Allosphingosinicella sp., assembly GCA_036402575.1. Lineage (GTDB taxonomy): Bacteria > Pseudomonadota > Alphaproteobacteria > Sphingomonadales > Sphingomonadaceae > Allosphingosinicella. The sequence continues at coordinate 9,514 of DASWSP010000124.1, read as the reverse complement.
TGCGCCGCACCCGCGCCGCCGCCTGGAGCCGAGCGCTCGTCGCCGAGACCGTGCTCACCCCGTCCGACCTGATCTGGCCGCTGTTCGTGACCGAAGGGCGCGGCGTCGAGGAGCCGATCGCGACGCTGCCGGGCGTGTCGCGCTGGTCGGTCGACCGGCTTGTCGAGAAGGCGCGCGAGGCACGGGATCTCGGTATCCCCTGCATCGCGCTCTTCCCGAACACGCCCGCGGGCCTGCGCAGCGAGGAAGCCAGCGAGGCGCTCAACCCGGACAACCTCATCTGCCGCGCCATCCAGGCGGTGAAGGAGGCGGTGCCGGAGGTCGGCGTGCTCACCGACGTCGCGCTCGACCCCTACACCGCCGACGGCCACGACGGCATCACCGACGAGCTCGGCTACGTCATGAACGACGACACCAGCCGGATTCTGGTCGAGCAGGCGCTGGTCCAGGCCGCCGCCGGCGCCGACATCGTCGCGCCCTCGGACATGATGGACGGCCGAGTCGGCGCGATCCGCCAGGCGCTCGAGCGCGAAGGCCACTGCAACGTCCAGATCATGGCCTACGCCGCCAAATATGCGAGCGCCTTCTACGGCCCGTTCCGCGATGCGGTCGGCTCGCGCGGCCTGCTGACGGGCGACAAGAAGAGCTACCAGATGGACCCGGCCAACGCGCTGGAGGCGCTGCGCGAGGTCGCGCTCGACATCCAGGAGGGCGCCGACCACGTGATGGTCAAGCCGGGGCTGGCCTATCTCGACATCGTCGTGCGGGTGAAGGAGACCTTCTCGATCCCCGTCTTCGCCTACCAGGTGTCGGGCGAGTATGCGATGATCGAGGCGGCCGCGGCGGCGGGGGCGGGGGAGCGCGACGCCCTGGTGCTCGAGACTCTGACCGCCTTCAAGCGGGCCGGCTGCGCGGGGGTGCTGAGCTACCATGCCCCGCTCGCGGCGCGGCTCCTCGGCAATGGCTGATCCTCCGCGCGGCTTGCTGCCCCGGCAGCGGAGGTGAACGGGTGGGCGGCAGGCCGTTGAAGCACGAAGCGGTTGCTTCGCCTGCCCGGGAGCGCTTCGCTCGGCCGCTGTTCCTGGCGACCATCGTCACCGGCTCGTTCCTCTTGTTTCTCACCCAGCCGCTCGTCGGCCGGATGGCCCTGCCGCGCCTCGGCGGCGCGCCGGCGGTGTGGAACAGCGCGATGCTGGTCTACCAGGCGCTGCTGCTCGGCGGCTATGCCTACGCCCACTGGCTTTCCCGGCTGCGCCCGCGCAGGCAGGCGGGGCTCCACCTCGCCATGTTCGGCCTCGCCGCCTTGTGGCTGCCGATCGGCCTCACCGCCGCGATCCCGCCGACCGACGCCGCGCCCGCTTTGTGGGTGCCGTGGTTCCTGGTGAGCTCGATCGGTCCGCTCTTCTTCATCATCTCGGCGCAGGCGCCGCTGATGCAGCGCTGGTACGCGCTCGAGACCAGCCGCGGCGAGCCTTACGCGCTCTACGCCGCCTCGAACCTCGGCAGCTTCGCCGGCCTCATCTCCTACCCGCTCGCGGTGGAACCGCTGCTCACGCTCGACCAGCAGAGCCGGCTCTGGACCGGCGGCTATCTGCTGCTCGTCCTCCTCGTCGCCGGCTGCGCGCTCACCATCCCCGGCCGCTCGGTCGAGGCCGCGCCGCCGGAAGCCTCGCCGCCGCCCACGCGCCGGCGCGTGCTCCACTGGGTCGCGCTCGCCGCGGTGCCGTCGGGGCTGATGTTGTCGACGACCACCCACCTCACCACCGACATCGTCGCGATGCCGTTGCTCTGGGCGCTGCCGCTCGGCCTCTACCTGCTGAGCTTCGTCGTCGCCTTCGCCAACCGCCGCTGGGCCGCCGACTTCATCACCGAGATCGCGCCGCTGATCATCCTGATCGCCGGCGGCCTGGCTTTCTCCGACGGCTCGCACAAGCCGCTCTTCTCCGCCACTCTGGGCCTCAGCCTGCTGTTCGTCGTCGCCGTCACCCTCCACGGCGAGATGTACCGGCTGCGGCCGCCCGCGGACCGGCTGACCGGCTTCTACCTCACCATGTCGGTCGGGGGCGTGCTCGGCGGCATCTTCTGCGCCATCCTCGCCCCGACCATCTTCGACTGGGCCTACGAGCACCCGCTGCTGATCATCGCCGCCGCTCTGCTCTTCCCCAAGCGCAGCCATCTGTGGCGGATCGAGCGGATCTGGGCCCACCCGGTCTGGGGCAGGCGCCTTTCGATCGGGCTGCCGGCGATCGCGCTGCTGCTCTCGCTGGTCGCCGACAGAAAGTTCATGCCCGACATTCCTTCATGGGCGCCGATCGCGGTGCCGATCGCGATCGGCCTCATCGCCCTGTTCACGATCGGCCGCCGCTGGGTCTTCGCCGCCTGCCTTGCCGCCCTGATGATGAGCTACGGCGGCTGGTGGACCCTCAAGCTCAGCGTCCACGACATCCGCACCCGCAGCTATTTCGGCATCTACACCGTCTCGACCCGCCCCAGCGGCACCGCCCGTGTCCTCACCCACGGAACGACCGTCCACGGCGTCCAGAACCTCGTGGCCGGCCGCGAGGCCGACCCGACCAGCTATTACAGCCGCCTCTCCGGCGTCGGACGGGCGATGGCCGCGGCCGAGACGCTCTACGGCCCCGGCGCCCGCATCGGCGTGATCGGCCTCGGCACCGGAACGCTCGCCTGCTACGCGCGGCCGGGCCAGAGCTGGACCTTCTTCGAGATCGACCCGGCCATGGTCCGGATCGCGCGCAACCGCTTCAGCTTCCTCGAGCGCTGCGCGCCCGATGCGCGGATCGTGCTCGGCGATGCCCGACTCACGCTCGCCCGCCAGCCCGTCGCGAGCCTCGACATGCTCGCCGTCGACGCCTTCTCCTCCGACGCGGTGCCGATGCACCTGCTCACGCAGGAGGCGCTCGGAGTCTACGGCCGGGCGCTGCAGCGCGACGGCATCCTGCTCATGCACATCTCGAATCGCTACCTCGATCTCGAGCCGGTGATCGCCGCCGGCGCCCGCGCGCGGGGCTGGAAAGCCTACTTGCTGCGCTATTCCCCCAACGCCGCCGAAACCGCGAGCGACAACGCCACCCCCTCGGTCTGGGTGGCGATGTCGCGCAACGAGGCCAAGCTCGACGCGATGGTCGCCGCCGGCACCGCCCCGGCCATGTGGTGGGAGCTCGAGCCGCGCCGCGGCTTTGCGGGCTGGACCGACGACTATGCGAGCATCCTGCCGCTGATCCAGGGCTGGACCTTCTGAGCGTTCCGGCGTTACTCGGCTGCCATGATCGAGACCGAGCGGCTCCTCCTGCGCAACTGGCGCGAGGACGACAAGGAGCCATTCCACCGCCTGTGCAACACGCCGGCCGTCATGCGCTGGCTCGGCGGCGTCAAGCCGCGCCACGAGTATGACGAGGTGGTCGACCGGCTCGCCGGCTGGCAGCGATCCTACGGCCACACCTTCTGGGCGGCGGAGCGCAAGGAGGACGGCGCGTTCCTCGGCTTTTGCGGCCTCAAGATCGCCAACGGCACCGGCAGCCCGGTGCTCGGCGAGGTGGAGGTGGGGTGGCGCCTGCGCGAGGATTGCTGGGGCCGCGGCTATGCCCGCGAAGCTGCCGCCGCCTCGCTCGACTTCGCCTTCGACAGGCTGGCGGTCCGCCGGGTGATCGCGCTCACGGTCGAGGGCAACAGCGCGAGCTGGGGCCTGATGCGCCGGCTGGGCATGCGCCGGCGCGAGGATCTCGACCATGTCGATCCGGATTGGCCGGCCGAGATGAACCCGATCATCGTCTACGAGATCGGCAACCAGGAGTGGCGGGCGTGACCTTGAGCTTCGGCGGCCGTTCGCCGCGCGTCGATCCGGCCGCCTTCGTCGCCCCCGGCGCTCGGCTCATCGGCGACGTCGAGATCGGCCCGGAGGCGAGCGTCTGGTACAATTGCGTGCTGCGCGGCGACGTCAACCGGATCCGCGTCGGCGCGCGCAGCAACATTCAGGACGGCAGCGTCATCCACGTCGATTCGCCCAAGCCGGGCACGCCGGAGGGTCATCCGACGATCATCGGCGCCGACGTGCTGATCGGCCATCTCGCCATGGTCCACGGCTGCATCCTCCGCGACCGCGCCTTCGTCGGCCTCGGCGCGATCGTGATGGACGGCTGCGAGATCGAGAGCGACGCGATGCTCGCCGCCGGCGCGATGCTGACGCCGGGCAGGCGCATCCCGTCGGGTCAGCTGTGGGCCGGCCGCCCGGCCAAATATGTCCGCGACCTCACGTCCGAGGAACTCGCCGGCCAGCAAAGGGGCGTCGCCCACTATGTCGCGCTGGCGAAAAGGCACATCGAGGCGCTCAGCCAGGGCTGAGCGAGGCGCGCAGGCTTTCGAGCCGCTCGTGCTGGCGATCCGTCATGGCCTGCACGTCCGCCACTGCCGCGTTCACCGCGGCCCGGTCGGCGGCGCTGGTCGGCTGGCCGGCGCGGGCGATGCCCAGCCGGTCGAGCTCCGCCAGCGCGTTCACCGTCGCCACCCGCGCCGCCTCGACCCGCGAAATCTGCATCTGAGCGGCGATCCAGCCCTCGGATCCCGCCGCGCCGGCGCCCGCCGCCGCCGGCCGCGCCGACTCGAGCGCGGCCTCGAAGGCAGCATCTCCCTGCCGCGCCTGGCCGATCAGCTCGGCCAGCCGGGCGGCCAGCGCTGGGTCGTCGGGCACCACAGGCGCAGCCCGGGCCGGGCGCTCGGCGGCAAGCTCGCGCTCCACGGCCCGAGGCGCCAGCGACGGAAAGTCGCCGCCCGCGCTCGCGCATCCGCCGAGCAGCGCGAGGAAGGGGAGGGCGGACGAGGCACGCATCCCATCCTCCTATGCGGCCCCGCTTTTGCGAGCAACGGGGTTGCGCCCTCCAAGGCTTGCTTCTATGTCGCAGCCTCCGCGCGCCCGTAGCTCAGCTGGATAGAGCACCAGACTACGAATCTGGGGGCCGGAGGTTCGAATCCTTCCGGGCGCGCCATTTTTCTCACCTCCGCCTTGCTTAAGCCCTTGTTGACGCTGCGCCGCTTAAAACCGGGGCGGGGATCGTCCCTGCTGGGGAGCGTCCATGAAGGTGGGGCACATTTTCTGCTGCTCGATCGCGCTGGCAGCGCAGGCTGTGCCCGCGCCGGCTACGATCATCCACAAGGCCTACGGCTTCCAGGCCGCCAATCTGGGCGGGCCGACCGCCGCTCACGCGGGTTCCTTCGCCTTCTCCTACGACGATATGACCGGCGAAACCGTGCTGACGATGATCGACTTCGCGGTCGGCCGCACCCCCTTCGGCGCGTTCAACGCTTCGGTGGCTCCGCACGCCTTTCACTGGACCCGCCCGCAGTTCATCCTGGGCGGGGTCCGGCCGAACTATGCGGAGAATGCGATCGTCCACGGAACCGACGACTTCTGGCTCATCTTCCGGGCCGATCCCGATTCGGCCAGCCAGTTCGCCTATTCGCAGGCCGGTACCGGCTTTCACTATACGACCGATGTCTCGCTGTCGGCGCCGCCCGCCGAGATCCCCGAGCCTCCCGCCTGGCCGCTGCTCGCCCTGGCCACCCTCCTGCTGTTCGGCGGGCTCGTCCTGAGCGCCCGTATGCGGGCGGACCTCAGGCGCCACTGATCGGGGGGCGCCGCCGCATTCATAAAATGCTAGGGCGGCCTGACTATATCCGACCGAATGCCAGTTTCGCATACCCTGCTGATCCCGCGGGCCTCGCGACTTCCCGTCCGAGTCGATGCGGAATTCGTCTGCGGCGCGCGGACGGTGGTGGTGACGCTCGTCAACCTCACCACTTACGGCTTCATGGCCGAGACCCTGTGCGAGCTCGCGCCGGGCGAGATCGGCACCCTCGCGCTCGCCGGCGGTGAGACGCTCACGGCCGAGGTGCGCTGGTGCGAAGGCGACCGCTTCGGCGCCCGCTTCACCCCGGCGCTGCGCACCTTCATCCTCGCCCGGATCCTGTCGCTGAGCTGAGCAGTCCGCGCACCAGGTTTCCCCGGGCCCTATTGCTTGCTCGCGTGCTCCGGCTTCCCCTTGCGCTTGGTGGAAGCCATCTTCTCGAGCTCCTTCTCGCTCATCGAATCCGCCATCTGCTTGGAGGGGCCTTTGAGCTTGCTCTTCGCCGTGTCGCCGCGCTTTGCGGAAAGGGCGGCGCCGGCCGCCTTTTGCTGAGCTTTGGATTTTGCGGGCATCGTTTCGCTCCTGTGGCTTACTGCCGCTTGCAAACCGTTGCTCAGCCGTGCGGTTCCTGGCGGTGGGTGCCGAAGCTCTCGCCGTTGGCCAGCACGACGTGGATGGGTCCGCGAGGCTTGCTCGGCACCAGCGGCTTCAACTGATCGAACAGCGTGCGCGCCCGCGCCCTGGGCTTCAGCCGCACGCACAGCGTGTATTCGCCCTCGCGGCCCCAGGGATGGCGCTCGACGGCGGCGACGTGGCTGTGATGCTCGAGGAAACGCTCGATCCGCTGCGCCGCAGCCTGGTCGATGCCCATCGCATAGCTTCCGAACCGCACCGAAAGCGGGCAGGCCTTCGGCTCGGGCGCACCCGGAGCGGCCAACATCGCGAGGAGCGCGTGCCACGGCATCGGCGCATTGTGGCGGCTCCGCGTCCGGAGCGCAAACCCGATTTGTCGGGCGCGGCGCGCGCGGCTATGCCCGCCTCGGCTTTGGGAGAATCGCTTCATGGACGAGATCGAGTGGTGGGAGTTCGATTCCGCAGGAGAGATGGCGGAGCAGGTGTCGGGTGACATCGCCTTCGTCATCGACAGCGCGATCGGCGCCCACGGCGGCGCCCGCATCGCCGTCCCCGGCGGCCAGACGCCCGATGTCATCTACGACGCGCTGATCCGCAACAAGGGCATCGACTGGTCCAAGGTCACCTTGATACCCACCGACGACCGCCTCGTGCCGCTCGACGATCCCTTGAGCAACTATGCCAAGCTCAACCGCTATTTCGGCAGCCGGGGCGCCAACATCGTCTCGCTTGTCGACGAATCCTCGCTCGGCGATTACCGCGAGGCGGGGCGGCTGGCCGACGCCCGGCTGGCGCTGCTCGAATGGCCGCTCGACCTGGTCTGGCTCGGCATGGGCGCCGACGGCCACACCGCCTCGATGTTCCCCGGACCGGACCTCGACCGAGCCGTGGCCGGGCCGCGCGAGCGCCGCGCCGTCGGCGTCAGGCCCGATCCGATGCCGCCCGAGGCGCCGGTCGAACGAGTCACCCTCACCGCCGCCGCGCTCTCCTCGGCCCGAGCGGTGATGATCGTCATCACCGGCGCCGAGAAGCGTTCGACGCTCGAAAGGGCGATCGAGGAAGGGCCACTTTCGGCCAAGCCGATCGGGCGGGTCATCGCCAACATCGACGCCGCCATCGACATCTTCTGGACCGCCTGAGTCAGACCAGCTCGTCCAGCTCCAGCGCGTCCAGCAGCGCCTCCCGCGCCCCCTCGACCTGCCGGCAGAGCCCGATGTCCTTGAGGTCGTCCGGCGCGATCCGCTCCGGCCAGCATTGCTCGACCACTCGGGCGATCCGGTCGAGCTTCGCCTCGTCGACCATGAAGCGCGGATCGACCGCCGCCGGATCGGCCACCACCCGCAGCCGCAGGCAGGCGGGTCCGCCGCCGTTCGCCATCGACTGGCGGACATCGACCACGAGCAGCTTGCGGATCGGCCCGTTGCCCGCGACCATCGCCTCGAGCCACCGCCACACCGCCGGCGTCTCGCGCGCCTCTTCGGGCAGGATGAGCGCCATGCCCCCGCTCGGCAGGGTGACGAGCTGCGCGTTGAACAAATAGCTTCGGACGGCATCATCGAGGCTGACCGCGCTGGCCGGCACCTCGACGATCTCGACCTCGGGCAGAAGCTCCCGCAGCGATCCGTAGAGCGCCTGCGGGTCCTCGAAGGCTTGCTCGTGGGCGAACAGCACGCGTTCGTTGGCGACCGCGACCACGTCGTTGTGAAAGGCGCCGGCCGCGATCGCCGCCTCGGACTGGGCGGCAAACAGGGTCCGCGCCGGATCTAGCCGGTGGAGCCGCGCGACTGCCCGGCTCGCCTCCAGATGCTGGCGCGCGGGGAAGGGGCCGCCGCTCCTGCCATAGACGAACAGTTCGACGCCCTTCTCGCCGTGCGATCCGCACAGCCGCATATGATTGGCCGCGCCCTCGTCGCCGAAGGCGGTCGGCACCGGCCCGTGGACCCGGAAATGCTCGCCGTCGGCGAAGGCGAGGCGAAGCTGGCTGTGGGTGTCCGGCCATTCGTGGCTGCGGTGCGGCATGGTGCGCAGATTGGCGACCGTGAGGTGGCAGCGGCCGTCCCCGGTATCCGGCGCGGGCGAGACGGTGGCGGCGTTGGCGGCCCACATCGACGAGGCGGAGAAAGCGGCGGCGCGGATCGTCTCCGGGGCCTTCCCGGCGGTGGTGCCGAGATTGCTCAGCCATTCGTGGTTCGGGCGGGGCAGCGGCACGAACAGGCCCTGGGCGAGGCCGAGGCGGAGATTGTGCCGCATCTTCCCGAGCCCCTGCAGCGCCGCCGCTTTGGGGTGGGACACGGCGCCCTGGTTCGTGGCGGAGGCCAGGTTGCCCAGCGACAGCCCGGCATAATTGTGGCTGGGGCCGATGATTCCGTCGAAGTTGATCTCGGTGAGCTTCACCTCAGCGGCCCATCGCCAGGAAGCTGTCGCCGGGCCTGACGCGGAGCAGCTCGGCGCTGGCACGATCCAGGGTCGCGGTGCCGTCTCCCGCCGGCGCCGCATGGCCATAGCAGGCGACGAAGTCGTGGCACCGCCCGGCCGCCAGCATCATCGGCTCAGGGCCGATGTCGTCGCTGATCCCTGAAAGGCTTAGCTCCTTGGCTTCACGAACGGTGCGAACCTGGTCGGTGGCCGCGGACATGGTCGGCCCGCCGTCGAAGATGTCGATGTAGCCGTCATAGTGGAAGCCTTCGCGCTCCAGCATCTTCATCGCCGCCCGGCCGGTGGGGTGCGGGACGCCCATCACCGAGCGCGCGGTCTCAGGCAGCATCGCGGTGTAGATCGGCGTCTTGGGCATCATGTCGGCGATGAACTGGGTGCCGTGCATGGCGTTGAATTCGTCGGCTTCCTGGAAGTTCATTCCGAAGAAGCGGCCCGCGATCGAATCCCAGAAGGGCGATCCGCCGGCCTCGTCGATCACGCCTCGAAGCTCTGCGAGCACCCGGTCTCCGAAACGCTTTCGGTGCTGCTTGATGAAGAAATAGCGGCTGCGCGCCAGCAGCAGCCCCAGCCCGCCAGCGCGTTCCTGCGGGTGGAGGAACAGGCCGCCCACTTCCGACGAGCCTTCGAAATCCGTCACCAGGGTCAGCATCTCGGCGCGAAAGGTCTTGCCGAGCGCCTTGGAGGTCTGGGTAAGGGTGCTGATCCGATAGCTGTAGAAGGGCCACTCGGTACCGACCTGGCCGAAAATCTGGCAGGTGCCCCGTATCTGGCCCGTCTTCGCATTTTCCAGCACGAGCACGAACAGG
>DASWSP010000123.1:0-8103 GCA_036402575.1 Allosphingosinicella sp. | reverse complement strand
GATGAGCGAATAGGCCTCATCCGCCCGCATCGGTCGGCGAGGGCGGCGTAAAAGCCGGTCGGCGCGGATCGGCAGCGCCCCACCAGCCCAACCTCGTGGAACCTGGCTGGCGTCATGGCCGAATTGTGAGCGGGTGCCTTGCCCTCGAGCGGCGGCTTCACTATTAGCCTCCTGAAGCTTCGGCCGCTCCGGTAGGGGCGGCCCTTATTATTTCCGGAGACTCCCAGTGGCCCAGCCGCTCATGCCTCACGCGACCGCCTCGTGGCTGGTCGATAACACCTCGCTCACCTTCCCGCAGATCGCGGAGTTCTGCGGCCTGCACATCCTGGAGGTGCAGGCGATCGCCGACGATACCGCCGCGACCAAGCTCACCGGGCGCGATCCGCTGCGCGCGGGCGAGCTGACGATGGAAGAGATCGAGCGCGGCCAGGCCGACCCGCAATACCGACTGCACATGCAGAAGGAGCCGGACCAGGTGCGCCGCACCCGGGGCCCCCGCTACACGCCCGTTTCCAAGCGCCAGGACAAGCCCGACGGAATCGCCTGGATCATCCGCAACCATCCCGAAGTGTCGGACGGGCAGATCTCCAAGCTGATCGGCACCACGCGGACCACCATCTCGGCGATCCGCGACCGCAGCCACTGGAACATCGCCAACATCCAGCCCAAGGACCCGGTGACGCTTGGCCTCTGCTCGCAGCGCGAGCTCGACGCGGTCGTCGCCAAGGCCGCCAAGGCGGCCGGCATCGAGGCTTCGCCGACCGACACCCGCCTCGCCGGCGACCGCGAGGCGCTGATCGAGGAGCTGCGCGCCGAGCGTGACGCCAATGCGCGCCAGGCCGAGGCGGCCCACGCCGCCGAGCTCGCCGCGCAGGTCCGCGAAGCCAATCCCGAAGAGAGCGTTGTCGACCCCTTCAAGAGCTGAGGCGGCGACGCCGGACGCTTCGCTCGGCGGCGGCGGCGAGACCTACAGCCATAGGGGCCTCACCTACCCGCTCGGGCGCCGCGGCCCCGGCACCGGCGAACTGATCGAGCTTGCCGGCGGCGTGCGCTGGGCCCGTCTGCCGATCCCCGGCCCGCTCAAGCACGTCAACCTTTGGGTGCTGGAGGACGACGGCGGCTTCGCCATCGTCGATACCGGGCTCGACATCCCTTCATGCCGGGAAGCCTGGGAGGCGCTGTTGGCGGGCCCGCTCGCGGGGGCCTCCGTCACGCGCATCATCGTCACCCACTTCCACCCCGACCATATCGGCCTCGCCGGCTGGCTCGCCGAACGGTTCGGAGTCGCTCTTTGGATGAGCCGGGAGGAGTGGCTGTTCGCGCGGATGCTCACCGCCGACGTCCGCGACACGCCGCCCGAAGCCGCGATCCGCTACTGGCGCGCGGCCGGCTGGAGCGAAGCGCGGATCGGCGAGGAGGCGGGCAAGGGCTGGGGCCGCTTCTCCTCGGTCGTCAGCCCGGTGCCGGTGAGCTTCGTGCGCATGGTGGAAGGCGACCTGATCCGCATCGGCGGCCGCCGCTGGCGGGTCGTGACCGGCAATGGCCACAGCCCCGAGCATGTTTGCCTTGTCGACGAAGCCGGCGACATCATGATCGCCGGCGACCAGGTGCTGCCGCGGATCACGTCCAACGTCTCGCTCAGCCTTAGCGAGCCGGAGGGCGACCCGCTCGGCGACTGGCTCGACTCGATCGCCAAGCTGAAGACGCTGCCGGACCGCCTGCTCGTGCTGCCCTCGCACGGCGACCCCTTCACCGGCCTTCATGCGCGGCTCGACGCCCTGGACGGCGGCCATCGCGACCGGCTCGACGCGCTCCACGCGCTTCTGGCCGAGCCGCGGCGGGCGGTCGACTGCTTCGCGGTGCTGTTCGGCCGCAAGATCGACGACGGCCTGATCGGCCTCGCCACCGGCGAGGCGATGGCTCATCTGCGCCGGCTCGAGATCGAGGGGAGGGCGGTGCGTTCGGTCGAGGGCGGCGTCCACTGGTATTCGCGTGCCTGAGCCGGAGCAGATCTGGCGCACCTCCTACCAGCATCCCACGGCCTGGGATCAGCCCTTCCCCCCGCTCAGCCTGCCGGACATGTTCGATGCGACCGCGCGGCGCGTGCCGAACGCCTGGCTGCTCGACTTCATGGGACGCAAGTACAGCTACGCCGAGGTGGCGAGCGGAGTGAACCGCGTCGCCTGCGGGCTGGCCGCGCTCGGCCTCGGCAAGGGCGACCGGGTCGGCCTCTTGCTCCCCAACGTGCCGCATTACGTCGCCGCTTATTATGGTGCGCTCAGGCTGGGCGCGACGGTGGTCAATTTCTCGCCGCTCTATACGGTGCAGGAGCTGGTCGACCAGGTGGAGGACAGCGGCACGCGCATCCTCTTCACGCTCTCGGCGCAGGCGCTGCTGCCCAACGCTCTCCAGGTGATGGAGAAAACGCGGCTGGAGCGGCTGATCGTCGGCTCGGTCGCGGGCGCGCTGCCGCCTGCCAAGTCGCTTCTCTACCGGCTGGCGCGCCGCCGGGACATCGCCGCGCGGCCCGTTCATCCGAAAGTCACCGCTTTCTCGACGCTGATCGCGAATGACGGCCGCTGCGAGGCTGCGGCGATCGACCCTGGCGGGGACGTCGCCCTCATCCAATATACCGGCGGCACCACCGGCACGCCCAAGGGCGCGATGCTGACCCACCAGAACCTGTCGGCCAATGCGCGGCAGGTGGACCTGCTGGACCCCGATCCCGACGCGCCCGACCGGATCATGGGCGTGCTGCCGCTGTTCCATGTCTTCGCCAACACCTGCGTGCTCAATCGCACGGTGCTGCGCGGCGGGGAGATCGTCATGCTGCCGCGCTTCGATGCCGGCCAGACGCTCGATGCGATCGGCCGCACCCGGGCGACCGCGCTGCCCGGCGTGCCGACCATGTACCAGGCTTTGCTCGACCACCCGAAGATCGCGAGCACCGATTTCTCGCCGCTGCGCGTCTGCATCTCCGGAGGCGCGCCTATGCCGGCCGAGGTCAAGCGCCGCTTCGAGGAGCGCACCGGCGCACGGCTGGTCGAAGGTTACGGCCTGACGGAGAGCTCGGGCGTCGTCTCGACGAACCCTTATGAGGGTCTCAACAAGCCCGGCACGATCGGCCAGCCGATCCCCGCGACGATCGTGTCGCTGGTCGACAAGGAAGATCCGTCGCGACCGCCGCCGCCCGGAGAGCCGGGCGAGATCGTGGTCTCGGGACCGCAGATCATGAAGGGCTACTGGAACCGTCCCGAAGCGGACGCCGACGCGTTCATCGACGGCCGCCTGCGCACCGGCGACGTGGGCCTGATCGACGAGGACGGCTACATCCGTATCGTCGACCGGCTGAAGGACATGATCGCCGTCTCCGGCTTCAAGGTCTTCCCCAGCCAGATCGAAGCCATCCTCTACCGCCACGAGGCCGTCAGGGAAGCGCTCGTGATTGGCATCGCCGATCCTTATGCCGGCGAGCGGCCGAAGGCGTTCGTGACCCTCGCCGAAGGCGCGACCGCGACCGGCGACGAACTCATGGCGTGGCTCAACGCCAGCCTCGGCAAGCACGAGCGCGTGGTCGCCGTCGAGATCCGCCAAAGTCTCCCCAAGACGATGATCGGCAAACTGAGCCGCAAGGAACTCCAGGCCGAGGAACGGGCGAAGTCGTTGCCAAAGTAGCCATCGCGGCTGCAACGGGCGATGAAGCCTACGCCGATCAAGCGGGCCGGGGACCAGCTTACCGCCTTGGTCCGCGAGGGAAGCGAGCGGATAAGCTCGCGCCGCACCAGCCGCCCGCCGACCGACTTCCAAAACGGAGCGGCGCAACGTCATTGCGGACGCCGCAGCCTGGCCTGACACCAAAGCCCCGTCTCACCGGCGATGGCTGGCTCGTCGATCATCCGCTGGCGTGGCGGCCGGGCGCCGCTTGACCCCCGCACCGACCGAGGCCAAAGCTTCGCTCATGTCGGAGCAGCATGAAGCCATCGCGGAACTGTCTTTCGAGCAGGCGCTGAAGCGGCTGGAGGAGATCGTGCGCAAGCTCGAGAGCGGCGAGGCGTCGCTCGACGAATCGATCACGCTCTACGGCGAAGGCGACCGCCTCAAGCAGCAATGCGAGGCTCGGCTGGAGGCTGCACGCGCCAAGATCGAGAAGATCCAGTTCGGCCGCGACGGCAGCCCCAGCGGCACTGCTCCCTTTGACAGCGACTGAGCGCGCCGTGGGCGACGCGATCAGCCTCACGCCGTCGCTCAAGCAGGTCGGCACCGACATCGACAAGCTGTTCAACGCGCTGCTCGCCGTGCCCGGCGATCCGCGCGGGCGGCTCTACGAGGCGATGCGCTATGCCGCGATCGGTGGCGGCAAGCGGATGCGGCCGCTGCTCGTCGTTGCCGCGTGCAGCCTGTTCCACGTCGACCGGCAGCGCGCGCTGCGCGTCGGCCTCGCCGTCGAATGCATCCATGTCTACTCGCTGATCCACGACGATCTTCCCTGCATGGACGACGACGACCTCAGGCGCGGCAAGCCGACCGTCCACCGCGCCTATGACGAAAGCACCGCGATCCTCGCCGGTGACTGCCTGCACGCCCTCGCCTTCGAGGTGCTTGCGGACGAAGCGACGCACGAGGATCCGTTCGTCCGCTCCGAGCTCGTCCTCGAGCTGGCGCGCGCCTCCGGCCCGGCGGGCATGGCGGGCGGGCAGATGATGGACCTGGCTGCCGAGGAGAGCGAGCTCGATCTTCCCGCCGTCACCCGTCTTCAGCAGCTCAAGACCGGCGCGCTGATCGGCTTCTGCCTCGAGGCGGGCGCGATCATGGGCCGGGTCCCGGCCGAGGCGCGGACCAGCCTTCGCGGCTACGCCCGCGACGTCGGCCTAGCCTTCCAGATCGCCGACGACCTGCTCGACGTCGAAGGCGACGAATCCAAGACCGGCAAGCGCGTCGGCAAGGACGGCGCGGCGGGCAAGGAGACTTTCGTCTCGCTGCTCGGCATCGATCGGGCGCGGCAGCAGGCGGGGCACCTCGTCGGCCAGGCGATCGAGCATCTCCAGAGCTTCGGTCCCGAAGCCGACCTGCTCCGCGCCATCGCGCGCTTCGCCGTCGACCGAGACCATTGAGGGGGCAGGAATGACACGCACCGGAGTCTATCCAGGCACTTTCGATCCGGTCACGCTGGGCCACATGGACATCATCCGGCGCGGCGCCAAGCTGGTCGACCGGCTCGTGATCGGAGTCACCACCAATCCGGCCAAGTCGCCGATGTTCAGCGTCGACGAGCGGATCGCGATGGTGCGGCGCGAGATCGCCGGCATCGACCATCAGATAAGTGTGGTCAGCTTCGATTGCCTGCTGATGGACTTCGCCGAGCGCGAGGGCGCCGCGGTGATCGTGCGCGGCCTGCGCGCCGTCGCCGACTTCGAATATGAATATCAGATGGCGGGCATGAACCAGCAATTGAACGACCGCGTCGAGACAGTCTTCCTGATGGCGGACGTGTCGCTGCAGCCGATTGCGTCGCGTCTGGTGAAGGAGATCGCCCTCTACGGCGGCGACATCCGCAAGTTCGTCACCCCCTCGGTTGCCGATGAGGTGCGGGAGCGGGTCGACAGCATCGGCCGCAGGGGCTCATAGCCGGTTCAGCTACTTCGTGTTTGAGGTTAAGGACTGGCAACAGGATTCGGGTGAGGGCGATATGCGCGTGAAATCGGCGGTGGCGATCATGATGGGGCTGATGTGCGCCGGCTCGCTGGCCGCGCAGCGGCCGCAGAACCTGCCGACATCCGGCGAGCCGGTGAAACCGCCGACCTCGCCTGCGACGATCGCGCTCCCGTCCGTCCCAGCGCTCGAGCCCGAGAACACGCTCCACCTCGACCTCTCCACCGGCGGGCGGGTCACCATCCAGCTCCGCCCGGACGTCGCCCCCCGGCACGTGGAGCGGATCAAGACACTGGCCCGGCAAGGCTTCTACAACGGCATCGTCTTCCACCGCGTGATCGAGGGGTTCATGGCCCAGACCGGCGACCCGACCGGCACCGGCACCGGCGGCTCCGAGCTTCCCGACCTCGCGCCCGAGTTCAATGCGCTGCCGCATGTGCGCGGCGCCGTCTCGGCCGCCCGCGCAAGCGACCCGGCCAGCGCCAACAGCCAGTTCTTCATCATCTTCTCGCCGCGCTTCACGCTGGACGGCCAATACAGCGTGTTCGGCCGTGTTGTCGGCGGCATGAACCATGTCGATGCGATCGAGCGGGGCGAGCCGCCGCTCAACCCGTCGCGGATCGTCCGCGCCTCGGTCGGCGCCGACAATCTTCCGCCCCCGACTCCCGCCGAGATAGCGGCGGCGATGCAGCGCCAGCCGACCCCGGTGGCTCCCGCTGCGCCTGCGCCGGCGCCGGCGTCGGCGACGGGAACCGCCGAGGCCGGAACGCCCGCAACGGCGCAATAAGCCGGCGCGTGCGCGTCGACCTCTTTGATTTCGATCTCCCGTCCGCGCGGATCGCGCTGAGGCCGGCGGTCCCCCGCGACAGCGCGAAGTTGCTGCTGGTCGACGGCGGCCGCCTCGCCGATCGGACCGTCGTCGATCTGCCCAGGCTCCTTCGCCCCCGCGACCTGCTCGTCTTCAACGACACGCGGGTGATCCCGGCGCAGCTGGAGGGGCGGCGCGGCAATGCCGCGGTCGGCGCGACGCTTCACAAGCGAGAGGGGCCGCGCGACTGGCTCGCCTTCATCCGCAACGCCCGGCGCGTCCATGAGGGCGACTGCATCGACTTCGGCGGCGGGGTCACCGCGATCGCCGCCGCGAGGCGCGAGGACGGCAGCTTTCTGCTCAGCTTCGAGGGGGAGGAGCCGGTCGAGCTGCTGCTCGCGCGCGCCGGCCGCATGCCGCTGCCCCCGTACATCGCCGGCAAGCGCGCCGCCGACGCGCGCGACGCAGACGACTACCAGACCATGTTCGCTCGCGAAGAAGGCGCGGTCGCGGCCCCGACCGCCGCGCTTCACTTCACGCCGGAGCTGATGGCGGCGCTGACGGCCGGCGGCATCGGCCACGAGACGCTCACCCTTCACGTCGGTGCCGGCACCTTCCTCCCCGTCAAGGCCGAGGACACCGACAGCCATGCGATGCACGCCGAATGGGGTCGGATCGCCAGAGATGTGGCGAGCCGCATCAACGCCGCCCGCGCCGGCGGCGGGCGGATCATCGCGGTCGGCACCACCTCGCTCCGCCTGCTCGAAAGCGCGGCGGGGGAAGACGGCTCGGTGAACCCGTTCGAAGGCGACACCAGCATCTTCATCACCCCCGGCTACCGCTTCCGCGCCGTCGACGGACTGCTCACCAACTTCCACCTGCCGCGCTCGACCCTGTTCATGCTGGTGTCGGCGCTGATGGGGCGGGAGCGGATGCAGGCGGCCTATGCTCACGCCATCGCCGGCGGCTACCGCTTCTACAGCTATGGCGACGCGAGCCTGCTGCTGCCGGAGCCATGCGACCCGTCAGATTTCAGCAGATAGTTGACAGCGGCAACTAATCCACGCGCGAGGCGCAGGCCGCGTCGGAGATCCAGGCGGAACTCGGGCTCGACGCCGGCTATGTCGGCCGGCTGCTGCGCCGTTTCCAGGCCCGGGGTTGGATCAGCCGCGAGCGCGGCACGGACGCGCGGCGGCGGCCGATCCCGCTGACCAGCGAGGGCCGCAGCGCGTTCAAGGCGCTCGATCGGCGCACTCACCGCCAGGCGACCTGCCGCTGCTCGCCTCGCGCCAGGCCGTGCTCTACGCCGAAGGCTTCGGCTGGGGGCGGCCGATGGAAATCCTGCTCTGCGAGGTGACGACGTTGTTCCTCAAGGATCCAAGCCGGGCCGCGAGCAATGCTGGGTCGCTGAACGTGCCGGCGCGATGGCGGGCGCCGTGCTCGTCGTCGACGCCGGCGAGAACGTCGCCCAGCTCCGGCTCCTGCATACCGAACCGTGGGCGCGCGGCCTCGGCATCGGCCACGCGCTGGACCGAGGTGGTCGAATTCTCCCGGGCCGCCGGCTATGCCCGCATCAGGCTGTGGACCCACAGCGTGCTCGCCCCCGCCCGCCGGATCTACGAGCGGTTCGGCTTCCGCATCGTCTC
>DASWSP010000122.1:0-10239 GCA_036402575.1 Allosphingosinicella sp. | reverse complement strand
CTGCGCGGCAACCGGGCGCTGGCCGGCGCGCTGGCGGCGATCACGGCGGCGGTGGTGGGCGTGATCCTGAACCTTGCCCTGTGGTTCGGGCTGCACACCCTGTTCCGCGACACGCGCCAGATCGATGCCGGCCCGCTACGCTTCGATGCGCCGATCGCGGCGAGCATCGACCTGCCCGCGCTGCTGCTCACGCTGGCGGCGCTGGTGGCGGTGTTCCGCTTCAGGGCGGGGATATTGTGGGTGATCGCGGGCTGCGCGGCGGCGGGGCTCGGCTGGGGGCTGCTGCTCAGTCCCGTGCCGGCAGGGTCAGGGTGAAGCGGGCGCCCTGACCGGGGGCGCTGTCGACCGAGATGTCGCCGCCCATCGCGCGGGCGAGGCGGCGGGCGATGTAGAGACCGAGGCCGGTGGTGCCGGCTTCGGTCGGGTCGACGCGCTCGAACTTCTCGAAGATACGCGCCTGATCGGCTTCGGCGATGCCCTTGCCCTGATCGGCGATGACGACGCAGGCGAGGTCGTCCTCGCGCTCGGCGCGGATCCAGACCATTCCGCCCTCCGGCGAATAGCGCACCGCGTTGCCGATCAGGTTGACCAGGATCTGGAGCACGCGCTTGAACTCGCCGCTGGCGGCCAGCGTGTCGTCTTGGGCGGGGCGATCGATTCGGACCTGCTTGTCGGCGGCTCTGACGGCGAGCAGGCCGGCGGCCCGGCGGGCGATCTCGGCAAGGTCGATCGCTTCGGCCTCGGGCGCGAAATCCGGGCGCTCGATGGCCTGCAGGTCGACCAGGTCGTCGACCAGCGCGAGCAGGTGGCGGCCGGCGGCGGCGATGTCGCTGGCGTAGCTCGCATAATCCTTGCGAAGCGGCCCTTCGGGCTGGGCGCCGATCGTCTCGGCGTTGGTGATGATGTGGTCGAGCGGGCCGCGCAGCGCCTTGTCGAGGCGTTCGCCGAACGCCGGGGATTCGGGCGGGCCGGAGACGGGCCTGCCGGAAGCCTGCGCTTCGGGCGGCGCGGGCGGAGCGCTGCTGGCGGAGCCGCGGAAGCCGGCGAAGTGGCCGGTGCCGTCGATCAGCGGCACCGCGGAGAGGCGGTAGCGGCCGCGGTTGCCGCCGCGAAGGTGGGCGAACTGATCGTCGAAGCGGCGCTGCTCGGCGAGCGCGATCAGGATCGGAAGCGCGCCCTCCTCGCTCTCGACCAGCCGGAACAGGCGGGTGAGCTGCTTGCCGATGAGATCGGCCGGGGTTCGGCCGATCGCGGCGGCGGCGGCGGGCGAGACGGCGGTGAAGCGCAGCGCCTCGTCGGTCTCCCACATCCAATCGGCGCAGGCGCGCAGGAAGTCGGCCTCGCGGTCGCCCTCGGGACCCGGCGAAGGGCCCCGGGCGGGGCGCTCGGACCAGCCGGTGATGGCGACCTCGATCCCGTCCTCGACCGGCTCGGCGCGGACCCACAGGTCGAGATCGGTGTCTCCGTCGGCGGCGAGCACCGAGCGCGAGACGACGATTCCGAGGCGGCGGGCGAGCCGGGCCAGCGAGGCGATCTGGGGAATGGCAAGCGCGCCGTCGCGTTCGCCGCCGGCGCGCGCGTGGAGCCCGGCCAGCTCCGCATCGGCGTCGACCAGCCGGCCGTCGGCATCGAGACGGCCGCGGATGTGCGTGGCCCAGGCCTGGCGGCGTTCACTCACGCGGCTTCACCAAGCCGGATGACGGCGGCGCGGTAGGCGGGATCGAGGGTCCAGACGCGCAGGCCCCGTATGGCCTGTTCCGTATCGAGCCCGTCGAACAGGTCGATCTGGGCCGCGATCAGATCTTCGGGAACCGACGGGCCGGCGAGACGAAGGAGGATCGCGGCGGCCTCTTCACGGCCGAGGCCGGCGGCGCGGACCAGCAAGGCGGCGCCGCGGCCGCCGGGCGCCGAGACGATCTCCCACAAGCAGGCGTAGGCGAAGCCGGTGCGGGCGGCGAGCGCGGCCAGCAGCAGCGGCAGGCTGCCCTCGGCCGCGAAGCGCGCGATCAGCGAGTCGTCGAGGCGGCCGGCCTGGTCGAGGCGGCGGGCGAGCCGCACCGCCCGGGCCTCTAGCGTGTCGCCTTCGTCATAGGGACCGAGGATCGCGGCGGCGGCGGCGGCGATCGCTTCGTCGGCGCGGGACGCTTCGATGCCGTGCTGCTCAGTCAGGTACAGGCGCAGCGCCGCCGCGACCGTCCAGACCAGGCGGTGCTGGAGATCGGCGGAAAGCTCGGTTCGGGCGGTGACCGGCTCCAGGAAGCGGTCGAGGCGGCGGCTGGTGCCGACCAGCACCGCCATCGCCTCGGCGGCGACGCCTTCGTCGCGGTCCCGGATCAGCTCGCGCAGCAGCGCCTCGGCGGCGTTGGGAGCGCCGGCGCGATAGAGGCGATGCTCCTCGGCGCGGCGGAGCAGGACTCCGACCAGCTCCGGATCCTGCAGCGCCGCCGAACGGTCGAGCAGCGGCTGGGCGATCTCGACCTGGGCCGAGGAGAGCGCGGCCGCCGCCGCTTCCTCGTCGGCGAAGGTTTCGGCGAGAGTCGCGCGCAGATCGTCCTCGACCGTGCGGACCAGCCTTTCGAGCAGGAAGCGGACGGTGGCGCGCTGCCAGTCGTTGAGTCGGAAGGGCTCGGGCAGGAACAGGTCGGCGAGCGCGACCGAGCGCTGCCGCGCCGCCGCCTTCAGCAGCCGCGCGCCATCACCCTGCCTGTCAACGCTCGTCGCCCGCTGGTCTGACATTGCCCGTCCTTAGCCCCGCCTAGGTTAAATCGGCGCTAATCCTGCTCGGCCGCGGATCGCGGGCCGTGCACCTGGCGCTGGGCCCAGAAGAAGGAGCCCGCGGCGTAGAGCGCGAGCGCGCCGAGGCCGGCCACCCAGGATCCGGTGACCGCGAACGGGAGCATCATCCAGGTCATGCCCTTGCGCTCGGCAAGGAAGGTCGCGCCCGGCAGCTCGGCCCCCCGCTTCTCGATCCGGAGCGCGGCGAGGAAGGCCAGCGCCGCGGCCGCGAGCGTCATCGTGCCCCACCCGGCCTGTTTGGAAAGCGAATAGCTGAGCGCCCCGAGCGCGGCGGCGGCGAGATAGGGCGAAGCCGCGCGCGCCCAGCTGCGGCGGCCGCTCTTCTGCATGCGCAGGGCGGCGAGCCGCTCGGCGATGCCGTCGAGCGGGGTGGCGAGCAGCATGAAGACGCCGCCGGTCCACAGCCAGTCGCCGGCGAACAGGAAGACCGCGAGACCGGTGAAGGTGGCGGCCAGGAGGTGCAGCCAGTCGGGCGTGACCGAGCTCGGCATCAGCCACTGGGTGAGGCTGTGCTCGATCGGCGAGAGCAGGTAGCGCGAGGCCCAGTCGCCGCGGGCGCCGCCGACGCCTTCGACGATGCGGCTCTCGGCCTCGTCCAGATCCTCCGCGCGTTCGGCGATCGTCAGCGGCAGCGGGCCGTCGTCGCCGCGCAGCGCGAACTGGCGGGCGCCGCCCTGGACCGCCCGGCGAAGCAGCGTCGACTGCAGGTCCCAATCCTGAAGCTTGGCGGCGGTGCGGTGGAGCAGCTCGCCGTCGAGCAGGGCGAGGCCGGCCCAGCGCGAGCTGGCGTCGATCCGCTCGTAGCGGTCGTCGACGCCCTGGTCGGGTATGGTGAGGACGGCGGTGGCGCCGGACTTGACGAGGCGCAGCACCTGCGCCGGATCGGCGACGACGCCGTCGCCCATCAGCAGCAGCCGGTCGGACGCGGCGATGGCTTCGGCGGCTTCCTCGACGGTGCGGGCGACGATCGGGCTGACGCCTTCGCTGCGCAGCCGGTCGATCGCGGCGGCGAGCGCGGCGGGGATCCGCTCCACCAGGATCACGACCGAGGCCGCGCCCGCCGACGCCGCGAGCCGCGCCTGGCGCTCGATGACCGTTCGGCCGGCGAGCGGCAGCGTGGCGCGCAGCCCCTGCTCCGGATCGGCAGCGTCATGATAGGCGCAAATCAGCGCGGCCAAACCCAAGCTATCCCTCCCCTCCACATCCAAACCGGGGATAGGCGGCTGCTAGCGGCGTTGCAAAGCGGTTCGGCTCAGCTGGAAGCGAAATCGTCGATTGCGGCGCGAACCTTGCGAAGCACCACCGGATCGCCCGGAGCGCCGGCGAGGGCCTCGTCGGCCAGCTCCATCATGCCGCGGGCGCCGAAGCTGGCGGCGAGGCTCTTGAGCCGCGAGGCCGCGACCTCCCAATTGGCGTCGCAGCGCGCGCGGCCCATCAGGTCGTGCTGGCGGGCGGCGCTTTCGATGAAGGCGTTGCGCAGCTCCGCCATCAGATCCCCGTCGCTGCCGACCGCGGCGGCGAGCGAGGCGTTCAATGCTCCGGGATCATAGACCATGAGACGTTCCGTAGCTGAGCCACGTTAACGTGGCGTAACGTTCGCGCCCCTTTCCGATCCGCGAATTCATGGTAAAGATAAGCACATGAGCATGGGGGCACGCGCCGAGGCGCAGCCGTTTGACGGCATCGACACCGCCGACCAGGACGACTGGTCGGTTCCCGTAGAGATATATGGCCGGCGCCAGGAAGAGCCGGTGGTCGACTGGCCGCCGCCCGAGACCGAGGCCGTGGAGCTGCCGCGCCCCAACCTGCTGGCGCCGCTGCTGATCGCGCTGGCGGTGCTTTGGACGGTCGGATCGGCCTGGTGGACGATGCGCAACGCGCCGGAGCTGACGCTGCCCGCAGTCATGCAGTGGATGGCGAACCTCAGCGGGCCGATGATCCTGCTCGGCATCGTGTGGATCATCTTCGGCCGGACGCCGCGACGCGAGACGGAGGGCTTCACCCGCTCGGTCGCCGAGATGCGGCGCGAGAGCGAGGCGCTGGAGAGCGTGCTCGCGATCGTCAACACGCGGCTCGAGGAGAATCACGTTCGCCTCACCGACGAGGCGACCAAGCTGATGTCGCTCGGCGACGAGGCGTCCGACCGGCTCGGACGGGTGGCGCACTATCTGGCGCGCGAGGTCAACAATCTCGACCGCCGCGCCGAGGCGCTTGAAAATGCGGCGGCGAACGCCCGGGTCGACATCGGCGTGCTGCTCGCCGACCTGCCGCGCGCCGAGGACCAGGCGCGCGCGATCGCCGAGACGATGAAGGAAGCGGGCCTGACCGCGCAGAACCAGACCACGGCGCTCGAGAACCAGCTTTCGGGGCTGGTGGCGCGCGGTCGCGAGGCGGACGAGGTGGTCGGCACCGCCGCCCAGCGCCTCAACGCGCATCTGTCGCGGATCGAGAGCACGTCGGCGATGGCGACCGGCAAGATCAAGGAAGCGGCCGCGAGCATCAACAGCGCCGTCGACGGCAGCATGGAGCGCGCCAGCCAGGCGGTCGAGGCCGCCCGCACCGGAATCGAGGCGCAGGGCACGGCGATGCTGGCGATGGTCGAGCAGAGCCGGGCGGCGTTCGACCGCGCCGGCGAGGATGCGGTCCGCAACCTTGGCCAGAGGCTCGGCAAGCTCGGCGGCAAGATCGACGACCTCGCCGCCAAGCTCGCCGCCCAGGACGCGGCCAGCCACGCGCTGATCAATGGCCTCACCACCGAGCTCGTTGAGCTCGACGATAAGTTCGCGACGCTCGGCAACACCGGCACGGCCAACACCGAGCGGCTCAACGGCTCGGTCGAGACGGTCCGCGCCTGCGTCAGGGAATTGTTCCTCGAACTGAGCGGCGGCCACGACCGCGCCGCCGACCTGATCGACCGCGCGCACGACATGGCCAAGGCGCTCGCTCAGCTCACCGAGCAATTGCAGGGCGAGGTTCCGGCGGCGCTGACCAAAGTTGAGGAGCATGCCGGCAAGGCGCGCACCGCGGCCTCGTCCATCGTCCCGCGGGTCGAGGCGATCCGGGTCACGACCGACGCCGCCTCGGCCAAGCTCGAGGAAGCCGAGAAGAGCATCGCGCGCCAGCAGGAAACCCTCGACGCCATGCTCGCCAAGCTCGGTGAAGGCGTCGGCGGCGCGCAGGAGCAGCTCAAGGCGCTGGCGGCGGCGGTCGGCGAGGCCGACGCGGCGGCGGGCAAGATGGTCGGATCGACCGGCCCGGAGCTCGTCGCGGCCCTGGTGCGGGTGCGCGAGACCGCCAACCAGGCCGCCGACCGGGCGCGCGAGGCGATCGCCGCAGTGATCCCGCAGAGCGCGGCGGCGCTGGCCGAGGCGAGCGGCAAGGCGATGAGCGCGGCGATCACCGACCAGGTCCGCCAACAGATGGAGGAGGTCGGCGCCGTCTCCGAGCGCGCGGTCGAGGCGGCCCGCAAGGCGTCCGAGCGGCTGACCCGTCAGATGCTGACGATCGGCGAAACGGCCTCGGCGATGGAGGAGCGTTTCGAGGAGGCGCGCCAGGAGCGCGAGGAGAAGGAGAGCGAGAATTTCTCGAGGCGCGTGGCGCTGCTGATCGAATCGCTCAACTCGACCGCGATCGACGTCACCAAGATCCTGTCGAACGAGGTGACCGACAGCGCCTGGGCGGCCTATCTGAAGGGCGACCGCGGGGTCTTCACCCGGCGCGCGGTGCGGCTGCTCGACAACAACGAGTCGCGCGACATCTTCCAGCATTACGAGTCGGACCAGGAGTTCCGCGACCAGGTCAACCGCTACATCCACGACTTCGAGGCGATGCTGCGGCGGATCCTGACCGACCGCGACAGCTCGGCGCTCGGCGTGACGATCCTGTCGTCCGACATGGGCAAGCTCTACGTCGCGCTCGCCCAGGCGATCGAGCGGATCAGGACCTAGCGGTTCAGCGGCGCCGTCCAGTCGAGCTGTTCGGCGCCGATCCAGCCATAGACGTAGTTGAGATAGAACAGGCCGAAGAGCGAAGTCGCCAGCACCGTCGCCCGGAGCGCGGCCCTTCCAAGGCTGAAGCCGTGGGGGGCGCTGTCCGCCTGGCCGGGCGTGTGCTCGATTCCCGCTTCCTCGTGGGTGCGGATGCCGAACGGAAGCGTCAGGAACAGGCTCAGCACCCAGAACAGGGCGTAGATGGCCAGCGCCGAGCCGATCTCCACGTCAGACCCGCACGATCAGCACGTCGATAACGGGCTTCTTGCCCGTCCAGTCGGTGGCGCAGCGGCGGACCGCGAGCCGGACCGCTTCCCTGATCTTGGCTTCCTCGCCGCCCTTGCGCGCGGCGGCCGCGGCGGCGCCGCAGGCCGCCTCGAGGAAGGCCTCGCGATCCTCCTCGACGGGTATCCCCTCGAGCGCGAGCTGGACGTCGCCGGCGACCCGGCCGGCGCGGTCCAGCGCCAGCGCGACCGACACCACGCCGCTGCTGGCGATTCGGCGGCGCTCGTTCATGGTCGAGCCGTCGGCGGCGAGGATCACGTCGCCGTCCAGGATCAGGCGCCCTACCCGCTCCTTGCCGAGGATCTCGGGGCCGTTGGGCGCGAGCCGCACGAGATCGCCGTCCTGCTGGACGATGCCGTACGGCACGCCCTGCGCCTTGGCGAAGCGGGCGTGCTCGTGGAGGTGGCGGGCCTCGCCGTGGACGGGGACGATGATCCGGGGGCGGATCCACTTGTACATCGCCGCCAGCTCGGGCCGGCCCGGGTGGCCCGAGACGTGGACGTCGGCCTGGCGGTCGGTGATCATCTGAACGCCCTTTTGCGCGAGCGCGTTCTGGATGCGGCCGATGGCGACCTCGTTGCCAGGGATCTGCTTGGACGAGAAGACGACGAGGTCGCCCTGGCTCAAGGCGATCTTGTGGCTGTCGAAGGCGATCCGCGAGAGCGCGGCGCGGGCCTCGCCCTGGCCGCCGGTGGCGATGATCATGACGTCGCGGCGCGGAAGCTGCATCGCGGTCTCGAAGTCGACCGTCTCGGGGAAGTCCTGCAGATAGCCGACGCTGCGGGCGACGCGCAGGATCCGGTCGAGCGAGCGGCCGGCGACGCAGACGGTGCGGCCGGTGTCCTGAGCGACCCGGCCGAGGGTCTGGAGGCGGGCGGCGTTGGAGGCGAAGGTGGTGACGAGCACCCGGCCTTCGGCGGCGCCGACGACGGCGTCGAGGCCGGCACGGACCTCCTTCTCCGAGCCTGAAGCTTCCTCCTGGAAGACATTGGTCGAATCGCAGACCAGAGCCAGGATGCCCTCGTCGCCGACCGCGGTGAGCTGGGCAGCGTCGGCGGGATCGCCGACCTGCGGGAATTCGTCGAGCTTCCAGTCGCCGGTGTGGAAGACCTTGCCGTACGGCGTGTCGATGAGCAGCGCGTTGCCTTCGGGGATCGAATGGGCAAGCGGGACGAAGCGGACCCCGAACGGCCCGAGGTGAAACTCGCCGCCGATCTCCAGCTGCTTGAGCTCGACCTCCCGGGTCAGCCCCTCTTCCTCGAGCTTGCCGGCGATCAGGGCGGCGGTGAAGGGCGTGGCATAGACCGGCACGCCCAGATCGTGGGCGAGATAGGGGATCGCGCCGATATGATCCTCATGGCCGTGGGTGATGACGATGCCGAGCAGGTCCTTGCGGCGCTCCTCGATGAAGGAGAGGTCGGGCAGGACGAGGTCGATGCCGGGATAAGCCGGATCGGCGAAGGTCATTCCGAGATCGACCATCAGCCATTTGCCGTCGCAGCCGTAGAGATTGACGTTCATGCCGATCTCGCCGGAGCCGCCGAGTGCGAGGAAAAGCAGTTCTTTGCCGGGTTTCATAATCTTCCTGTTTTCCCGTCATTGCGTGCGCAGCGAAGCAATCCAGAGCTGGATTGCCGCGTCGCTCCGCTCCTCGCAATGACGGCTACTGCTGGGTGCGTTCGTAAAGCAATCCGAGGCCGGTGAGGGTTAGGTCCGGCTCGACCGCATCGAACACCGATGTATGGTCGTTGAAGAGGACCGCAAGGCCGCCCGTCGAAATGACCTTGGCCGGGCGGCCGATTTCTGCCTTGAGCCGCGCCGTCAGCCCCTCGATCATCGCGACATAGCCCCAGAAGATGCCGATCTGCATCTGATCCTCTGTGGTTCGGCCGACGACGGACCTGTCCGCCGGCGCGGCGATGGCGATGCGCGGCAGCTTGGCGGTGGCGTTGACCAGGGCGTCGAGCGAGAGGTTGATGCCGGGGGCGATGATGCCGCCCTTGTAGGCGCCCGAATAATCGACGACGTCGAAGGTGGTGGCGGTGCCGAAATCGATGACGATGAGGTCGCCCGGATGGCGATCGTGCGCGGCGATGGCGTTGAGCACCCGGTCGGCGCCGACCGTGGCGGGCTCCTTGACGTCGAGCTCGACCCCCCAGTCTGCGCTCCCCTGCCCTGCCACGATCGCGGTCACGCCGAAATATTTGGAGGCGAGCACCTCGAAATTGTGGAGCGCGCGCGGCACCACGGTGCCGACGATGACGGCGTCGACGTCGGTGCTGTCATAGCCTTCCAGGCCGAGCAGCTGGTGGAGCCAGACCGCATATTCGTCCGCGGTGCGGCGCGGATCGGTGGCGATGCGCCAGCGCGTGCGGATCTCCGTGCCCTTGAGGAGCGCGAAGACCACGTTGGTGTTGCCGGCATCGATCGCGAGCAGCATCGGCTTTCTCTCAGATCAGGAACACGTCGCCGGCGTGAATGACATGGCTGGAGCCGTCCGCCAAGCGGAGGCGCAGCGCGCCATTCTCGTCGAGGCCGTCGAACAGGCCGTCGCCGTGGTGGGTCGAGAGCGCGGTGCCGATCGGGTGGGCGGCGGCGAGCCAGCGGGTGCGGACCAGGCTCAGCCCCTCGCCCCTCCAGCGGGCGAGCCAGCGGGCGAAGCTTTCCGCCAGCATCTCGAGGAAAGCGGCCGGATCCGGCGAAGCGCCCGTCAAGGCGGCCAGGCAGGTCGCGGGCCGGTCGAGGCCCTCGGGCGATCGGGCGAGGTTGACCCCGAAGCCGATCACCACCGCATCGTCGAAACGCTCGAGCAGGATGCCGGACAGCTTGGCGCCGCCGACCAGCAGGTCGTTCGGCCATTTGATCGCAACCGCCTGTTCCGGCACGTGGGCGGCGACCACCTCCTGCAGAGCCACCGCGGCGACCAGAGCCAGGGTGGGCGCGGGAGGATCACCCTGGCGGATCCGGATGAGGGTGCTGGCGTAGAGATTGCCTTCGGGGGAGCGCCACTCCCTGCCCTGCCGGCCGCGGCCGCCGGTCTGGCGCTCGGCGCGCAGCCAGCTGCCCTCCGGCGCGCCCTCCCGAGCCAGCGCCGCGACGTCGTCGTTGGTGGAGCCGGTCTCGGCGATCAGGCGGATTTCGGCCATGCCTTGAGCTCCCCGTTCGTCCC
>DASWSP010000121.1:0-7407 GCA_036402575.1 Allosphingosinicella sp. | reverse complement strand
CGACGCTCCCGTGGCCTTCCAGTTCGCCCTGTTCGCGCTGCTGGCGATCGCCGCCGTCTATAGCGGCCGCCGCTGGTACGCGAACAACCCGGTGACGAGCAGCGACCCCCTCCTCAACGACCGCGCCGCCCGCCTCGTCGGCCAGACGGTGGTGGTGGTCGAAGCCATCGCCGGCGGCACCGGCCGAGTCCGCGTCGGCGACAGCGTCTGGAACGCCCGCGGCGAAGACGCCGAGGCGGGTACGCGCGTGCGGGTGATCGGGGCCGAGGGGACGAGCCTTAAGGTGGAGCGGGTCGCCGCCTTGCCGCCGACCGGGAGCGGCACAGCTGACATGGCCTAGGCGGCCTATCCCCTGATCTCGATGATCGCCCAGTCGGGGACGAGGTGCCAGATTTCCTCGATCTCCGCGTTGGTGACGGCGATGCAGCCGTGCGTCCAGTCCGTCTCCGGGTGCCGCGCGCCCGCGGGTCCGAGGCCGTTGGGCAGGCCGTGGATCATGATGTCGCCGCCCGGATCGATCCCCTGGCGCTCGGCCGCCTCGGCCTGCGGCAGCGTCGGATAGCCGATCCGGAGCGACAGGTGAAAGTCGCTCTCGGGGTTGCGCCCGGTGATGTAGTAGCGCCCTTCCGGGACCTTCTTGTCCCCCTGCCGCTGCTTGGCGCCGAGGCCCCCCTGTCCCAGCGCCACCCGGTAAGCCCTGACCGGCCGCCCCGCGCTGAACAAAGTCATCCGATGCGCCGCCTTCTCGACGAGAATATGGTCCGCCACCGGCGCCGGGACTTCGGGCGAGCGCGGTTGAGCTGAGGATATGGCTCCGAAGCGGCCAAGGCCGAGCAGGAATGCCGCCAGGGTGACGAAGACCAGCCGCAGACCAAACACTCCTTCCTGGAGACAAGCTGGACCGGGACAAGCTTATCCGCGCGTCGGGAACGTAGCACAGCCGCGATGGATCAAGAACGGCCCGGGGCGAGCACGGCATGTCCCTGGAACGTCAGGTGACGTCCTGTCCTCTCGCGCTTGCCCACGGACTGCGGGCGGTGGCAAGAAGGCGCGCGTGTGCTGCCGTACCAAATGCTGCGATCACGGAACCCATGAAGCCGTCCGTGGTAGTGCATAGGAATGTCCGTCCCTTCCGAAGATATCGCGCAGAAGCGAACGGCGCCCCGCCGGCCGGGGACGCTGCTTTGGCGATGATCGTCTATCCGGCCATGGACCTGATGGACGGCCGCTGCGTGCGGCTCGCGCATGGCCGGTTCGACGATGTCGCGAGCTACCTTGCCGATCCGGTGGAGGCAGTGCTGGGCTTCGAGGAAGCGGGCGCGGAGTGGGTCCATGTCGTCGACGTCGACGGCGCGCGCGAGGGCGGGCCGCGCCAGCACGGCCTGATCGTCGACATCGCGCTGTCGGTATCGATGAAGCTGCAGGTCGCCGGCGGGTTCCGCGAACGATCGCACCTGCGCCGGATGTTCGACGCAGGAGTGGACCGCGTCGTGATCGGCAACCTTGCGGCCCGCCAGCCGGCGCTCGCGAGCGAGCTCCTCGCCGACTTCGGCGGCGACCACCTCGTGCTCGCATTCGACGTGAAAATCGTCGACGGGGCCCCGATCGTCCTGACCGGCGCTGGCGCCGACCCGACCGGCCGCTGCCTGTGGGAGCTGGTCGAACTCTATCCCGCGGCACGTCACATCCTGCTCACCGACGTCGATCGCGACGCGGGCGCCGACGGGCCGAACCTCGCGTTGATGGCCGAGGCCGCGCATCGGCTCCCCGACCTGCAAGTGCAGGCTTCCGGCGGCGTCGCGTCGACCGAGCATCTGCACGCGCTTGCGGCCGCCGGCGCGGCCGGAGCCGTCGTCGGCAAGGCGCTCTGGGATGGCCGCATCACGCTGGCCGATGCGCTGCAGAGCGCCCGCGCCTAGCCGGTTATGAGCGCCACCGCTTCGTCGAACAATTGACGGGTGGCGGCGGCGACGAGGCGGCCGGACGAGCAGTCGCTGCCGCCCTCCCAATTGCCGATCACGCCGCCGGCGCCGCGTACCACCGGAACCAGCGCGTGGAGATCGAACGGCTTCAGGCCCGATTCGACGACCAGGTCGAGCGAGCCGTCCGCCACCCGCGCATAGCCGTAGGCGTCATGGCCGTAGCGGGTCAGGCGCGCCCCAGCGCGGAGTCGCTCGAACGCCTCCCGCTCGGCGCCCGCGAACAGAAACGGGTCGGTGGTCGAGAAGCGGGCGTCGGAGAGGCTGCGGCAGGCGCTGGTGCGGAGCGGGATCTCGCCGCCGGAGGTCCGCAGAACGGCCTTATCGCCATAGCCGAGATAGCGCTCGTCCAGCCGCGGCGCGTCGATCAGTCCGAGCACCGGCTCGCCTCCCTCGAGCAAGGCGATCAGCGTCGTCCAGCTCGGCAGGCCGCAGACATAGGCGCGGGTGCCGTCGATCGGGTCCAGGCTCCAGCACAGGCCCGACCGCGAGGGCCGGTCTGCGAATTCCTCGCCGATGATGCCATGTTCGGGATTGGCCTCCTCGATCAGCCGCCGCATCGCGCGCTCGGACGCGCGATCCGCCTCCGTCACCGGGTCGAAGTCCGCCCCGCCCTTGTCCTCCGCCTCGCCGACCGAGCGCCAGCGCGGCATCGTCTCGGCCCGCGCGGCATCGGCAAGGCGGCAGGCGAAGTCGGCAAGGGCGGCGAGGTCCGTCACCGGCACTTCGCGATCGCCTCGGCATAAAGCCGGGTCGCCTCCGGACTGAAGCCGACGAACAATATCCGGTCGAACGTCCCGGGCCGCTCCGCCAGCACCGCCGCGACGGCATCGGCGGCCACCTCGGCGGCGGCGGCGGCCGGATAGCCATAGACGCCCGTCGAGATGGCGGGGAAGGCGACGGTGCGCAGGCCATGCTCCGCCGCCAGCTCAAGGCTGCTGCGGTAGCAGGCGGCGAGCTCGTCGGCCTCGCCATCGTCTCCGCCACGCCAGACCGGCCCCACCGTGTGGATCACGAACCGCGCCGGCAGCCCGTAGCCGCGCGTCAGGCGCGCCTCGCCGGTCGGACAGCCGCCGATCGTCCGGCATTCGGCGAGCAGCTCCGGCCCGGCCGCGCGGTGGATCGCCCCGTCCACTCCGCCGCCGCCGAGCAGGCCCGAATTGGCCGCGTTGACGATCGCATCGACCGCGAGCGCCGTGATATCCGCCTGGACCGCGCGCCACTCGGTCACGGCAGCGGCTCGTCCAGGAAACGCCTTATCCAGCCGGCGACGCGCTCCCGGTCGTTGGGCTGGGCGAGCGATTCGATCGCGGCGTCCGCATCCTGCAGCCGCTCCCGCCGCACCTCGATCAGCGCCTTGGCGAATTCGGGATCGAATTCGGGATGACATTGGAACGAGATCGCCGGCTGGTCCACGTAGGCGAGCAGGCCCATGCCGTTGAACCGGCTCCCGGCGAGCACCCGGGTGGCGGGCGGCTGCTCGACAACCTGGTCCTGGTGCGACACCGGAACGGCGATCGAGACAGCATCGTCCATCCAGCTCGTGCGTTCGTGCACGACATAGCGGTGGAGGCCGATGCCCCACCCCACGTCCGACTTGGCGACGCGGCCGCCGAACGCCTCCGCCATCAGCTGATGGCCGAAGCAGATCCCGACCAGCCTGGCCTTGCCCTTGGCGGAGCGGAGAAAGTCCTTGAGCGGCTCGATCCACGGCAAATCCTCGTAAACCCCCGCCGGCGAGCCGGTGACGATATAGGCGTCCTGTTCCTCCGGCGCCTTCGGCAGTTCGTTCTTGCGCACCTGGTAGGTCGAATAACGGTAGCCGTCGCCGAGCAGGTCGCGGAACATCGCGTCGTAGCGGCCGAAGCGCCGCTCGAGCGGCCCCGGCGGCTCGCCAGTCTCGAGGATGCCGATCTTCACGTCTCGTCCTTCAGCAGCACCCAGGTAGGAGCATGGTCGCTTGCCCCTTCCCTCCCCCGGACCGCTTTGTCCACTCCCGCGTCAACGAGCCGCTCGGCGGCGAGCGGCGAGAGCAGCAGGTGGTCGATCCGAAGCCCCGCGTCCCGCGCCCAGGCGTTCCGCCAATAGTCCCAGAAGGTGTAGACCGTCTCGTCCGGATAGAGGGTGCGGATCGCATCGGTCCAGCCCTGCCCGAGCAGCCGCCGGTAGGCTTCGCGCGGCTCAGGCTGCATGAGGGCATCGTCGGCCCAGCGCTCGGGCTTGTAGACGTCGGCGTCGGTCGGGATGACGTTGTAGTCACCGGCCAGCACCACCGGGCAGTTCGCCTCCAGCAACCCGGCGGCATGCTCGATCAGCCGCTCGAACCACCTGAGCTTATAGTCGAACTTCGGCCCCGGCCGCGGATTCCCGTTGGGCAGGTACAGGCATCCGACCAGCACCCCGTTCACCGCCGCCTCGATGTAGCGGGCGTGGTCGTCGCCAGGCTCGCCCGGCAGGCCCCGCCGCGTTTCGACCGGTTCGCAGCCGCGCGCAAGCATCGCGACGCCGTTCCAGCGGCTCTGCCCGTGCCAGATCGCCCCGTAGCCGGCTTTCTCGATCGCCCTTGCCGGGAACTTGTCGTCCGGCGCCTTGAGCTCCTGCAGGCAGGCAACGTCCGGCTGGCTCTCCTCGAGCCATTCGAGCAGCCTCGGCAGCCGCCCGTTGATGCCGTTGACGTTGAAGGTGGCGATCTTCACCCGCGCTCAAGCGCATGAAGCGGCGGCGGGTTGCAGCCGCTCAGGCGGCGCAGCGCGGGCGTTCGCTGAGGAAGTCGGCGAGCGCGTCGGCCGACATCGGCCGGCCGATATGATAGCCCTGGCCCAAATCGCAGCCCATCTCCTTCAAAAGACGCAGGCATTCGGCGTCCTCGATGCCTTCGGCGACCACCTTCATGCCGAGCTCGTGCGCCAGCACCACCGTTGAGCGCACCATGATCGCGTTGCGCGGATCGTCGGCGATGGTCCGAACGAAGCTCTTGTCGACCTTCAATTCGGTGGCGGGCAGCTTCTGGAGATAGTTGAGCGACGACTGGCCGGTCCCATAATCGTCGATCGAGATGTTGACGCCGTGACGGCGCCAGCTTTCCAGCGCCGCGATGGCGCGTTCCGGATTGTCCATCGCCGCGGTTTCGGTGACTTCGATCGTTACCCATCCGGGCGCCAGCCGGCTGCTCAGCAGGATCTGCGCGACCATCTCTATGAACTCGTGATCGGCGAGCAGCCCCGCCGAGACGTTGACGGCGACGCCGATCGAGAAGCCATGATCGCGCCAGTGGAGCGCGTCCTCCATCGCCTGCTGCAGCACGTGGACCGTGAGGTCGCGCGCGCGCCCATGTTCCTCGACGATCGGGACGAAATTGTCGGGCTGGATCGGGCCGCGCTGCGGGTGATGCCAGCGCACCAGCGCCTCCGCGCCGACGATCTCGCCGCTCCTGAGGCAGAGCTTGGGCTGGTAGGCGTTCCACAGCTGTCCGGTGGCGAGGGCGGTGTCGAGCTCCCCGAGCAGCGACAGCCGCCAATTGGCTTCCTCGCTGTCCTCCTCCGTGAAGCGGCTCCAGCGCGTCCCCTTCTTGGCCGCATGGTGGGCGGCCAGCGAGGCGTTGGCGACCAGCTGCCGCGCTTCGTGCCGCCAGCCGGCGGCCAGGCCGAAGGTGAGCAGCACGTCGACGAGCCGCCCGCAATCGACCGGCTGGCGCATCACCGCCGTCACCGCGTCGATCCTGTCCTCCAGGCTCGGCTCGTCGCCGGGTCCCTCGATCCAGGCGAGGCTGGCGTCGTCGATCCGGTAGACGTCGCGCTCGGCATTGGCGAGGCGCAGCCGGTCGGCGACGCGCAGGATGAGGTTCGCGGTAGCCGCCGGCCCAAGCCCGGCAGCCGTCGAGGCGAAGTTGTCGATCCGCGCCACCAGGATGTTGACTGCCTCGCGGTCCGCCGCCGCGGCTTCGAGCGCGAGCAGGTTGGGCAGGCCGGTCTCGCCGTCGCTGAGCGCGCGCGCCTGATAGCGATCGGCGACGAAGGCGGCCGCCCCCAGCACGGCGGCGGTGAAGAGCGCCGCAAGCGCGGGCGCGATCGGCAGCGTGGCGGCGAAGGCGGCTTCGGCCGCCAGCGGCAGCGCCAGCACGATGGCGCCGCCGGCGCCGAACAGCGCCAGCCGCTGCCGCCGCGATCCGCGCCCGACCGCCCCGGCAACGACCAGCAGCGCCAGCAGCAGCGGCCACAGGCCGCTCCATCTTTGCGGAATGGGCCCGGCAAGCAATGTCTCGGCCGCCATCGCCTGGATGACGACACCGGGGATGACTCCGTGGCGCGGGACGGCATAGCGGTCGCCGACCTCGACCGCGGTCGCGCCGATGATCACCCGCTTTCCGGCAAGTACCGAGGACGGAACGCGGCCGCGGATCAGGTCGACCAGGCTGTGGCGCGGGATCGAGGCGGGATCGATCGAATTGTCGATTTCGAACGAGCGGCCGACCTGGCCGCGCTGCTCAGCGACCATGGTGGCGAGCGATGGCCTGGCTGTGCCGAGGGTTTCCACGCCCAGCGGCATCGCCCGGACATAGCCGTCGGGGTCGGGGATGACGTTGACCGCGGCCAGAAACGCCTTGCCGGCGAATGGTTTGGCGGGGACTGCTTCGATCTGTTCCGAACTGCTCCCGCCCGCCGACTGGCGGAAGGTCGGCAGGATCACGCTCCGGCCCGCCCGTTCCAGGGCGCCCGCCAGCGCCGCATCCTCGGCAGGGTCGGATGTCGCCGAAAAGTCGACGTCGAGCGCGATCGAGCGCGCGCCTGCCGCCCGCAGCCGATCGATGGCGGCGGCATGAATGCCGCGCGGCCA
Source organism: Allosphingosinicella sp. (assembly GCA_036402575.1). GTDB lineage: Bacteria > Pseudomonadota > Alphaproteobacteria > Sphingomonadales > Sphingomonadaceae > Allosphingosinicella. The sequence goes on along the minus strand of DASWSP010000121.1, from coordinate 595 downwards.
CGGCCAGCGGTCGATCGCCGCCAGGCTCTGCGCGTCGATCTCGACGATATGGATTTCGCCGCTGGCGGGGTGGCTTCTAAGCCCGTCGCGAAGGTTGCTGAGCGAACGCTCGAGCGCCCCGCCGGCGCCGGTGGCCAGCGTCGCTACGCCGAGCCCGACGGCCGCGGCGAGGACCAACGCCTGGCGCCTGGCGAGCAGCTGCCCGAAAAGCGCTACCGCCACCATCGGCACCGCAGCCTTGCGCGGTGGATGTCGGCGCGGACTCGCGCGCGGCGGATAAGGCGAAGATCAGCCCCCATGAAATATCACAGCCCGCTGAGGAGGGGGCCGGTGAGCGGCAAGAGCGGACTGAGGACGGGCTCCAGGATCGGCTGGACGAGGGGTTCGAGGATGGGATCGACCACCGGCGCGACGACCGGAGCAACGGCCTCGACGATCGGCTCCAGGATCGGCTGGAGGATCGGATCGACGATCGGGTCGACCACCGGCGCAACCACTGGCTCGACCGCCGGGGCGACGGGAGCGACCACGGGATCGACGACCGGCGCGACCACTGGCTCCACCACCGGGGCGACGGGAGCGACCACGGGCTCGA
>DASWSP010000120.1:0-119964 GCA_036402575.1 Allosphingosinicella sp. | reverse complement strand
GCCGCCGCCACCCGGCCGGCGATGGCGACCGCCCGGAGCGCGCTCGAGTCCGAGCCGTTCAGCGAAGCGCGCCTTGCCGCGCTTCAGCAGCAGGGACGGCCCGTGTTCGTCTACTTCACCGCCGACTGGTGCGTGACCTGCAAGGTCAACGAGAAGGCCGCGCTCGAGCGCGAGCCGGTGGCGCAAGCCTTCGACGCTAATCAGGTGGCGGTGCTGGTCGGCGACTGGACCCGCGGCGACGCCGCGATCGGCCGCTTCCTGGAGAAGAACGGCCGCTCGGGCGTGCCGCTCTACCTCTATTACGAGCCGGGCAAGCCGGCCCAGATCCTGCCGCAGGTCCTGACGGCCTCGCGGCTCGTGTCGATGGTCAGTTGAACAAGGAAAGGAACGCCAGGATGAAACAGATGCTCACCGCTTTCACCGCTCTCGCCGTCGTCGCCGCCTGCGCCGAGGCGGACGCCCAGGTCGTCGGCCAGCCCGCGCCGGACTTCAAGCTCAACGACGCCGACGGCCGCGTCGTCCAGCTCTCCGACTTCAAGGGCAAGCCGGTGGTGCTGGAATGGAACAACCCCGGCTGCCCGTTCGTGAAGAAACATTATGGCAGCGGCAACATGCAGAAGACGCAGGCCGCCGCGAAGGTCGCGGGCGCGGTCTGGCTGACCGTCAATTCCGGCGCCCCCGGCCAGCAGGGCCATATGAACGGCGCCGAGGCCAAGGCCTTCGTCGCGGGCGCCAAGGCGCAGCCGACCGCCTACCTGCTCGACCCCAAGGGCGTGGTCGGCAAGGGCTATAACGCCAAGACGACGCCGCACATGTACGTGATCGATGCCAAGGGAATGCTCGTCTATGCCGGCGGCATCGACGACAGGCCCACGCCCAACGCGGCGGACATCAACGGCGCCCGCAACCATGTGCTGGCGGCGCTCGCCGAGCTCAAGGCCGGCAAGGCCGTGTCGGTGGCGACGAGCCGGCCCTATGGCTGCTCGGTGAAATATGCCGACGGCTGAGGGGTCGCGCTCATCGTTTCGGAACTTCGTCATTGCGGGCGGAGCGAAGCAATCCAGATCCTTCGAGGCCCGCTGGATTGCCCTTCGACGCCGCCTGCGCCGACGCTCAGGACAGGCTTCGTCGCAATGACGAGCGGCCGAAGAGGATCATGTCGTGGCGTCTTACAACCATGACCTTCGGCCTATGGTAAGGCTCCTCTCGCTGTGGCAGCATTCGCTCATGTCGGACCAGCTTAGATACAGGCATCATTGGATTTTCGGAGTCGCGGCGCTGGCCGTGTGGCTCGCCTGGGGCTGGCCGGTCATCCGGGCATACATGGCCGGCGCCGCCATCCGCGACACCAACATCCCGGAGCTCTGGTTCCTCACCTATGCGCTGTTCGGAGCAGCGGTCGCGACCGCGATGGTGCCGAAGCTTCGAACCAACGTCCTGTGGGCCCTGCTGTGGTTCCAGGTCGCCGCGGTCGCGGCGATGGCGATCCTGGTTCCGTGGGCCGGCATGTCGACATTCCTCGTCATCGTCGCCTGGCAGGTGTCGATGGCGACCGGGCCCGCCAAGGCTTTGGGCTGGATCGCCTTCCAGACCTTGGCCGTCATCGCCGCGCTGGCGCTGGCCGTCAGCCCCGATCTGTGCTGGGTCGTCACCGAGTCGCTCGCGCTGCAGCTGATCCTCTTCCTCACCGCCCAGGCGCTGCGCCGGCAGGCCGAGACCGCTCAGGAGTTGACGCGGGCCAATTCGGAGCTTCGGTCGGCGCAGGCGATCATCGCCAACACGGTCCGCGACGCCGAGCGCCTGCGCATCTCGCGCGAGCTGCACGACGCCTGGGGCCACGAGCTGACCGCGCTCGGGCTTCAGCTCGAGATCGCCAGCCACGTCACCGAGCCCGGCCGCGCGAACGATCATGTGATCCAGGCGAAGGGCCTCGCCAGCGCCCTGCTGGGCAAGGTACGCGACGTCGTCGCCACTCTGCGCGAGGCCGAGCGCGGCGACCTCAAGGGGGCGCTCGAAGCGCTCGCGCAAAGCGTGCCGACGCCTGCCATCCATGTCGACGTCGTTCCCGGAATCCGGGTCAGCCCGGAGCAGGCTCACGCCCTGATGCGCTGCGCCCAGGAGGCCGTGACCAACGCAATCAGGCATGCCGAAGCATCGAACCTGTGGCTTGAGGTGACCGCTGACGGCGAAGGCGTGCGCCTGGTCGCGCGCGACGACGGCAAGGCGCGCGCCGCCGCCGGCTCTTCCGGCTCGGGACTTGTCGGAATGCGGGAGCGGGTGGAATCGCTCGGCGGCAAGCTGGCGGTGCAGGGGGAGGCCGATCGCGGCTTCACGGTTGATGCCTGGCTGCCGTTGCGGACGCCGCAGACGGCATGATCCGGGTCGTCCTGGTCGACGATCAGACGCTCGTCCGCCAGGGCGTTCGCGGCCTGCTCGAGCTGGTGCCCGACATCGAGGTGGTGGGCGAGGCGAGCGACGGCGAGGAGGCGCTGGCCAGGGTTCCCGAGCTCAAGCCCGACGTGCTGCTGCTCGACATCCGGATGCCCCGGCTCAACGGCATCGCCGTGCTGGAGGCGCTTCGCGAGGCGGACGCGCTGCCGCCCACCCTGGTACTGACCACCTTCGACGACGGCGACGCCGCGATCGCGGCGATCAAGGCGGGCGCCAAGGGCCTGATGCTCAAGGACGTGTCGCTTGAGGACCTGGCCCAGGCGATCCGGGCGCTCGCCGACAACAAGACGGCCTATCAGCCCGCGATGACCGAGAGCCTGTTGGCCGCGATCCGGCGAACGCCTTCGGATCCGTCCGACCATGAGGTTGGCGAGGCGCTCACCGGCCGCGAACGCGAGGTGCTGCACCTGATCTGCGCCGGCTACAGCAACAAGGAGATCGCCGACCTGCTGGCGCTGGCGGAGGGGACGGTGAAGAACCACGTTTCCAACCTGCTGCTGAAGCTCGACGCGCGCGACAGGACCCGGGCGGCGCTCAAGGCCCTGCAGCAGGGGCATCTGGGCTAGCGGCCGGAGCCCGGCGGAGGCGCGGTGTGCGCCCGCGCTTCACCCTGCGGCCGCAAGATCCTTGAGAGGGACGGAGGCGTCGGCGAGCTTCGAGAGATCGGCGAGCGTCCGCTCCACGACCAGCTTGCGCCCCTGCACATAGTCCCTCACCGCGTTGATGCAGTCGAGCGCGATCACTCGGCCGTCCTGCAGATAGATCACCGAGAAGCTGCGATCGGCCGGGTCGCCGCGGACGAGCACCGCGTCATGGCCGCGCGACAGGCCGACCGTCTGGAGCTTGAGGTCGTACTGGTCCGACCAGAACCAGGGGACGGCGCCGTAAGGCTGGGGGGTCCCGATGATCGCCAGCGCGGCCGTGGCCGCCTGGTCATGCGCGTTCTGGACGGATTCGAGCCGGACCCTCTCGCCGCCGGCGAAACGGTTCGGGTGGGCCGCGCAATCGCCGACCGCGTAGACGTCGGGCAGGCTCGTGCGGCAATGTTCGTCGACGTCGATTCCGTTCGACCCCGCGGCGCCGGCCGCGGTGAGCGGCTCGACCGACGGGACGATGCCGATTCCGACGATCACCATGTCGGCCGGAACGAGCTCCCCGTCGCCGAGGCGCACCCCGGTCGCCCGGCCGCCGTCCCCGACGATGTGATCCACGCACACGTCGGTCCGAACATCCACTCCGTGGCCGCGATGCTCCGCCTCGAAGAAACGCGAGACCGGCTCTCCGGCGACCCGCGCCAGCACCCTGTCCAGGGCTTCGAGCAGCACGACCTTCTTTCCCAGCTTCGCGAGGACGGCGGCGGCTTCGAGGCCGATATAGCCGCCTCCCACGACCGCCACGCGGCTCACCCCGGAAAGGCCGGAGCGCATGGTGTCGATGTCGGCGCGGCTGCGGACGGAAAAGACGCCGGCGAGGTCCCCGCCCGCGCAGCCGAGCGGCCGCGGCTGGCCCCCCGCGGCCCAGATGAGCGAGCCATAGCCGATCGCCAGGCCATCATCGAGCGTGACCCGGTGCGCGCCGGGATCGACGCTCGCGACCCGGCGGCCGAGCAGCATCGCCACGTCGCGCTCCTGCCAGAAGGCGGCGGGGCGGATCAGCATCCGGTCGAAGCTCTTCGCGCCGGACAGATAATCCTTGGACAGGGGCGGCCGTTCGTAGGGCAGGTCGGGCTCGGCGCCGACGATGGCGATGCTGCCGCCGAACTTGTGCTGGCGAAGCGCGATCGCGGCCTGGGCGCCGCCATGGCCCGCGCCGACGATCAGAACCTCGTATCCTTCAGCCAATTCCATCATCCCCTCGTTCGCGCGCGCCGTGGACCCGACCCGGCGATCAGGCCGCGCGCGATTGCGCCCGCTTCGCCTCGGCCTCCGCCAGCGCCGCGATCACCCGCCGCGCCTGGACTCCGCCGGCGTCGCTGGCGATATCGATCAGCCGCCGGGACGGGTCGTCGTCGATCCGCTGCTGCTGCATCTTCACCACCGGAATGTCCTCGCCGATCGTGACCTTCGTCTGGTGGAAGATCCTGGCCGCAAGCTCGGGATCGAGGATGTTGGTCGACATCGTCCAGAAATAGTGGCTGGTCCGGTCGGTCTCGGGTGTGAAGGCGTGCAGCCCGAGCAGCGAGAAGCCGTGATCGCGCTTGCCCTCGTACGCGCCGGTGCCGACGTCGCAGCCGCCCGACCAGATTCGGATCACTGGCGGGTCGAACTCGATTTCCTGCCAGCGGTCGATCCTTCCCTTGAATCCCTTGGCGGCGACATAGGTGACCGGCGGCTCGCAATTGGGCAGGCGCCGGTCGACCATGACGCCCTTTTCGGTAAGGCGGGTCTCCATCTGAGCGCCGAAATGAGCCGCCGGATCGCCGCCGATCGTGCGCGGATGGATATAGGCCAGGTGGGACAGGTCGAAGACATTGTCCATCAGCAACTGCCAATGGCACTCGGCATGGTAGTAATCATAGTAGCTCGACCAGGCGGGATCGCGGTGCCACGGGTGGCGCGGCATCGCGGTGGGATCGGCGAGCGCGGGATCGCCCATCCAGATCCAGATGATGTCGTCCTGCTCGACCACCGGATAGCTGCGGATGCCGGCGGTGGGCGGGATACGATCCTGCGAGGGGATGCGCAGGCACGTGCCGCGCCCGTCGAACTCGATGCCGTGATAGGGACAGCGGATGGCGTCGCCGACGACCTCGCCGGCGCTGAGCGGCATCGCACGGTGCGAGCAGCGGTCCTCGACCGCGTGGAGCACGCCTTGGGCGGTCCTGAACAGGACGACCGGCTCGTTGAGGAAGCGCCTGGCGACGAGGCCCGAGGGGCCCAGCTGCTCGCTCCAGCCGGCAACATACCATTGATCCTTCGGCAACATGTCTCTCTCCTCGCTGGCGCTTAACGGCCTTTTTCATGACGCTAGCCAGGCGCGCGGCGGCGTGGAACGTGTGCGTTGGTCATCCCAGTGATTGGGGAATTGCATGCCACTTGTCGCGCGCGATCACTTAAGGTGACCCGATCCGTCGGGCCCACCTCGGTGCTCGGCGGCACGAGACTTGGGGAGCGCTTCCAATGGCCGATGCACCTGATCGCGACGTCGCGGAGGAGCGGCGCGATTATTACGAGCGGATCAGCCCGCTCGGGCTGGCGCCGCTCTGGGAAACGCTGCACGCTTTGGTCCCCAAGCAGCCGGCGACTCCGCTGCTGCCCGTCAAGTGGGATTACGACAACCAGATCCGCGAGAAGCTGCTCGATGCGGGGCGGCTGATAAGCGCCGAGGAAGCCGAGCGGCGCGTGCTGATCCTGGAGAACCCGGCGATGCGCGGGCAGGCATCGATCACCCAGTCGCTCTATGCGGGGCTGCAGCTGATCCTCCCCGGCGAGAAGGCCCCGCCCCACCGCCACAGCCAATCCGCCCTCCGCTTCGTGATCGAAGGCAGCGGCGCCCATACCACCGTCGACGGCGACCGAGCGATCATGCAGCCGGGCGACTTCGTCATCACGCCGAGCCGCCACTGGCACGAGCACGGCAACGAGACCGACGTCCCGATGGTGTGGCTCGACGGCCTCGACATCCCGCTGGTGCGGTTCCTCGACGCCGGCTTCGCCCAGGGGGCGGACCGGCCGGTGCAGGTCGAGCAGCGTTCGGCCGGCGACAACTTCAACCGCTTCGGGCGCAACCTCGCGCCGGTCGACTGGCAGGCCAGGACGCCAAGCTCGCCGCTGTTCAGCTACCCTTATGTCCATAGCCGGACCGTGCTCGAGACGATGGCGCTGAACGACCCGATCGACCCGTGCCACGGCCACAAGCTGCGCTACGTGAACCCGGCGACCGGCGGCTGGCCGATGCCGACCATTGGTGCGTTCATCCAGCTGCTGCCAAAGGGCTTCGAAAGCCTGCCCTATCGCGGCACCGACAGCACCGTGTTCGTCGTCGTCGAGGGCGAGGGACGATCGGTCGTCGGCGACACGCTGTTCCAGTGGAAGCCCCGCGACATCTTCGTGCTGCCGAGCTGGACTCCGGTGACCCACCGGTCGGAGAGCGAAGCCGTGCTGTTCAGCTTCTCCGACCGTCCCGTTCAGCAGGCGCTCGGGCTGTGGCGCGAGCAGCGCGGCGACGAGGAACGCGACTGGATCTAGCCGGCTAGCTCCGGCTCTCCTCGGCCTCCTGCGAAGCCTCGTCCTCCTGCTCGTACATCAGCGGCACCCGCGCGGATTCGTTGAAGGCGGCGGTCAGCTTCTTCAACAGATAGACCAGCATCGCCGCCTCGGCCGGGTCGAGCGGGGAGAGGAGACGCTTGAGCGCGCGAGAGGCAGGCTCCTCGAGGTTGCGGAGCAGCGCCTCCCCTTCCCCGGTCAGCGTCAGCGCCCGCCGGCGCTTGTCGCTCGCCACCGAGCGAACGATCATCCCGGACTTCTCGAGCGACCGGAGCACCATCGCGGCCGTCGAGCGGTCGAGCCCCAGCATCTGCGAGGCGGAGACCTGGTCGATATCCGGGAAATGCTCGATCAGGTAGAGGAGGCCGAACTGCGTCGTCGTGACGTTGAGCGCCGCGGTCTCCTCCATGAACACCGAGGTCGAGATCTGGTGCGCCCGCCGGATCAGGAAGCCCGGGCGGTTGTGGAGGTCAGCAAGCGATGTGTCGGACATGCTTTCCTGCGAAAAGAAGGGAGATCATCGCCCCGTCATTTCAGCAGAGCGGAGTCGAGTCAAATCGAGCCGCGAGCCGGCCCTGCCCCCGCCCGCCCGGCTATTGCATGTGCCCGCCGCCGTCGACGATCAGGTTCTGTCCCGAGATGAAGTCGCTGGCGGGCGAAGCGAGGAAGACGACGGCGCCGACCAGGTCCTCGGGCATCTGATCGCGCTTGATCGCGCGGGCGGACGCCAGCGTCTTGGTGATTTCCGGCGTGTAGCGGGGATTGTTGCGGATGGCCTCGCTCAAGGTGAAGCCGGGGCTGACGCTGTTCACGCGGATGCCGTCGTCGCCGAGCTCGCGGGCGAGGCTGCGCGTCATCGCCACGACCGCGCCCTTGGACGCCACGTAATGGAGCAGCAGCGGCTGCCCCATGGCGACGGTGCTCGACGCGATGTTGACGATCTTGCCGTAGCCCTGCGCCCGCATGAAGGGCAGCACCGCCTTGACGCATTCGAACGGCCCGCGCACGTTCACCTGCATCACCCGGTCCCAGTCCGCCGACGAGATCTCCATGACCGGAGTGCGCGACAGCGTGCCGAAAAGGGCGGCGTTGTTGACCAGGATATGAAGGCCGCCCAGCGCCTCGCCGGCGGCGCCGGCGAAAGCCTGGACTGCCGACGGATCGGTGATGTCGACGATGCCGCCGATCGCCGCTCCGCCCGCGGACACGATCCGATCGACCGTGGCCGAGCAGTCGAGAATGTCGCAGACGGCGACAGCCGCGCCCTGCGCCGCCAGGCCGACCGCATAAGCGGCGCCGATGCCCTGAGCGCCGCCCGTGACCAGCGCAACCTTCCCCTTCAATTCCACACGCATCCTCATCTGTCTGATGCCGGCAGGCCGCCGGCCGTTCCGCGGTTCCTAGGGCGTCGGCCGCGCCGCGCCCAATGAAGCGAATTGATGCAAGGGATGCGCCGCCGGAATGGCGGAGCATGGCTGTGGCTCATATTTGGTATGCGGGCCGTGCCGCTTCCTCCGCGGCTCGATCGGGGCTTAGCGTCCCGGCGAGAAGCGCGCCCGGCAGGCGCTCCAGGAGCGACATCATGTATTCAGAGCAGATCGACAAACAGCTGAAGAAGGTGCGGGCCGGAATCCTCGCGAAGCCCGGCCGTCTGCTGATCGACGGCGAGTGGGTTGAGGCGCAATCGGGCGAGACGCTCGACGTGCTCGATCCCTCGACGCGGGAGGTGATCGGCAAGGTGGCGGCCGGCGCCGCGGCCGACGTCGACCGCGCCGTGAAGGCGGCGAGGCGCGCGTTCGAGACCGGCCCGTGGCCGTCGATGCCGGCAGGCGAGCGCGCCAGGCTGATGTGGAAGCTGGCAGAGGCGATCGAGCAGAATGGCGACGAGCTGGCCACGCTCGAGAGCCTCAACGGCGGCAATCCCTTCGCATCGAACCGCTTCTTCGACGTCATGGGCGCGGCCGAGCGGCTCCGCTACAATGCCGGCTGGACCAACAAGATCGGCGGCCATGTGCCGCTGGCGCCGCCGGCCGGCGGGATGTTCTCCTTCTCGATCCGAGAGCCGATCGGCGTGGTCGGGGCGATCATCCCCTGGAACGCGCCGCTGTTCATGGCGGTCGGCAAGATTGCCCCGGCGATCGCGGCCGGGTGCACGATCGTCCTCAAGCCGGCGGAGCTCACCCCGTTCACGGCGCTTCGGGTCGGCGAGCTGGCGCAGGAGGTCGGCTTCCCGCCGGGCGTGATCAACATCGTCACCGGATATGGCGGCGAAGCCGGAGCGGCGCTGGTGGATCACCGCGACGTCGACAAGATCTCCTTCACGGGATCGACCAGGGTCGGCAAGATGATCCTCGCGAGCAGCGCCGACCGGCTGAAGCGAGTGACGCTCGAGCTTGGCGGCAAGTCGCCCTACATCATCTTCGCGGACGCGGACGTCGACGCGGCCGCTCGGGCGGCGGCCAACGGCATCTTCCTGAAGACGGGCCAGTTCTGCGCCGCCGGCACGCGGGTTTTCGCCCATCGCGCCGTCTATGACCGAGTGGTCGCCACGATCGCGGCCGCCGCCGAGCGCGTCCGGATCGGCAATGCGCTGAGCGACGGCACCGAGATGGGTCCGATCATCTCAGAGGCGCAGCTCGCGCGCGTGCGCTCCTATGTGCAGGCCGGCGTTGAGCAGGGAGCGGAGCTGGTCGCGGGCAGCGCGGAGACGCCGGGCGGCGGCTATTTCCATCCCGCCACCGTTCTCGCCGGCGCGACACCGGGAATGAGCGTGATGACCGACGAGATTTTCGGACCGGTTTTGTGCGTGATGCCGTTCGACGACGAGAATGGCCTCGACGAAATCGCGGCGATGGCCAACGACACCGACTACGGCCTCGCCGCCTATTTGTGGACTCGCGACGTCGGCACCGTCCACCGCATGACCCGCCGGATCAGGGCCGGATCGATCAGCGTCAACGGAGCGCGCGGCGCCGGCAATGAAGGCCTTCCGTTCGGCGGCTTCAAGTCCTCCGGGATCGGGCGCGAGGGCGGCAATCTGGGCGTCGAGGGCCATACCGAGATCAAGACGGTGAACATCGCGCTTTGACGCGCGGGCGCTAGCCGCCGGGAATGTCCTGGCAGCAGCGCGCGACCAGCGAGCGGAACCAGCGGTGGCCCGGATCCTGGTCCACCTGATGGCCCCAGTAAGCGACGATCTTGGCCGATTCCGCCGCGAACGGGATCGGCACGAACTTGATCGGCATCGCCTCGCTCATCGCCTCGGCGAAGCGGCCGTGGAGAACGGTCACATAGTCGGTCTGCGAGACGATGCTGCACAGGAGCATGAAGTCCGGCACGACCAGCCGGCGCCGCATCTTCACGTTGTTCTCCAGCAGCTGCAGATCGGTGAAGTTGGGCAGCTCCGCCTGGGCCCGGCCGAAGCTGGCGAAGGGCAGAGCCTCCAGCTCCTCGACGGTCAGCCCGTCGTGCACGCCGGGATTGTCGCGGGCCGAGACCACCACCAGCTCGTCGGTGAACAGCCGCAGCCCGTGCAGCTCGCCGGACTTGGGCGCGTGCGGAACGATGGCGAGATCGAGCTCGCCCGCGCGCAGGCGCGGCCCGACGTCACGATCGACCCAGTCGACATGGACGACGACATTGGGCGCTGCCACCGAAAGCTCGCGCATCAGCGCCGGCAGGATCAGCGAGCCGATATAATCGGCGGTTCCGATCTTGAAGCTGCGCACCGCCTTGGCGGGATCGAACTCGCGGGTCTCGAGCAGGGTATCGACGATTCCCAGCGCCTGGCTCAGCGGCTCGACCAGCGCCTGGGCGCGGTGGGTCAGCATCATGTGGCGGCCGACGCGGACGAGCAGCGGGTCGCCGAACTGCTCGCGAAGCTGCTTCAGCGCGTGGCTGGTGGCGGACTGGCTGAGCCCCAGCTCGTTCCCCGCCCGGGTGACGTTGCGATAGCGGAGAAGGGCGTCGAGGATGGCAAGGCTGTTCAGATTGTGGCGTCGGAGCATGGGGGAGCGTTCGATACTCTCTGTCGGCATATGCGGCTTCTGACTGATTAGCCCCTCTTACCTCCTGCTATTTGCATATGTTTAGGCTCATGACAAATGATCAGGCGCCTGCGGCTCGCCATCCGCAGGTTAGACAGCACACTCATTAGTTTTGCGCGGCCGCGGGTCGGGCGATTGGCCCGACAGCCACCGCAATCGCGGAGTCCGGGTCGATTCGAACTAATCCGGAGAAGCGCCACTATCCCGCAAACTGTTTGATTCGCACGGCTGATTATGGAGGCCACCGCGCCATCCCTGGCTGCGACCCCGCCGAAATCCGGGTGGCACGCCGTCAAGAAAAATAGTATGACGTCTCAACATTGACGCTCGTTTTGCTGGAGTGCAATAAGGAGCATGTCTGACGTTTTTGAGTGAAGGAGTGGGCGTGGCAGGGGACGCGATAGGGGCTTTTGGGGGGCAGGCTAAGCGCTTGTCGGCGGCGGATGGAATAGCTGCAATCATAGAGCCGATACCCGGCCGGCATCGAGAGAAAGCACGAGCGGCACCGACCAACCTCGCCGGCCGCGCCTTCGCCCTCCCCTCGGCCAGAGCCTGAGCCATGACCGAGAAGCGTTTCGAGGTCGCCATCGTCGGGGCGGGCATCGCCGGCTTGTCGCTGGCGCTGAGGCTCCACGCCAAAGGCATAGCCAGCCGCATATTCGAGCAGGCGCCCCGATTTTCAGAGATGGGGGTCGGCATCACCGTTCTGCCCCATGCGATGCGCGAGCTCGACGAGCTCGGCGTCCAGGAGGCGGTGGTCGGCGCCGGGATCGAAAACCGGCACAGCAGCTTCTTCAACCGCTTCGGCCAGCTGATCTACAGCGAGCCGAGGGGACTGCTCGCCGGCTATGCCCACCAGGAGGTGGGAATCCACCGCGCCAAGCTACAGCTCGCCTTGCTCGCGGCGGTGGTCGAGCGGCTCGGGCCTGACGCCGTCCTCACGGACCACCGCCTGGCCGACGTGGAGCAGGACGAGGCGCAGGTGACGCTTCACTTCGTCGACGGCGCCGGCACCCCTCGCCCGCCGGTCAAGGCGGACATCGCGATCGCCTGCGACGGCATCAATTCCGCCGTCCGCCGCAGCTTCTATCCCACCGAGCAGGTGGCATTCGCCGGAATCAACACCTGGCGCGGCGTGACCCGCCGGGCGCCGATCCTCGACGGCCGGACCTACATGCGGCTGGGATCGATCAGGACCGGCAAGATGGTGATCTACCCGATCAGGAACGAGCCCGACGGGCGCCAGCTGATCAACTGGATCGCCGAGATCGAGGACCCGGTGCTCGGCCGCAACGACTGGAACGCTCCGGGCCGGCCCGAGCAGCTACTGCCGATCTTCGGCGGCTGGCGGTTCGACTGGCTGGACGTCGCCGAGCTGATCGGCCAGGCCGACGCCATCCTCGAATATCCGATGGTGGACAAGGACCCGGTCGATCAGTGGACGTTCGGGCGGATCACCTTCGCGGGCGATGCCGCGCATCCGATGTATCCGCGCGGATCGAACGGAGCGGCGCAGGCGCTGATCGACACGCGGGTGCTGGCCGAGAAGCTTGGCGGCGCCGCCGACCCGTCGGGCGCGCTGCGCGCGTATGAAGAGGAGCGCCGGCCGGCCACGGCCGCAGTGGTGCGCGCCAACCGCGCCTCGCCGCCCGACATCATCAACATCCGCGTCGAGGAGCTGACCGGCGACGCGCCGTTCGAGGATCTCGACGCGCTGATCAGCCAGGAAGAGCTTCGCGACCTTTCGGAGCAGTATAAGCGCGTCGCCGGTTTCACGCTGGACCAGCGCCCGGCGGGCGCGGCCCTCAGCGACAGCTAGAATCGGTGCGGCGCGGCGATGCCGCGCCGCACCGCCTCGCGCCGCGGTGCGGAGTTCAGGTTCGCGCGGGCTCGGGATCGCCGCGCCGGCGGGCGGCGGGGATGTGGCCGCGAAGCACCGCCAGCGACACGCACGAGATCGCCAGGATGACGGCGTTGGTCACGAAGAAGACCATGGCGCCGTTGGGCAGAGCGATCAGCCAGCCCCCCGCGAGCGCGGTGATGATCGAGCCGATCCGCCCGCAGAACAGCACCGTCCCGACGCCCGTGGCGCGGATCTCGGCCGGATAGCGGTTCGCCGCGACCGCGAAGAGCGGGTTGTTGAGGCCGGTGATCGTCGCCCCCAGGATGGCCAGCACGATCAGCAAAAGCGCGTCGCCCATCGTGCTGATGGCGGGGCCGAAGGCGAGCAGCAGGCTGAAAGCCACGCCCATGAAGCCCACCAGGATCAGCAGCCGCGAGCCGCGCCGCCGAACGAACTCGGCCGACACCAGCCCGGCGACGATGCCGCCGGAATTGTAGACCAGCATGGCGTGGCTGGAGGCGCCGATCGCGAGGCCGGCGGTGGAGAGGATCGCGGGCAGCCAGCTGAGCATGAAATAGGTCGCGCTCATGCTCGAGAAGAAGGCCCCGCACAAAGCAATCGTGTCGAGCCCCATTCCGGCACGGAACAGCGCCAGCGGGTTGGGGCGGGCAGCCTTTGGCGTCGCCGCCGCGGCCGACCCCGCCGGCGCGGCCAGCTCCTCGGCCGGGGGCGTGAGGCCGATCAGCGCGATCGAGCGGGCGATCTTTTCCCGGCTGCGGCCGGAATTGAGGAAGAAATGCGGCGATTCCGGAACGAGCAGAGCGAACACCGGAAGCAGAACGAGCGGGAAGGCGGCGGCGATCCCGAACAGCCAGCGCCAGCCGAGGACCGGTAGGATCTGGGCCGCCAGCGCGCTGCCGACGACCGCCCCCACCGGAATGGCGATGATGCCGAGGCTGATCGCGAAGGTCCGGTTTCGGCGCGGGGTCAGCTCGGCGATGAGAGCGGTCGCCGCGGGCACGGCCCCGCCCATTCCGAGGCCCGCGCAGAACCGCAGCGCGCTCAGCTGATCGACCGAGCTCACCCAGATCGACGCCAGCGTGCAGGTGCCGAAAATGAAGACGCTCAGCAGCAGGACGAACTTGCGGCCGAGCCGGTCGCCGAGCGTGCCGGCGCACAGTGAGCCGATGCTGAGGCCGACCAGGCCGAGCGCGAAGACGGGACCGAAGGCGGAGAGCGGAACGCCCAGATCCTTCGCCACGGCGGGCGTGGCCACGCCCATCGTGAGATTGTCGAGCCCGTCGGCGACGAGCATCAGGCAGATCAGCCCCAAAGCGAGCTTCTGCTTCGCGTTCCAGGGGCTGTCGCCGATCAGATCCTCGAGAATGGATGCACCGCGTACCTGCTCGTTCAACGCCATCCACTCACCTCCGTCTCAGTATCACGTCGCACGATTGTCGCTGCGGTAGCCCGTGTCAAGGCGACCGCATTCCGCGGGATAAAGTCGATCCTAGAAGATTGACAGCCCGAATCCTCGTGGCATAATGATGAGACGTCTCATCGTTGTCGGCCCGCTGCCGGCACCATAGGACCCACTGTCAGCACCGGGGGCTCACCAAATGAATCGCTATTGGACGACCGTCTCAATCCTTGCAATTGCACTCGCCACGCCGGCCGCGGCGCAGGAGGCGGCAGCCGCCGCCGATGCGCCCGCAGCCCCGGCCGAGAGCACATCGCCGGAACTCGCGGCCGATGCGCCGGCAGAGCAGGAATCGGCGGCTCAGGAAGGCGGGCTCGAAGAGATCATCGTCGTCGCGCAGCGCCGCGCCGAGCAGCTCCAGGACGTTCCGATCTCGATCACCGCGATCACTTCCGAGACGCTCGCGGCCGGCGGTGTCGTCGACACCCAGTCGCTGACCGTCATGACGCCCGGGCTGCAGCTGAATTCGGTCCGCTCGGCGATCGTCCCCTTCCTTCGCGGCGTCGGCTCGCTCAGCATCAATCCCGGCGACGAGGGCGCCACCGCCATCTATGTCGACGGCGTTCTCTACCCGATCGCGGCGGCCAACGTTTTCTCGCTCAACAATGTCGAGCGGGTCGAAGTGCTGCGCGGACCGCAAGGCACCCTGTTCGGGCGCAACGCGGTCGGCGGGCTCATCAACATCATCACCCGCAAGCCCTCGGAGGATTTCGGGGTCGAAGGTGAGGTCGGCTACGGCAATTACGACACCTTCACCGGCACCGGCTACGTCACGGGCGGGCTCGCCTCGGGCGTCGCGGCCGACCTGGCCGTCTATTACGTGAACCAGGGCAACGGCTGGGGCTACAACTCCTTCCTTGGCGTCGACACCAACAAGAACGAGGAATTGGCGCTCCGCTCCAAGGTGCTCGGTGAATTCGGCGCGACGACCGTCACCCTCACCGGCGACTACACGCTCGGCTACAGCGACATCGGTTCGTCCCGGCAGGTCGTCCCGGGCGCGCGAGTCACCGGCGGCGGCGGCTTTGCCGGCACCATCTACGACAACACCGCCGAGACCCCGCCCTACACCCGCAAGGAGCAATATGGCGGCAGCTTGCGCATCGAGCAGGAGCTGGGCGATTTCGAGCTGCAGTCGACGACCGCCTATCGCCACTATGACGTCGTCAGCAACCTCGATTCAGACGGGACTCCGCTCCGGGTCGTCTCGATCATCACCCGCGATCAGTCGCAGACGTTCCAGCAGGAGGTGCTGCTGACCGGCTCGGTCGGAACGGTCGACCTCACCGCCGGCCTGTTCTACTTCTTCTCCGATGCGGGCATCCGGCCCTTCTTCACCCGAAGCGTCCGGCCGCCGCTCAACCACGACATCTATTCGCGGATGCGGACGAATTCTTACGCGGGCTTCGCGCAGGGCACCTATGAGCTGACCCCGTCGACCCGCCTTACCGCGGGCCTGCGCTACACCCGCGACGAGCGTGAGATCGAGGCCGTCCAATATGCCGCGGCCGGAAACACGGCTCCGGTGGGAACGGTGCTGATCACCACCGACACCTTCCCGGAAGAGGCCAAGGACCGCTCGTGGGGCAAGCTTACCTGGCGCGGCGTGATCGACCAGGAGCTCGCCCAGGACGTGATGGCCTACGCCTCGATCAGCCGCGGCTTCAAGAGCGGCACCTTCGGAACGGCGTCGCCCTTCTCGCCGGCCGTCGAGCCGGAGACGCTCGACGCCTACGAGGTCGGCCTCAAGGCCGACCTGTTCGACCGCAGCCTCAGGGTCAATTTGGCCGCCTATCACTACGATTATAAGAACATCCAGCTTACCGCGCTCACGCCGGAAGGCGCGATCGTGCTGCTCAACGCAGCCGCCGCCGACATCGACGGCGCGGACGCTGAGATCACCTATGTCGTTCCGATCGCCGAGGGGCGGCTCCAGTTCCGCGCCAACGCTTCCTATGTCGACGGCATCTACAGCAGCTTCCCGCGCGCGCTGTTCTTCACGCCGCTGGCTGCCGGCGGCAATGCCCAGGTGCTGGGCGACGCGACCGGCAACCGCATCATCAACACGCCCAAGTTCACGACCAGCGTCGGCGTCGATTATGCGGTCGACATCGGATCGGCCGGAACGCTGGAGCTGTCCGCGACCTGGGCGCACAACAGCGGCTTCTACTGGGATCCGGAAAACCGCCTGCGCGAGCCCGCCTACAATATCGTCAACACGCAGATCTCGTTTGCCGCGCCGGACGAGAGCTGGCGGGTCCGGCTATTCGCCCGCAACCTGCTCGACGAGCGCTATTACGCTTATGTCTCGCCCAGCCCCACCGGCGACACGGGCGCCGGCGCTCCGCCGTTGACCTATGGCGTCGCCGTCGGCTTCAAGTTCTGACGGCGAGCGGTCGGGGAGGCGCGGCAGCCTCCCCGCCGCGCCAGCAGGAGACGAAATGCATACGATCAGCTACCCCAACTGGGCCCAGGAGCGTCTGTCGCTGTCGCGGGGGTTCACGAGCATCGAGCCGCGCCGCACGGCTCTGATCGCCGTCGACCTGCAGAACGGCTTCCTTGAACCCGACAGCCCCTTCGGAATCGCTGGCGCCACCGCGATCGTGCCCGGAGTGAACGCGCTTGCCGGCAGGTTGCGCGCCGCCGGCGGCACGATCGTCTTCCTGCGCCACACCGTCAGCGACGATCCGCGCTTCGCGCTGCCCGACTGGCTCGAGCTTCATCGGCCCAAGCTGGCCTCGTCGAAGCATGTCTTCCGCAAGGGATCGGCCACGCACGAGCTCCATCCTGCCGTCGATGCGCGGGAGGGCGATCTCATCGTCGACAAGCATCGCTACAGCGCCATGCCGACGACCTCCTCGGACCTGCACGAGATGCTCCAGTCGCGCGGGATCGACACTTTGGTCGTGACCGGCGTCGCGACCCATGCCTGCTGCGAATCCACCGCACGCGACGCGGCGATGCTCAACTACAAGGTGATCTTCACCTCCGACGGCACCGCCACCTACAATGACGAGCTCCAGTCCTGGTCGCTCATCAACCTCGGCATGCTCTTCGCCGACATCAGCACGATGGCCGAAGTCGAGCAGCGGATCGGCTAGAGCGGCGGCGCGCCCAGCTCCTGCAGCCGCCAGACGCCGTTGAACGAGATCGCCGCCCGCGACAGCGGCGCGACGTCGATGCGCAGGCAGGACGAAGGCGGGCATTGCAGCACATGGGCGACCGCGGCCCTGATCACGGCCGGATGGGTGATCGCCAGGATGCGCGCGTCGGCGTCGCGCCAGCCCTCGATCCATTCGCCGACCCGAACCGCCAGCGCCGCGAGCGGCTCGCCTTCCGGAGCCCCCTCGCCCGGATCGGCCAGCCAGGCCGCCACGAGCTGCGGCTCGATCTCCAGCAGCGCGGTGATGGACTTGCCCGTCCACCGGCCATGGTGGGCGTCGCGAAGGCCCTCGTCCGGGGCGGCATCCAGCCCCAGGGCCGCCGCCGTCTCGAGGGCGGCAGCGGCGGGGCTGCTCACCGCCCGATCGAACCGCAGCGCGCCGAGATCGGCCGCCACTGCCTTGCGGGCTCCGCCGGCGTCGAGCCCCTCGTCCGGATCGGGAAAGGCCCCCTCGCGCATCGCGCGGGTCGGACCATGACACAGAAAGATGATCTTCGTCGCCAATGATGCAGCTTTCCGATGGAGACGTTTGACTCGCGGACCAAAGCACCTAGTTTCTCGCACCGGAGAAAGGGCGGCCCGACCAGGTATTGCCCTGTCCTTAGATGAAGTTGCCAGGTGCGGTCAAAGACAACGAAAGCATTACGGCTGATCGATGGGCGAGGTTCGGCATTGCGGAGAGTAACCGTCCATGAATTCGACAGCAATCGGCAGTAGCGACATCGGCTCCTTCTCCGCGGATGCCGCCATTCCCGTCCGCGAGCTGGCCCCCTCCGCAATATTCGGCGCCGTCATCGCCGCCGTTCTTTTCTATTTCGTGAGCACCGAGCAAGGGGCGCTGTCGCTGTTCCCGGGGATGTATGTCCACGAGTTCGTTCATGACGGCCGCCATCTGCTCGGCTTTCCCTGCCATTGACCCGGCGCGGCGAGGCTTCGGCGGGACTGGAGCACAGGCTGATGGTTCAGCGTCTGCTGGCCGGAGGAATGGTCGCGGGCGCGCTCGCGGCTCTGCTGGCGCTGCTGTTCGCGCAGCATTTCGGTGAACCGCCCGTGGATCGCGCGCTCGCCTTCGAGGCCGCCCACAGCTCAGCGCACGCCATGACGGCCGAGCTGCCGCTTGTGAGCCGCGGCACCCAGCGCGGGATCGGGCTGCTGACGGCGCTGCTGATGTACGGCACCGCGATCGGGGGACTTTTCGCGCTCTGCTTCGCATTCTGCCACGGCCGCGTCGGCAGGATTTCGCCGCGCGGCCTCGCCTTCGCGCTCGCGCTCGGCGGTTTCGTGTCGCTGGCGCTGGTGCCGGCGCTGGTCTACCCGGCCACCCCGCCGGCCGTGGGCCAGCACGAGACCGTCGGCTTCCGGACGGCGTGCCATTTCGCGCTGCTGGCGCTGTCGCTCGGCGCCCTCGTCTTCGCGGCGAATTTCGGCCTGGCGCTGAGCCGCCGAATCGCCGCCTTCGACGCCGCGCTCGCCGCGGCCGCCGCCTATGCGCTGACCATGTTTCTCGCCGCTGCCATGCTTCCGCAGATCGACGAGGTCCCGCCGCGATTCCCGGCGGATGTCCTCTGGGATTTCCGAATCGCCGCGATCGCCATGCATGCGCTCGTCTGGGCGGCGCTCGGCTATCTGTTCGGTCTCTGGGCGGACAGGCTCCTGCGCGGCCGCGGGCCCGCCAATGCGTCCTCAAAGCTTGAACCCGGCCGACCCTAAGGATCTCAGCGTTGATGAATACGACCGACCACCATCATCACGATCACGATCACAATCACGATCACGGCCACGATCACGGCCAAGATCACGATCACAGCCAGGATCTGCCGTCGGACATGGCGCTGCGGGTGAAGGCGCTCGAATCGCTGCTGGTGGAGAAGGGCCTGATCGACCCCGAGGCGGTCGATGCCGTGGTCGAGTATTTCGAGCATAAGGTGGGGCCGCGCAACGGCACCCGCGTCGTGGCGCGCGCCTGGACCGATCCGGAATTCAGGAATCGCCTGCTCGCCGACGCCTCCGCGGCGGCGGCCGAGCTCGGCTATTCGGGCCGGATGGGCGAGCATATCGTGGCGGTCGAGAACGGCCCCGACGTGCATAACCTCGTCGTCTGCACGCTCTGCTCCTGCTACCCGCTGCCGCTGCTCGGCCTGCAGCCGTCCTGGTACAAGTCCGCGGCCTACAGGTCGCGCGCGGTGATCGATCCCCGGGGCGTGCTCGAGGAGTTCGGAGTGGCGCTGCCCGAGCATGTCGAGATCCGCGTCTGGGATTCGACGTCCGAGGTCCGCTACATCGTCATCCCCGAGCGCCCCCAGGGAACCGACGTCCTGGCCGAGGAGCAGCTCGCGGCGCTGGTCACCCGCAACGGCATGATCGGGACCGCATTGCTGTGAACGGCATCCACGACATCGGCGGCATGCACGGCCTGGGGCCGGTCGCGCCCGTCGCGGACGAGCCCGTGTTCCACCACGGCTGGGAGGGACGGACGCTCGCGCTCAACCTGCTCTGCCCCACCCGCGCGAACATCGACGGGCGGCGCCACGAGCGCGAACTCTTTCCCGGCGACCGCTTCCTCGTCACCGAATATTATGAACGGTGGTTCGAATCCCTGTGCTCGCTGCTCGTCAAGGAAGGCACTCTGACCCCCGAGGAGCTCGCCTCCGGCAAGGCCGATCCGGCGGCGCCCAAGGCGACTCCGCGGCTTGCCGCCGCCAATGTCGACGCCGCCTTCAGCGCGCCGGGCAATACATATGCGCGCGAGCTGGGCCAGGCGCCCGTTTTCGAGGTGGGGGGCCGGGTCCGTACCAGGCGGCTCAACCCCGCCGGCCATACGCGGCTGCCGCGTTATGCGCGCGGCGCGGCCGGTATCGTCGTCCATTGGCACGGCGCGCATGTGTTTCCGGACTCGGCCGCGCATTTCCGGGGCGAGGATCCGCAGCATCTCTACACGGTCCGGTTCAGCGCGGCCGAGCTGTGGGGCGAAAGCGCGAGCCCGCGCGACTTCATCCATCTCGATCTGTGGGAGCCCTATCTTGAGCGGGCCTGAGACTGCCGGCGCCTTCCAGTCGCCTTACGATCCCGAGAAGATCGTGTTCGAGGAAGCCTGGCAGGCGCAGGCCTTCGCGCTCGCGGTGAGCCTTCGCGAGGCCGGGGCGTTCACCTGGCCCGAATGGACCGAGGTCTTCGCCGCCGAGATCGCCGCGCGCCCGGAGGATGACGGGACCCATTATTACGAAGCCTGGCTGGCGGCGCTCGAGAAGATCGTCACCGCCCGCGGCCTCGGATCGATCACGCCGGACGCGCTCGATGGCCGCAAGCATGAGTGGCAGGAGGCCTACCGGCATACGCCGCACGGACAGCCCGTCGAGCTCGGCCGATAAGCAGCCCCCTGCCCGCCCCTAACTCAGGGCGGTGAGGCCGCCCTCGCGCCCGCCCGCGCCCGGCCGAGGCTGACGAGGGCCGCGGCAACCGCCAGCGAGGCCGCCACGAGCGCGGGAATGATGCCGGTGCCGAGCCCCAGCGCCAGCAGGGCGGAGGCGAAGGTCGCGCCCAGCGCCTGGCCGATCAGCCGCACCGTCGAGATGAGGCTGCCGGCCGAGGCGCTTCGCGCCGGCGGGGCGGAGGCCAGGATGAGCCGCGAGTTGGGCGGGAAGAAAAGTCCGAAGCCGGCGCCGCAAAGCGCCATCCGAAGCACCATCTCGCCCAGGCGAGGATCGGCGGGCAGCAAGGCGAAGGAGGCGATCGCGGCGGCGGCGAACATCATTCCGATCGCGCTCAGCCGGGCCGACGAGAAGCGGTCGGACAATTCGCCGGCGATCGGCGCCACCACCACCATCGTCAGCGGCCAGGCGGCGATCACCACGCCCAGCTCGACCGGCGAGTAGCCGTAATCGCTTTGGAGCCGGAACGGCAGGGACACGAACATCATCATGGCGGCCATGAAGGCCGTCAGCGTGGCGACGACCGACAGCGCCAGATCGGGCTTTCGGAGCAGGTCGAGCGGGAGGATCGGGCGCTCCCGGCCCAGCTCGCGACGAACGAACAAAGTGCCGAGAAGCAGGCCGGCGCCGATCAGCGCGGCCGCAGCCATCGCCGATCCCCCCTCGACGCTTTTGCCGAGCCCGACCCCGAGCAACCCGAAGGTCGATGCGCAGATGACGGCGCCAAGCAGGTCGAAGCTCTTGCTCCTGGGCGGCGAGCGCGGAATCGACAGGCCGAACAGCAGCGACAGCAAGGCGAAGGGCGCGGCCGCGGCGAACATCCAGCGCCAATGGCCGACGGACAGGAGCAGCGCGCCCAGCAGCGGCGCCGACGCCGTGCCGACCGCCACGATCGTGCTGTTCACCCCCATCCCCCGCCCGAGCCGCGACGGCGGGTAGACCGACTTGATCAATGCCGCCGATACGCTGAGCGACGCGGCCGCGCCGAGCGCCTGGACCGCCCGAAGGATGAGGAGGTGGCTGAAGGTCTCGGCGAAATAGCAAAGCCCAGAGGCAAGCGCGAACGAGACCTGGCCGATCCGGTAGATCCGCAGGTGGCCGAGCCGGTCGCCGAGCGCCGAGAAAGGCAGCAGCGCCATCAGGAAGACGAGCTGGTAGGAAGTCACCAGCAACACCGACGTCGACTGGTCGACTCCGAAATCCTGCGCCAGCGTCGGCAGCGCGGGGGCGACGATGTGGCCGTCGATCGCCGTCACCGCGGTGCCGAGCGAGAGCGCGGCGATGGCGAGGAATGACCCGCGGGGCGGGACGTCCCGGCTCACGCGCGCGGCCCGACCGGCAGCCGGACGGGGCCGGTCGTCAGACCTGCGTCTCCGGAAGGCTGACGAGGATCTCCTCCATCGCATCGGTGACGACGAGCTGGCAGCTCAGCCGGCTGCGTTCGGTGCGTGCGCTCGCCACGCCGTCGAGCAGTGCGTCCTCGAGCGGGGAGACCGGGGCGAAGGCATCGGCAAAGGCCGGATCGAGATAGACATGGCAGGTGGCGCAGACGAGCGATCCGCCGCACTCGGCGACGATGCCCTCGATGCCGCCATGGACTCCACCTTCCATGATGCTCACGCCCGGAGCAATGTCGAGCTGCCGCTCGACCCCGTCGGCGCCGACGAAATTCACCTTGGCCATGTCCAATTCACTCGCGGCTACGGCTCCCCCTGGGGAGCGGGTTCATGGGAAAATTGAGTGCCGGCCGGGCGAGCGGGAGGTTCGCCCGGCCGGCCGAGCCGCGCTTCAGATCGGGTAGACTAGATAGCGCGGCGCGATCGCAGCATCGAGGATCGCTTTCTTGGAGCGGAAGCGGAGGGGGCCGGGTCCGACGACGATCTCGTCCTCGTAGACTCCCGAGCCAAGGATCTGCGCCGTTCCCGCGGCGGTCGTGTACGTCACCAGGAAGTTGCTGGTCATCGTGACGAGTCCGCCCGGGGCCGGAAGGCACGACACCCGCTGGACGAAGTGACGGGTATTATAGTCCTCGAAGGTGCCCGCCCACACGGTCGAGACGAACTTGACCCGGTCTTGGAGCCGCTGATGGCAATCGTCCATCATCATCGGCAGGGCCAGCCCCTGCGAGACGTTCTCGAGCGTGGTGCAGATATAGCTGCCCTGGCTGTCGAAGCATTCGAGCCAGCCATTCATGTCGCGCCGGTCGAGCGCGCCGGCATATTCGGCCTGGAGCGCGTCGGCCCGGATCAGGTCGGCAGCATCGATCATCGGGTGAACCCCATAGCCTTGCGATAATGTTCCCAGCGCACGAGGTTGCCGGCCTCGTCGGTGTGCGAGAAGTCGGTCGGAACGGCCTGCGCGTCCGTCACGCCCTTCTGGAATTCGACGGAGCCGCTGGTGCGCGATCCGACATGCAGGCGGTTGAAGACCGCGCCGTCCTCGAGCGTGATGAGGCCGCTCGGCCCGAGCAGGTTCGCCGACTGGCGGAGCCGGTGGCGCTTGAGCTCCTCGCTGTCGTCCGCGCGCGCGAAATAGGCGTAATGGACCTCGGTCTCGTGCGCGGAGCGCGGAAAGGCGTAGCGGACCGAGATCACGTCGAGATGCTTCAATATGATCGTGACGGGGAACAGCGACACGATCACCGACTGCGGCGAGCAATTCGGGTCGCGCGCATCGATCAGCGAGTGATCCGCCAGGAAGCCCTCCGGCGGGACGGTGAGATCGGTGCGGATCACCTTGTGGGCGCGATCCGTCATGAGCTGGGATCCCTGCCCGCCCTTCCAGCGCAGCATCACGAAGGCGCTGTGGAGCAACGGCGCGTGATAGCCCTCGTTGTCGGCATATTCCTTCCAGTTGGTGGCGAAGCTGACCTTCTGGTAGCCGAGCAGCTCGAGCGGCTCCTCGCCCAGGACCTGCGAGACGCTGGCTGCGGCGGAGCCGAGATACTCATCGATGTCCGGAACGGTGGCGCTGTAGGTCGCGAACACCAGGCCGCTGCGGATCACGGACCGCACCTCCCGAAGCGCATAGTCGCGGGGGTTGAAGTCCTTGGGGAAATCCGCCCGCCCCGGCGTCCCGAGCAGCTCGCCCGTGTTGGAGAAATTCCAGCGATGGTAAGGGCATTCGATCTTCGCGGCATTGCCCCTGGGGCAGGTCGCGAGCTGCGTCCCGCGGTGCGTGCAGCTGTTCTCGAACGTCCGCACCACGCCGTCGCTGCCGTGGACGACCAGCACCGGCGAACTGCCGATATGGGTCGTCTTATAGTCGCCCGGCGCGGGGATCTCCGCCAGGTGCGCAAGCGGATGCCACTCCTCGCCCCGGAATATCCGGTCGAGCTCGGCCTCATAGACGTCTTCGCGGTGGAAAACCGCCTTGGGAATCTCGCTCAGCTTGCGCGGCCACTGGAGGTCGGGAGGAGAGGCTAGGTTCTGCATGGATATCCCCAAGGTCAAATGCGGTCGAAGGTGGGGACGCGGAATCCTGCGACCAGACCTCCGTCCACGATGAGCGAAATGCCGGTGATGTAGGAGGCTTCCTCGGAGGCGAGGAACAGCGCGGGATCGGCGATCTCGCGCGCGTCGGCCGACCGCTTCATCGGAATGAACGGCGCAAGCTCGCTGTCGCCGGTCGGCGAGGATGCCCAATAGCTTTGCGTGCGCGGCGTCGAGGTCGAACCCGGGCAGACGGCGTTCACGCGGATGTTGTCGCGCGCGAAGTCCATCGCCATGTTGCGCGTCAGCATCACGACCGCGCCCTTGCTCGCGGTGTAGGCGCTGCAGCGATTCTCGGCCATCACACCCGCGACCGAAGCGATGTTGACGATCGAGCCGCCGCCGCGCCGCCGCAGCAGCGGCAAAGCGGCGCGGCTCGCGCGGAAGACCGAGGTCAGGTTGAGGTCGACCACCCGGAACCATTCGTCCTCGGATATCTCCTCGATGTTGCGGGGCAGATTGCCGCCGGCGACGTTGAAGAGGGTGTCGAGGCCGCCGAAAGCCTTCTCGGCCGAGGTGACCGCGTCGCGAAGCGCGTTCGAATCGTGGACGTCCACCGGCTCGGCGATCACTCCGGGCCCGATCTGCGACAGCTCCGCCTCGAGCGCCGCCAGCGCCTCGGCGTTGCGATCGCTGACGTGGACCGCGCCGCCGCGCCGGACCCAGCCGAGCGCGATCTCGCGGCCGATGCCGGTCGCCGCGGCGGTGATGACGGCCGCCTTGCCCGCGAAATCCTGGTTGCGGTCCTTCAACATTCAGGCCGCCTGCAGCTCGGCGAAGCCGAGGCCGGTGATCCACTCGGGCACGTTCTCATAGGCGATCAGCCGGCCGCGCCCGTTCGGCATCGCCGCCATCGCGCAGATCCAACTCTTGATCTCGAGCGCGCCGTTGCCGCCGTCGGCGAGGATCGTCGAGTCTTCGAGCGCCGCGAGACCGTCGAGGTCCCCCTCCTCGACCAGCGAGATGACGCCGCGGTCGAACGCCTCGTTGGTCCGGCCCATGTCGGCCATTCCGACCCAGTGGCTGATGCCGCCGGTGCCGACGATGGCGACGCGCTCGCTTCCGCTCCAGCTGTCGACCGCGGCGCGGATGCTGGCGCCGACCCGCCGAGCGGCGCGATTGGAGATGTACGGCTCGACCGCTTCGTTGAGATAGACCGGGATGATCCGCACCCCCGCCAGCGCCTCGTAGCAATAGGCAAAGGGGATCATCGTCGCATGGTCGACGGTCAGGCTGCTCGCGAACGCCCATGTCACGCCGTCGTCGATTCCGCGCGCGTAGATATGCTCGGCCA
Source organism: Allosphingosinicella sp. (assembly GCA_036402575.1). Lineage (GTDB taxonomy): Bacteria > Pseudomonadota > Alphaproteobacteria > Sphingomonadales > Sphingomonadaceae > Allosphingosinicella. The sequence goes on along the minus strand of DASWSP010000120.1, from coordinate 94,563 downwards.
GCGGCTGGTTGGTCGCCAGCGGCCGCCGCTCCATCCCGAGCCAATTCTCCATCGGCCCGTCGACGTCGCCCATCGCGATCAGGCATTGCGGCACGCAGGACGGCGAGAAGAGGCCGCAATGATCGTCGCCGATATTGATGATCGTATCGACTTCGAGCTCGGCGAGCCGCCGGGTGACCTCGCGGAACGCCGCATGGACCCGCGCGCTTTTCTCCTGCGGCGGAGCGTCGGGCCGGGCCGCGATGAGGGGCACGTGCGGGATCAGGAATCCGCCCACCATTTGCGCCATCATGCCTCTCCCTTTGCGGACGGGCTGCGGAAGCCGCTGATCCGCTGAAGATATTCGCCGTTCTTCGCGCGGCCGTGGATCGCCTGGTAGGCGCCCATCAGCAGCATCCAGTTGAGCCGCCGCGCCGCGAGGCCCTCGACGTTCATCTGCTCGAGCAGATCGCGCTCGTCGGCTTCGAGGTTGAACCGGCCCAGGAAGGCCGCGGGCTCCGCGAGATAATCCTGGACGGCCGCGGGATCGTTGGAGAGCTGGAACAGCGCCTTCTCCACTCCATGCTTCGACAACGGACCCTCCGCGCAACGGCGCCTTCGAAGCTTTGCTAGGTTTGGGCGCAGGCCGTGGGAAAGCGATTGTTCGCATGGGCAGCATCGACGGCTGTCATGATGCTGGCGGGGGCGCAGCGAGTTTGTTCATGGGCCGGAGCCCCGCGCGAAGCGGCTGTCGACGATACAAGGCCGCTCGGACGCAGCGGCGGCAGGTCGTCCAATCGATCCAATCTGCCCATGCCGGCCATGCAGGCTATGCGTTGGCTCGATGGCTGGCCGCCAGATAGGAGCGGACATGGCCGGCGGTGCCGGCGTCTAGGGAGGGTATTGAGGATGGGTCGCACTCGGCTGACGATGGACGACGTGAAAGGCGCGTGGGCGATCGTTCCCACGCCGGCCAGGCCCGACGCGAGCGACTGGCGATCGACCGACACGGTCGACCTCGACGAGACGGTGCGCGCCGTGGAGGCACTGGTCGCTTCCGGCGTGGACGGGATCTTGAGCCTGGGCACCTTCGGCGAGGGCGCGACCCTGACGCGCGCGGAAAAGAAGGCCTTCCTCGGTGCCGTCGTCGAGACGGTGCGGGGCCGGATCCCGTTCTTCGGCGGCGCGACGACGCTCAGCACCCGTGAAACGGTGGAGGAGATGCGGGAGTCGCTCGACCTGGGCGTCGACGGGACGATGCTCGGCCTGCCGATGTGGTGCCAGCCCGACACTCCGACCGCGGTGCAGTTCTACCGCGACGTCGCCGAGGCGGTGCCCGACCTCGCGATCGCGATCTATGCCAATCCCGAGGCGTTCAAATACGATTTCCCGCGGCCCTTCTGGGCGCAGGTCGCCGAGATCCCCCAGGTGATCACCGCCAAATATCTGGGCATCGCCAACCTCGTCGCCGACCTTCGGCTGGTGAAGGGCCGGATCCGGCTGATGGTCAACGACGTGAACTATTACGGGGCGGCGCGGATCGATCCCGACCAGTCGACCGCCTTCTGGTCGACGGGCGCCGCCTGCGGGCCCGAGGTGGCGATCCGGCTGCGCGACGAGATCGCCGGCGCGAAGGCGAGCGGCGACTGGAAGTCGGCCAAGCAGGTGACGGACGAGATTGCGGCCACGCTCCGGACTTTGTTCCCGAACGGCCTGTTCTCGGAATTCTCGAAGTACAATATCGGCCTCGAGAAGGCGCGGATGGACGCCGCCGGCTGGCTGAGGCCGGGGCCGCCGCGCCCGCCCTACCATCTCGTGCCGGAACCGTTCCTGGAAGGGGCCCGGCAGTCCGGCCGCGCCTGGGCCGAGCTGGCGCGGACCTACCGCTCGTCGGCCGCCGCATGAGCGAGACGGGTGGACAGGGCGCGGTCAGCTTCTATTTCGACTTTGTGAGCCCATACGCCTATCTCGCCCATGACCGGCTCACCGATCTGTGCGCGCGTTACGACGCGCGGCTCGACTATCGGATCGTCAACCTCGAGCAGCTCAAGGCGCGGGCCGGCAACACCGCCCCGCCGACCCGAACGATGCCGCTCAAGCTCAAATGGGCGCGGGCCGATCTGGCGCGGTGGGCCGAGCGCTACGCCCTGCCGTTCCGCCCCCCGGCCGGCTACGGTTCACATCGCGCCAATCGCGGCTTCTTCCACGCCGTCGAGCGCGGCGCCGCCACGGCCTATGTGCGCACCACCTGGAACATGATCTGGGGCGAGGGGGGAGACATGGGCTCGGACGATCTCCTCCGCGGAGTCGCCGCCGAGCTCGGCTGGGACGGCGACGCCTTCCTCGGCGCGATCGACTCGCCGCTGGCCGAGCAACTTTACCAGCGCTCCACCGACTCGGCGCACGAAGCCGGAGTCTTCGGCGTGCCAACGATGATCCTCGACGGCGAGTTCTGGTGGGGCAACGACCGGCTCGACTTCGTCGAGCAAGCACTCGCCCGGCGTGCGGCACGGCAGTGACCGGCCGGCGCCGCTCCGACGCCTTTTCCAAACCCGGGAGCAATCACTTGGCCTATCTGTTCGATCCCCCCGAAGTGCCTTCCGTCCCGATCCGCAGCCGCGGTGAAAGATTCCCGGTGCGCCGCATCTACTGCGTGGGGCGCAACTATGCCGCCCATGCCCGCGAGATGGGGTTCGACCCGGACCGCGAGCCGCCCTTTTTCTTCACCAAGCCGGCCGATGCGATCGTCGGCGGCGTTGCCACCATCCCCTATCCGCCAGACACGGACAATTTCCATTATGAGGTCGAGCTGGTCGCCGCCTTGGCCACCGGCGGGCGGGACATCCCTGCCGAGCAGGCCCTCGGACATGTGTTCGGCTATGCCGTCGGCAACGACCTCACCCGGCGCGACCGCCAGATGGAGATGCGCGAGAAGGGGCGTCCCTGGGACATCGGCAAGGCGTTCGACCGGTCGGCCCAGATCGGCGAGATCGTGCCGGTCGATCAGTGCGGCGACATCGGCAAGGCGCGGATCTGGCTCAGCGTCAACGGCGCCATCCGCCAGGATTCGACGATCGCCCATCTCATCTGGTCGGTCGCGGACACGATCGCGATCCTCTCGCGCTCCTTCGAGCTGCAGCCGGGCGACCTCATCTACACCGGCACGCCCGAAGGCGTAGGGGCGATCGTCCCCGGCGACGAAGTGGTTGCCGGGATTGACGGCCTCGGCGAGATTCGGCTCGCCATCTCCGGCAGGGCGGAATGATCCTCCACGACTTCTTCAGGAGCGGCACGTCGCACCGGTTGCGGATCGCGCTCAACCTCAAGGGGATCGACTATGATCGCCGGCCGGTCTCGCTGCCGAACCAGGGCCATCGCGAGGCCAGCTACCTGCGGCTGAACCCGCAGGGGCTCGTTCCAACGCTCGAAGACGGGGGCGGCGCGATGGTGCAGTCGCCCGCGATCCTCGAGTGGCTGGAGGAGGTCTACCCCGATCCTCCGCTGCTGCCGGTGCAGCCCGCCGCCCGCCAGCGGGTTCGGGCCATGGCTGCATTGGTCGGCTGCGACATCCACCCGCTGAACAATCTGCGCGTCCTGACGCGCCTTCGCCAGACCCACGGCTTCGATGAGGCTGCGGTCCTGGCCTGGTGCACGACCTGGATCGAAAGCGGCTTTTCGGCGCTCGAGGCAATGCTGGCGCGGGTCGGATCGGAGCGCTTCTGCCACGGCGACACACCGTCGCTGGCCGACTGCTACCTGATCCCCCAGGTCTACAGCGCCCGGCGTTTCAACGTCGACCTCGCCCCCTATCCGCATATCCTCGCCATCGACGCGCATTGCGCAACGCTCGAAGCGTTCATCCAAGCCCACCCCGACCGCCAGCCGGACGCCCCCAGCCCGTAGAGCGGAAGAACGAGCCTCCAGTTCGACGGCAGGCCGCGGTCCTCCATCGGCCCGCCAGAATATCACCGATAGAAGCTGAGAATTCGTTGGCTGGGGCGGCAGGATTCGAACCTGCGAATGCCGGTACCAAAAACCGGTGCCTTACCACTTGGCGACGCCCCAGCAGCACGCGCGGCCTTATCGCCGGCCCCGGCTGAGTGAAAGAGCTAAGCGTTGGTGCGGCGGTTGACCAGGTCCAGATAATCGCGGCGAAGCTGCATCGACAGCTCGCCGACCTCGAAATTCCACGGACCCGCGGAGGCGACCGGGGTCACCTCGGCGGCGCTGCCGGTCAGGAAGAACTGCTCGAAGCCCTCCAGTTCCTCGGGCCAGATCGCCCGCTCGACCACCTCGATGCCGCGCCGCCGCGCCAGCTCGATCACCGTGCGCCGGGTTATGCCGTCGAGGAAGCAGTCGGGCGTCGGCGTGTGCAGCGCTCCGTCGCGCACGAAGAAGGCGTTTGCCCCCGTCGCCTCGGCCACCTGCCCGCGCCAGTCGAACATCAGCGCGTCGTCGAGCCCCTTGGCCTGCGCCTGGTGCCGCGACAGCGTGCAGATCATGTAGAGGCCCGCCGCCTTGGACGCGGTCGGCGCGGTGTACGGCGCCGGCCGGCGGTACTGGGCGATATCGAGCCGCAGCCCCTTGCGGATCGCCTCCTCGCCGAAATAGGCGCCCCAGGACCAGGCGGCGATCGCGAGATGGATCTTCGAGCCTTGCGCCGACACCCCCATCTGCTCCGAGCCGCGCCAGGCGAGCGGGCGCATATAGGCGTCCTCGAGCCCGTTGGCCTCGAGCACCTCGCGGCACGCCTCGTCGATCTGCTCGACGCTCCACGGAATCTCGAAGCCGAGCAGCTCCGCGCTGCGCCGCAGCCGAGCGCTATGCTCGCTGAGCTTGAAGATCTCGCCACGGTACGCCTTCTGCCCCTCGAACACCGAAGAGGCGTAATGGAGCGCATGGGTGAGGACGTGCACGTTGGCCTCGCGCCAGGGCACGAGCTTGCCATCCAGCCAGATCAGGCCATCGCGGTCGTCATAGCTGCGCTCTTCGGTCATCGGTGGGTCTCTAGGTGAAGGGAAAGGAAGCCGATAAGGTCGCCCGTGCGGTCGGTCAACTTGGCCGCCGCTCCCTTGCCGCCTCCCCCATCTCCGCCCCTCTCCTGCGCGCCGCGTCGAGCGTGCGCAGCACGAGCTCGCGAAGCCCCGGTTGCGAATCCAGCACCTTCAGCCCGGCCTCGGTGGTGCCGCCGGGACTGGCGACGCGGCGCGCCAGCTCGGCCGGCGCCGCATCGGCCGCGGCGGCGAGGGCGGCGGCGCCTTCCACCATCGATAGGGCGAGGCGCGCCGACTGGTCGGGCGCAAGGCCCAGCTGCGCGCCGGCGGCGGCGAGCGCGTCGATGAAGCGGAACAGGAAGGCCGGGCCGGCGCCGGTCAGGTGGCCGGCGAGCTGGAAACTCGGCTCGTCCGCGAACCATTCGACGAGGCCGAGCGGGCCGAGGAGGGTGGCGACGTGGGCGCGGGGGGCTTCGTCGAGGATGTCGCCGTAGAGCCCGACCACGCCCTTGCCGAGCCGCACGGGCGTGTTGGGCATCGCCCGGACGATCGTTCGAGGGGTGGGGAAGCGGTCGCGCAGCGTCGCCTGCTCGACGCCGGCCAGGATCGAGACCAGGATCGTCTCCGGCCGAAGCGCCGGCGCGAGGCCGGGCGCGACTTCATCGAGCTTCTGCGGCTTGACTCCGAGCAGGACGAGCGCCGGGACCTCGTCTTCGGGCAGAGCGGTGAGGACCCGGACGCCGCTTGCGACCGCACGGCCGCTCGGGCGCACGACGCTCACCTGGCGCGGGTCCAGGCCCGCCTCGAGCCACCGATCGAGCATCGCGCCGGCCATGTTGCCGCAGCCGATCAGCCAGAGGGGCCCGGGTAGGTTCATCGCACCGGTCATTGCGGGGAGCGCAGCGGCGATGCAACCTGTTCCGCGCGCGCGGCGAGGCGGACTAGGCCTCGCCCTGGGTCTCGATCAGCGCGGCGGCGATGGCTTCCTGGGGGGTCTTGTCGGCCCACAGCACGAACTGGAAGACCGGGTAGAAGCGCTCGCACTCCTCGATCGCGGCTTCGACCAGGGTCTCGGCCTGCTGGAGCGTAAGCACCCCGCCCTCCTCGCCTTCGAGCAGGGCGGCGTGGCGGAACAGGACCAGGCCGGAGCTCGCCCACAATTCGAAATGGCCGAGCCAGAGCTGCTCGTTGATGAGGCCGATCGTCTCGTAGGTGGCAGCGCGCTTGTCGCTGGCCACTCGGATGTCGGGAAGCGCCAGGAACTGGAGCACGTTGTCGTCCTCGCGCCAGATCGCGCGAAGCTCATACTGCGCCCAGCTGCCCTGGAAGTTGGCGACGATCTCCTCCTCGCCGCTGCGCTCATACGCCCAGCCGTGGGCGTTGAAATAATTTTCAAGCATGTCGATCGGCGCGCTGGTCTCGCGCTCCAGCTCGTACTCGTCAGCTCCGATAGCCAATTCAGTGCCCCCCGTAACTGGAACAAAGCGTGCCCCGGAGCCCGCCGGAGCGCAAGAGTGACGCGAGCGTAAAGCTCAGAAATCTGTGGATTAGTCGGCGATTCCGGGAGCCGCGGCGGAACCCTTGCGGGCGCTCGGCGCGGCGGCCGGAGCGGAGCCCCCTTCCAGCGCGTCGAGCCGCGCCTTGAGCGCCTGGTTCTCCTCGCGCGCCGCGACGGCGATCGCCTTCACCGCCTCGAATTCGTCCCTTCCGACCATGTCCAGGCCGCCGATCCACTCGCGCGCGCGCTCGCGGAAGCCGGACTCGGCCTCGCGGGTCATTCCGGCGAAGGTGCCGGCGGCGCCGTTCAGCACCTTGACGAAATCGTCGAACAAGCGATTTTCGGACTGCATCGCGCCCTCCTTGTAGTTGCTCAAAGGGCGATATCGGTGGCGGCCCCGCCCGGCACAAGGGTTTCGGCGTCTGGGTTCAACTGGATGATCTGCCAGTTGAGCAGCGCCGCGAAGCACAGCCAGGCGAGATAGGGGAGCATCAGCAAGGCGGCGGTCTTGCGGATCCGGGCGAACAGGATTGCGGTCGCCGCCGCCAGCGCCAGCATCAGCAGGATCACGACCAAGGCGGTGCGCACCTGGTGCATTCCGAAGAAGATCGGCGACCAGGCGTAGTTGAGCAGGAGCTGCGCCAAGAACAGGGTGATGGCGAGGCCGCGGCCGCGGGCGCCGCGGGCGTGGAGCACCATCGCCAGCGCGAGCCCCAGCAGGATGTAGAGCGACGTCCAGGCCGCGCCGAAAACCCAGCCTTCCGGCATCATCTCCGGCTTCACCAGCGCCGCGAACCAGGGGTTGCCGTAGCCGGAGTTCGCGATCCGGCCGGACAAGGTGCCGAGCAGCAGGATCAGCGGCACCGTCACCAGCGCCCCGCGCAGGTACGACATGCGCAGCTGCGCCTTCGAAGCGATAGCGGTCATCGGGTCTCCCTCACTCAGCCGGCAGCGGACTGGGCGCGCCTTGCGCCAATTGAGCCTCCAGCTTGCGGCTAACCGCCTGAGGCGAGCCCGTGTAGCGCGCAAGCCGGGCGTAGAGAATGGGAATCAGGAACAGGGTGATGACGGTGGCGATCGAGACGCCGAACACGATGACCACGCCGATCGAGGCGCGCGCGGCGCCGCCCGCGCCGCCGCTGATGACGAGCGGAACGGCGCCCGCCACGGTCGCGATCGAGGTCATCAGGATCGGCCTAAGCCGCCGCGCGGCCGCCTCGCGGATGGCATCGCCGATGCTCTTGCCGGCGTCGCGAAGCTGGTTGGCGAATTCGACGATCAGGATGCCGTTCTTGGCGGCGAGGCCGACCAGCATGACGATGCCGATCTGGCTGTAGAGGTTGAGCGACCCGCCGGTGACCGCGATTCCGATCACTCCGCCCGCCACCGCCAGCGGCACGGTGGTGATGATCACCCCGGGATGGACGAAGCTTTCGAACTGCGCGGCGAGCACCAGGTAGACGACCAGGATGGTGAGCAGGAAGATCAGCACGATCGAGCCGCCCGTCTCGCGGAACGACTGGCTCTCGCCGCGATAGCCAACGGCGGTGATCTCCGGCGACTGGCGCGCCTGCTCCTCGAGGAAGGTCAGCGCCTCGCCGAGCGAATAGCCTTCGGCCAGGCCGCCCTCGAGCGTGATCGCGCGAAGCTTGTTGTAGCGACCGAGATCGCGCGGACCCGCCACGTCGGAGACGTCGACGAGGCTTGAAAGCGGGATCAGCGCGCCGGTGCGGCTGCGCACGTAGATCGAGCCCAGATCGGTGACGGTCGAGCGCCCCTGGGCGTCGGCCTGGACGATCACGCGATATTCCTCGCCGCGGTCGATATAGGTCGAGACCCGGCGCGAGCCGAGCAGGGTCTGCATCGCCTGGCTGACGTCGTTGACCGACACGCCGAGATCGCCGGCGCGGGTGGTGTTGACGGCGATGTTCAGCTGCGGCTTGCTCTCTTTATAATCGGAATCGAGGTTGACGATGCCGGGATTGTCGCGCGCGGCCGCGAGGATGCGGTCGCGGGCGGCGACGAGGCCCTCATAGGTCGGGCCGGCGATGACGAAGCCGATCGGCTGGCCGCGCCCGCGCCCGAGCGACGTGCGGACCTGGGCGTTGCCACGCACCGCCGGCTGCTGCGCCAGCAGTCGGTTGATCCGCTGCGCCACCTCCTGCGTCGTCTCCTCGCGCTCGCCCCAATTCTTCAGGAAGACGATGAACGAGCCGGAATTGAAGTCGTCGCTCGAGCCGAATCCGCCGGGGGTGCGCGAGATGATCGTGCGGATGGGGGTGTCTTCGCCCTTCAGCAGCGGCAGCAGCGATTCCTGGGCGCGAAGGACATAGCGGTCCATCTGCGCGAAGCCGGTGCCCTCCGGAGCGGTGATGTTGGCGGAAAGAACGCCCACATCCTCGGCCGGGACCAGCTCGCTCTCGATCGTCATGAACGCCAGGGCCGCCGCGGCGAACAAAGCGCCGGTGACGGCCAGCGGCACGAGCGGCCTGGCGATCGAGGCGGAGAGGCGGCGGCTGTACGCGGCCTCGAGCCGCTGGAACTTTTCGTCCACCCAGGAAGTGAGGCGGCCGCGATTTTCGTGCCTGAGGAGCTTTGAGCAGAGCATCGGCACGAGCGTCAGCGCGATGAAGCCGGAAAAGGCGATGGCGCCGATCATCGCCACCGCAAGCTCGCGGAACAAGAGGCCGGTCTGGCCGGCGAGGAACATCACCGGCACGAACACCGCGCAGACGACGAGCGTCGTCGAAACGACGGCGAAGCCGACCTGACGCGTGCCCTCATAGGCGGCGACGAGCGGCGGCTCGCCCTGCTCGATGCGGTGATAGACGTTCTCCAGGACGACGATGGCGTCGTCCACGACCAGGCCGATCGCAAGCACCAAAGCGAGCAGGGTGAGGAGATTGATCGAGAAGCCGAACAGCCACAGCACAGTGAAGGCGCTCAACAGGCAGATCGGCACCGTCACGGCAGGGATCAACGTCGCCCGCATCGAGCCAAGGAACAGGAAGATCACGGCGACGACCAGCACGGCCGCCTCGGCCAGGGTGATCCAGACCCGCTTGATCGATTCGCCGATGAACAGGGAATCGTCCGATCCGACGCCGATCGTCATGCCTTCGGGCAGCTCGGGCCTGATCTCCTCCATCCGCTGCTTGGCCGCCTCGGCGACCGCCAGCGTGTTGGCGCCGGACTGCCGGACGATGCCGAGCCCCACGCCCTGCCCGCCGTTCAGCCGGAACTGCTGATAGGGATTTTCCGCCCCGATCTCGATCCGGGCAACGTCCGCCAGCCGGACGAGATAGCCGTCCTCGCCCCGGCCGACGATGAGCTGGGCGAAATCGGCCGGGCTGGAAAAGGGGCGCTGGACGCGCAGGGTCTGGTTCTGCCCGGAGGATTCGAGCCGGCCCGCCGGAAGCTCGACATTCTGCGAGCGCAGGGCGTTCTCGACATCGCCGGGCGTGAGCCGGAAAGCTGCCAGCTTGGTGGGCTGCAGCCAGACCCGCATCGACTGCCGCGCCTCGCCGCCGACGAACACCCGGGCGACTCCGTCGATAACCGCGAAGCGATCGACGATGTTGCGGTCGACGTAGTCGCTGAGCTCGAGCCGGGTCCAGCCGGGGCGTGAGATCACCAGGAACAGGATCGGCGACGCGTCGGCATCGACCTTGCGGACCTCCGGCGCCAGCGCTTCTTCGGGCAGATCCTCGGTGACGCCGCCGATCCTGTCGCGAACGTCGTTGGCGGCGGAATCGACGTCGCGGCCCGGCGCGAACTCGATCGAGATGGCGCTGTTGCCGTCGCGCGAGCGCGAGGTGATGGTCTGGATCCCCTCAATGCCCGACAGCGCTTCCTCGAGCGGCTGGGTGATGCGCGCCTCGATCACGCTCGCGGCCGCGCCGATATAGGCGGTCTGGACCGAGACGATCGGCGGATCGGTGTCGGGATATTCGCGGACCGAGAGGCCGAGGAAGGCAACGATCCCGACCAGCACCAGCAGGATCGCGACCACCGCCGCGAACACCGGCCGCCGGACCGAGACGTCGGACAGGATCAAGGCCTATCCTCCCGAGCCGGCCGCGGCGGGCCGCCGTCGCGCATTCTGCGCTCCGGCCGTGCGGACGCGCTGCCCGTCGGTGAGCTTGACGACGCCCTCGGTCACCACCCGGGTGCCGGGGCGGAGGCCCTCGGCGATCTCGACCATCCCGTTCTGCCGCAGGCCGGCCTTGACCGGGGTGCGCTTGGCGACGCCGTTTTCGAGCACGTAGACGAAGCTGTTGGCGCCCTCGCCGATGATCGCAAGCTCCGGAACCGCCGGGGCCATCCGAGCCGAGGATTCGATCGCCACCGTCAGCAGCATCCCCGGCTTCAGCTTGCCGCCGGGGTTGGGCATGACGGCGCGCACGGTGACGGCGCGGGTCTCGGGATTGAGCACCGGATCGATCGTGTCGATCGTGCCCCTGAACGGCTGGTCCGGATAGGCCGGGGCGCGCGCCTCGATCGGCTGGCCCGGGGCGATCGCCGAGAGCAGGGTCTCGGGCACCGTGAAATCGAGCTTGATCCGCGAGATGTCGCTGATCGTGGCGATCTCGGTGCCGGCGGTCACCACCGCGCCCGCGGAGATGTTGCGGAGAGATACATAGCCGGCGAACGGCGCCCTGATGATGCGATCGGCGATCGAGGCCTGCGCTTCGGAGGCCTGGGCGCGTGCCGCCCCCGCGAGCGCGGCCTGCTGATCGACCGCGCTGACGGTCGCGAAGCCGCGCTCGCGAAGCTGCTGGAGGCGGCTCAATTGGCGGCCGGCCTGGCGCTGGACCGCGTTCGCCTCGGCGAGCTGCGCGGCCTCCTGCCCGGTCGCGAGGGTGGCGAGGGTCTGGCCGCGGGTGACAAATTGGCCGTCGTTGAAATTGATGCTGACGATCCGCTCCGTCACCGGCGCGGTCAGGGTGACCTGCTCGTTGGCGCGGGCGGTGCCGACCGCTTCGATCCGCTCGACGAATCGAGTCGTCGCCGCCGGCGCCGCGGTGACCAGGGGCGGCGGCCGCTCGCGCTCCTTCGCGTCCCCGCCGCCGCAAGCGGCAAGCAGGAGCAAAGGGAGCGACAGCGAAAGTGTTAACGTGCGCACCGCGGCGCGGCTGGCGTGCCGCCTTCCGCCTGTCAAGCGCGCTGTGCAGCGAGTAGAAACTCTTTGTTCCCTTCCGGTCCGGTGATCGGGCTTTCGACAACCCCGACAACGTTCCAACCGCGCTCTTCGAGCCACAGTTGCGCCGCTCGAATGACTCTCGCGTGAACCTGCGGGTCGCTAACCACCCCTTTCTTCCCGATTTCTTCCCGTTCCGCCTCGAACTGGGGCTTCACCAGCGCCACCAGCCGGCCCCCCGGCCTGGCGAAGCCGAGCGCGGTATCGAGCACCTTGGCGAGCGAGATGAAGCTCGCGTCGCACGTGATCAGATCGACCGGGCTGTCGATGATGTCCGCCGTCAGGTGGCGGGCGTTGGTCTGCTCGTGGACCGCCACGCGAGGATCCTGCCGAAGCTTCCAGGCGAGCTGATTGGTCCCCGAATCGACCGCGAACACCCTGGCGGCGCCGCGCTGCAGAAGCACGTCGGTGAAGCCGCCGGTGGACGAGCCGACGTCGAGCGCCACCGCCCCCGCCGGGTCCCAGCCGAAATGGTCGAGAGCATGGGCGAGCTTGATCCCGCCGCGCGACACCCACGGATGGTCCCTGCCCCGCACCGCCAGCGCCGCGTCCAGCTCGAGCGCCTGCCCGGCTTTGTCGATCCGCCGCTCGCCCGAGAAGACCAGGCCGGCGAGGATCAGCGCCTGCGCCCGGGCCCGGCTTTCCACCAGGCCACGCTCGACGAGCAGTTGATCGGCGCGGGCTTTGGCCATGGCCCGCAATAGCGGCCGACGCAGGGGTAGAGAAGCGGTCGCGAAAAAAATGTCTACCAATGCGGTTGAGAATAGCTGCGCACGCGCCTATCTCCCATTTGGGAGTGCAATCTCCCGCAACGGAGGATTGAAATGCGCGTCATTGAAAATACCGCGGCAAGCCTCGTGGCTCTCGCCGCGCAGATCCTCGTGGTGGGCACCGTCCTGATCTAGGACGGCGCCTCCGCCAAGGACTTGCGAGCCGCCGGCCTCCCCCGGCGGCTTTTGCAGTTCCGGGCCCCAACACCCCCGGGGAACAGCCTCGTCAGCCGCAACGTTGCGCCTCCGAAAGGTTGGATGGAGTGCGCCATGAACAAACCCGGCTTCTTCAGGAAATATGCCTATGCGTGGCTGACGGTCGGCTTCTTCCTCGTCTCGCTGGCGTTGCACTGGCTGTTCGGCTGGTACGCCTATCAGGACGAGGCCACCCAGCACGGCCAGACCCCCGACGGCTACGGCTACCTCGTCGAGATGTCCCGCGACACGTTCGAGAACTGGCAGTCCGAGTTCCTCCAGCTGCTCTGGCAGGTCGTCGGGCTGGCTTACTTCCTCTACGTCGGCTCGCCCTCCTCGAAGGAGAATGACGACCGCGTCGAGGCCAAGATCGACGCGCTCATCCGCCTCAACGCGGGCCAGGACGGCGAGCGCATCCTCCCCGATATCGACGAGCGCTACCTGCGCCGCCACGGTCATGCGCCGACGCTGGAGGGCTGATCGCGGTTTGACTCGCTCCGGCCTGCCGTCCAAGCTGCGCCGGCTGGGGTTCTAAAGATGTCGCGCGGCCTTCAATATCAACCATCGCTGGACGGGCTGCGCGCGATCGCGGTCGGCGCGGTGGTGCTCTTCCACACCTGGCCCGCGCTGTTTCCGGGCGGCTGGGCGGGGGTCGACCTGTTCTTCGTCCTCAGCGGCTATCTGATCACCCAGATCCTGGTGCGCGAGCTCGAGGCGACCGGCGCGATATCGCTGAAGCGCTTCTACATCCGCCGGGCGCTGCGGCTGATGCCGGCGCTGGCGGTGCTGATCCTGGCCTTTCTCGCTTTCTCGGCGGTGGCCGAGAACGATCTTCGCCGCGCCGGCCTCGACGCTCTGATCGCGGCCACCTACCTCACCAACTGGGCGCGCGCCTTCGGCTGGGGCGCCTCCGCCATCGGCCACACCTGGTCGCTGGCGATCGAGGAGCAATTCTACCTCGTCTGGCCGCTGCTGCTGATCTTCCTGATGCGGCTTTCGCGGCCGAGGCTGATCGTGTCGCTGCTGCTGCTGGCGGCGATCGGCTGGCGGCTCACCCTCTACGCCGGCGGCGCGAGCGTGCCGCGCATCTACAACGGCTTCGACACCCACGCCGACCCGCTGCTGATCGGCTGCCTGCTGGCGCTCGCCCCGCGCGCCCTGGCCGGCCGCTTGGCCGCGCTCGCGCTGCTGCTGCTCGCCGCGCTGGTCCTGCTGATGGACTTCAAGAGCGCCTTCGCCCAGACCTTCGGCTTCGCGCTGGTCGGCGCCACCGGCGCCTGGCTGATCGCGGCCGCTTCGGCGGACGGGTGGCTGAAATCGGCGCTCTCCTGGGCGCCGCTCGTCTTCCTCGGCAAGATTTCCTACGGCATCTATCTCTGGCACTTCCCGATCATCGACATCGGCCGCGGCCACGTTCCCGAAGCGCTGCTGTTCGTCCTGCCGCTGCTCGGGCTCGCCTGCGCGGTCGGCTCCTATTACGTCGTCGAGCGCCCGTTCCTGCGCCTCAAGGACCGCTGGGCGGCGAAGGGGAGCCGTCCCGCTCCCGCGCCGCGGCCGGCGGGCGAGCCGGCCCCGCAGCTGCCGGGCGCCGCCTCGCGCTAGCCGCGCAAAGCGAGGCTCAATAGCCGCCGAGCCATTCGCCGCGGCGGCGCCAGATCGCCCCCCACTTGTCGCGCGCTTCCGAGCCCGGCCGAGCCGCCACCCGGGCCGCGGCGGCCCTGGAGAAGGCCCAGAAGCGGAACAGCAGCACCCCGAACGCGCGCCGGCCCGCCGGCCAATGCTTGCGGATCAGGGTGATCCGGCCGCGCGCGACCTTGATCGTCTTGTCGATATGCGAGGTTTCGGCGCGGCCGCCCAGGTGGACGATCTCGGCCGCCGGAGTGACCGTCGGCCGCGCGCCCATCCTGGCCGCCCGAAGGCACAGGTCCGCCTCCTCGGCATACATGAAGAAGAGCGGGTCGAACCCGCCGAGCCGCTCCCACAGCGCACGGTCGATCAGCAGGAAGCAGCCGGTGACGATGTCGACCTCGCGCTCGCTGTCGCGCGCCCAGCCGCCGTAGGATTCGGGGTTGAACAGGGCGCTGCGCGGAAACAGCCAGGTGAGGCCGACGGCGCTGCAGAACAGGCTCCACGGCGTGATCCGCGCCCAGCAGGAAGTGGGGTTGAGGCTGCCGTCCTCGAACAGGGTGCGCCCGCCCCAGATGCCGCGATCGGCGAGGCGGTCGGCGAACTCCCAAAGCGCCGTCAGGCTGCCCGGAAGCACGATCGTGTCTGGATTGAGCAGCAGCAGCCGCTGCCCGACGGCGGCCCCCGCGGCGATGTTGTTGGCGCCGGCGAAGCCCAGATTGCCGCCGCTTTCGATCAGCCGCACCTGCGGGAATTGCTGGGCGACCGCCCCCGCCGATCCGTCGGCCGAGGCATTGTCGATCAGGATTACCTCGAACGGCACCGCCGGCGGGTGCGCGAACACGCTGCGCACGCAATCGAGCGTCACCTCGCGCGTGTTGTAGCTGACGATGATGATCGAGAGTGCCGCCGTCACTGCCCCAAAGCCCGCGTTCAGTAAGCGCGTGAGGAGAACAGCGCGATGCCGGTCCGGAACAGGATGTAGAAGTCGAAGAACACCGACCAATTGTCGATATAATAGAGGTCGTGCTCGACCCGGCCGAGCAGCTTCTCCTCGGTGTCGGTCTCGCCGCGCCAGCCGCAGACCTGGGCCCAGCCGGTGATCCCGGGCTTGACCTTGTGGCGCGCGGCGTAGGTCGCGACGACCTCGCGGAACAGCCGGTTGCCCGCCTTGGTCGAGGGCGCGTGCGGGCGCGGGCCGACCAGCGACATCTCGCCGGTGAGCACGTTGAACAGCTGCGGAAGCTCGTCGATGCTGGTCCGCCGCAGGAAGCGCCCGACGCGGGTGACGCGAGGGTCCGCCCGCCTGGCCTGTTCGATCCCGTCCGCCTGGCTTGCCTCCTGGCGCATGGTGCGGAACTTCCAGATCCGGAAGGTCTGGTGGTTGAAGCCTTCGCGCGGCTGGCGGAAGAAGACCGGCCCGGGGCTGTCGAGCTTGATCAGGATCGCGACCGCGAGCAGCACCGGCGCCAGCAGCAGCAGCAGGGTCAGGCTGAGGATGAAGTCCTCGACCTTCTTGGAGAGCTGGTCGGTGCCCGAGATCGGCCGCTCGAACAGGGTCATCACCGGCAGGCCGTCGAGCATCACGAACGGGCGCTGCAGGTAGATGAAATTGGCCATGTCGGGGGCGAGGCGGATCCGCACCGGCATCACCGCGATCCTTGCGACCACCTCCTGGATGCGATCGTCGGCCGACCAGGGCAAGGCGATCATCACCTGGTCGACGTCGCCCGCGCGGATGAAGGCGAGCAGGTCTTCGAGATCGCCCAGCACCGGCAGGTCGACGTCGGCCAACGACGGCGTGCGGGCGGCGGGCTTGTCGTCGAAGAAGCCGACCAGGTCCATCGTCAGCCGGTCGCTCTTCCGGATATACTGGACCAGCCGGACGCCCTGCTTGCCGGCGCCGAAGATGGCGACGCGCTGGTTGAAGATGCCGTGGCGCTTGAGCGAGCGCAGCCACAAGGTGAGGCCGGCGCGGGCGACGCAGATGCCGGCGCCGCCGCCGACGAACCAGGTCAGGCCCCAGGCGCGCGAGAAGGTCTCCGACACCTTGAACAGGAAGCCCAAGGTGACCAGGAACACGAAGGTCGACAGCCAGGCGAGCAGCGCGCGGCTCCAGCCGGCGCGGACCGAGAAGCGCACGTCCAGGTCGTAGGCGCCGATCGCTTCGGAGAAGATGCCGTAGAAGATCGAGGCTACGAAAATGGCGTTGATGTAGAGGCGCGTGTCGTCGTCACTGAGATATTCGAGCGAGAGCACGGCGCTGACCAGCGCCGACAGCACGACGACGGCGATTTCGAGGCCGCGCAGCGCGAACGACGTGATCTCGAGCAGCGCCGGAGCGCCGGCCGAGCGCTTCTTGGCGGACCCGTGCGGCGCCGCGGCCTCGGCCGCGGGCAAAGCCCGGCCGTCTCCCTTTCGGCCCTGCGGCAGCCTGCCCTGGCCCGCGCCGGTCTCGATCAGGGTCATCCCGCCAGCCTTTGCGACAGGGCGGTGCCCATCAGTACGCGGCGCGCGGCCGGCGGGATCTGATCGACGAATGCAGCCGCAAACCGGGCGTTGACCCGGTCGCCGACCTCGGGATCGCGGCTGACGTTCGAAAAGCGGACGAGCACGCCGTCGGGGATCCAGCCGGCGAAGGCGGTGCGAAGCTTCATCAAGCGCTGCTCGGCCTCGCTGGCGGGCAGATGCTCGCCGATCCGCGTCCAGTACATGATCTGCTCGCGCCGCACGTCGGTCAACGCGGTGAGGCGGCGGGCGGGGATCGCGACTCCCGGGGCAAGCGGGATCGGGACGGGCCGGGCCGCCTCGATGTCGAACCCGAAAGCGGGATAGCAGGTCTCCGGGCGGTGGAGCTGCAGCTGATCGCTTTGCGTGTCGCCGTAGGCGATCAGCATCATCACGATCTCGTTCTCGGAATTCTGGTACACCCGCCCGACCGTCTGGCTGTAGAGGCGTGCGGAGAGGCTTCCTTCGGTCTGCGGCACCACCAGCGCGTCGGTCGGCACCTCGCTCCAGCCGCCGAAGCTGCGCGGGATCATCTTGCCGAGATCGGCGCCGTTCAGCAGCGAGAGCTTGCGCCGCGGCGTCAGGGCATAGGCGGTGCCCGAGGCGGCGAGCAGCATCCCCCCCAGCATGAACTCGCGGCGCGACCTCATGCCGCCTGCCTCCGCGCCAGCCGGCGGCGCAGCGGCCAAGCCAGGCCGTCGATCAGGAAGATGCCCGCCAGCGCGGTGACGAACATCAGGATCCCGGCGGTCGAATGGAGGAAGCCCTGCGCCATCGCGTCACCGAAATGGTAGGTGACGAGGACGAGCGCGACCACCCTGACGAAATTGGCGAGGATCCCCATCGGCACGATCCAGAACAGCAGGAACAGCGAGTAGCGCCACGACGCGCGATGGAGCAGGTACACGTAGAACAGGCCGATCGCGGTCAGGCTGACCAGCGAATTGAGGCCCGCGCAGGCATCCTCCACCAGCAGCTGATACTGGTCGATGTGGAGCGTCGCGCCGAGCCTGACGATCGGATAGCCGAACCATTGCAGAAGCTCGGTCGCGGCCGCCGAGATATAGTTCTTGAGCGGGGCGGTGACCGAATCGATCACGAAGCCGGGCAGCGGGATCAGGAAGCAGAGGTAGAGGATCGGGAACCAGAGGTGCCGGATCGCCCGGGCGCCGAGGTAGAGATAGCCGATCGCGACCAGCAGCACGAACAGCGCCGCGACCTCCAGGATCAGGAAATCGAACGCTCGGCCGAAGATATAGACGAGCACCGCCGGGATCGCGGCCGTCCAGAACAGGCCCGGCGAGGCGGGGCTGCGCAGCCGCTCGACCGCCTGCCTCTCGCGGGCGATCAGCCACAGCCCGGTGGCCAGCACGATGATGCCGTGCATGCCCGCGTCGGTCGTCCAAACGTCGCGCGCGAGCCGGACCATGGTCGGGACGACGATCGCGGCGAGGCCGAGCAGCAGCGGCCACAGGCTGCCGATCAAGCTGCGCGATACCTGGAACCGCGGATCCGGCGCGATCGCGTCGACCCTCATCAATAGTCGACCAGGACCGAGCCGACGATCTTCGATCCGTCGGCGCGCAGCAGCCGCGCCAGGGTGGCGAGGTCACTGACAAAGGACGTGTCCTTGCGCGCCACCACCAGGCTGTAGCCGGCGACGGTGGCGACGCGCTGCGCGTCGGTGCAGCCGTTGGCGGCGGTGGTGTCGAAGATCGTGATCTGGTGCTCGCGAAGCAGCTGGCTGGCGAAGGCGGCGAACCGCGCGGTCGCCAGCAGCTCCTGCGGGTTGCTGCGCGGCGACCCGGCGGCGACGAACGACAGGCACGGCACCACCGGATCGCCGACCACGTCGTGGATCCCGAGGCGGTCGTCGGCGAGATAGTCGGAAAGTCCGGGGGCCGCCTGCGCGACGCCCAATAACGTATCGAGGCTGGGATGGCGCAGGTCGGCATCGACCAGAGCGGTGCGGACGCCGATCTGGGCGAGCGCCACCGCCAAATTGGCCGCCACGAAGGTGCAGCCCGAATCCTGCGTGGCGCCGCAGACGGCGAGCGCCCGGCGGCCGGCCTGGACGTGCTGGGCCATGATCCGGGTGCGCAGCCCGCGCACCGCCTCGGCCATCACGCTGGACGGATTGTTGACCACGACGACCGAGTGGAAATCGTCAGGGCCGCGCGGGAACAGATCGGGCCGGTCGAGCCGGCTGGGGCCCGCACGGTCGCGCTCGAAGCGCAGCGCATCCGGCTGAGAAACGGACGCCATCACTCGGCCGCCGCTTCGACCGGCCGCGAGCGCCGGGCGCGATCGGACAGGTAGCGCACGAGCTTGCGGTAGGGCGCGTTGCTCTTCCTGGCGCGCGCTCCGACCTCCGCGAACACCGGCACGCCGGAGGCGTATTCGAGGTCCTCCTGGCCGCGGATGCGGCGGCCGAGCAGCTCGATCAGAAGCGACAGGCAGACGCCCAGCGCCGAGCCGAAGCCGAGCGCTCCCGCCAGGATCAGCGGTATCTTCGGAAATTCCGGCGTATCGGGCGCGATCGCATCGCCCATCAAAGTGATCTCGTTGTTGCCGGAATTGGCCTGCAGCCGGAACTCGGAGGCCTTGTCCGCCACCTTCGCGAGCTGTTCGCGCTTGAGCTCGATGTCGCGCGTCATTCGGTTGATCATGTCGATCTCTTCGCTTTGCGACACCACGCGCTGCTTCTGGCGCTCATATTCGGCGGCCGCCCTCGCCGCCGACGCGCCCGGCGCCGGGCCGCCGGTCTGCCGCGAGGCCGCCTGCTCGCGCGCCGCCGCGGCCTGAAGCGCGGTGCGCTGGCGCTGGAGCGCCTGGAAGCCGGGATGGTTGGGGCCCAGGCTGGTGGCGGCCTGGGCGATCTGCTGGTTGATCATCTCGAGCTGGGTCTGCGCCGGCGAGGCCGCGGCCATGCCGCCGCCCGGCGCGACGACCTCGATCGCCGACTGGCCGGACAGCGATCTCAGCCGCGAGCTTTCAAGATCGGTGCTGTCGGCCTGGAGGACGATGCCCTTGGACTTGGCGAACGCCGCCCGCTCGGCTTCCGCCAGCTTGACCAGCGCCTCGGCCTGGCGGGTCTGCTCGGCATACCAGTCGGCGAGCGCGCCCGCGCTTTCCTGCTGGCGGGCGACGCTCGCGTCCTTGTAGACGTCGCGGATCACCGTGACGATGCGCCGGGCGGTGTCCGGATTGCTCGACCTGAACGAGATTTGCAGGATGTTGCTGGTCTCGATCAGCTCGGCATCGGTGCCGGCGATGACCTGCTTGGCGAGCCAGCGGCGGATGTTCTCGCCGCCGCTCGCGCCCGACTGGGCATATTGCTGGACGATGTCCGGGTTGCTCGCCCAGCCGAGCTGGTCGACCACCTTCTCGGCGATCTGATAGTCCTTGATGATCTCGATCTGGGTGCGGGTGTAGGCGCGCCGGTCGCTCAGCACCTGGCCGGTGATCGGATCGGGCTTGATCAGCTCGAGCATCACCCGGGCATGCGCGACGTAGCGCTTGGGCAGCACCTGGATCATCGCCACCGCCGCGATCAGACAGCTCAGCAGCGCCGCAAGCAGGATAAGCCGCCGCGCATAGAGGATGCGGAAAAACTGGATCAGGCTCATCAGGCAATGTTCCCTAGCGCTAGCGCTTGATCAACTTAGAAGAAGCGCTCGCCGATCACGATCACGTCGCCGGCCTGTACCGCTTCGTTCAACCCCAGCTTAACCTTTTCCCCTCCCCGGAACACCGAAACCCGCTTGTCCGAGCCGCTGGAGGTGAGCCCGCCGCTGCGGGCGATCGCCTTCCGCAGCGTCATCGCGTCCTTCAGCGCATAGGCGCCGGGCGCGTTAACCTGTCCGTAGATATAGAAAGTTTCGGCTGTCGGGACAAATATTTTGTCGCCGGCGGCGACCAGCGGGTCTTCGCTCGCCCCGCCCATCGCGATCTTGTTGAAATCGAGCTTGAGCTCCTCGCCGCTGGCGCGGCGGAGCATGACGTAATCGGCGCCGTCGCCGCGCACGCCGCCGACGCGGGCGAGGATCTCAGACAGGCGGTAGTCGCGGTCGACGGGCTGAAGCCCCGGCTGAGCGACCGCGCCCAGCACGATCACATAGCGGCTCGCATAGCTGACCACCTCCACGCCGACGACCGGCGTGGTATAGTATCCGCCGCTGGTCAGCGCCGCCGCGACCCGCTCGGCGAAGGTGGACGGCGTCTGGCCCTGCGCGACGACATTGCCGAGGAACGGCAGCGGGATGGTTCCGTCGGTGCGGATGCGGGCGCGGGTCTTGAACTCGCTCTGGCCCAGCACGTCGACTTCCACCACGTCGCCGGGGCCGAGGATGTAGCCGGCGTCGGGCGTCGGCTGGGCCGGCTGCGCCGCGGCGGTTGGGCCGGCCGTCTGCGCCTGCGCCCGAAGCGCCACGTCGATCTCCGCCTGCGACTGCGCGGCATGAGACGGCGCGGCGGCGGCCAGCGCGATCAGCGGGATCAGGAGGAAGCGGAACAATGATCGCATTACAGGACCCTTCGGCGGCTAGACGTGCAGTCTGGTGGTCAAGGCCACCATGAAATTATCGTAGTTGAACAAGCGGTTGCTGGACGTCCGCCGCTCTCCGCTGGCGTCGAGCGAGAGCGTCAGCCGGTAGCTTGGCCGGTAGCTCGCGCCGGCGCGCAGGCGATAGGTCTTGTCCTCCTCGCGAAGCAGCGCCCCCGGAGTCAGCGGCGAATCGCGCAGCGAGCGGCGCGCATAATTGGCGCCGCTGGAAAGCTGCAGCCGGTCCCCCAGGGCATAGGTGGCATTGACCCGGTAGTCGTCGACGATCGCGTAGCTGATTCCGAGCAGGTTCGACTGCTGCGCCTGGCGCGCCGCCCCGAACGTCGCCTGGAGCCGGGTTCCGGGCGTCCAGGTGAGGTCCGCCGCCCAGGAAGCGCCGCTGAAGCCGCGCACGCCCGGCAGGTTCGGATCCACCTTGGTCCATCCTGCCGAGACCATTCCGGTGAGCTGGCTGCCGATCTTGCGGGTGAAGCTGCCGCCGGCCGTGAACGTCTCGAGCCGCTCAGGGATGTTGGCGTCGAGCCGGCGGTCGTCGTAGCGGCCCTTGCGGTACGAGGCGTTGATCGCGAACTCGCCCAGCACCGGCCGAGCGAAGCCGAGCCCGCCGGTCACGGTGTCGGCGCTGTAATTGCCGGTCTGCCGGTCGGGATCGCTGTTCTCGACCCGCTCATGCTCGTAGCCGATGCTGGGGGTGATGCCGTTGCCGTTGCCGCAGCTCAGACGGCCGTCATAGACCCAGCGCGTCTCGGCGTTGGCGAGGCGTTCGCCGCTGAGGATGTCGGCAAGGTCGCTCTGCTCGCGCGCGAAGCGCAGGCCGAGCCGCGTCTGGCAGGTGGACAGGCGGAGGTTGCCGCCGCCGTCGAGCTGGATCCGCTCGCGGTTGAGTTCGTCGTGGTTGGCGTAGAAATCGTAGCCGGCAAGTCCGGACAGGAACACGCTTTGCCGCCCCAGCGGCACCTGCAGGTCGAGCGTGAGCGCCGGCGTCACCCGAACGTCCTCGCGCTCCTGCCGAAGGCCGAAGATCGGCGCGTCGGGAAGCTTGAGCAGGTTCGATTCGTAGGTACTCACCGCGGACGCGCCGAAGTCGAGCCGCCGCTCGGGCGCCTGATCCTGCGCCCATGCGGAGGTCCCAAGGGACATGGCGCCCAAGCCCAAGGCCGGTGCGAACTTCACGATCAGCGATCCCCCCATGGCCGCAGTGCGCGCAGCCACCTAATCTACCCGTCCCGGCCGGATGTTACCGCATTCGCCCCGCCAATGCCATCCGTCAAAGACGTTGCGCAACCAATTGATTCGGCCACGGCTTTACATCCTGGCTATTTGTGGTTCACAGCCGCTTGGGCCAAGATCAGTAATCCGCAGGTTCAGGTAGAGCGGCAAAAGCTTCCGATCCTGGGCGACGAAGCCCTTGCGGCAGACTTGGACGGGGCTAAGGCACCGCGCGGCAGCGGACGGGGGAGAGCGGATGCAGACGGTCTATGACTGGGTCACGATTGCGATATTCGCCGGGTTGATCGTGATCTTCTTGCAGCGTTCGGTGGGACTTGCCGAGGATCAGGAAGGCGACAACGTCTGGCTCTACCTGCCGCCCGCGGTCGCGCTGGCCGTTGCCAACTACCTCGGCAATGAAGGCTATGGCGCGTTCGCGTGGCTGACCATCGTCGGCGCGGTCGCCTATATCCTGCTCGTCATCAAGCCGGTCCAGCTGAAGCGCTGAGCGAGGCGATCGCCGTTAACGCAATTCCGGTTTGAAGCGGCCGGTTGCGGTGTAAGATGGGAGGTGAAGGGTGAAGCGGTGGCCTCTTTCTTGAAATTTCTGTTCGGCCGCGGCCACGACGAGCCCGACGCGGCGCTGGCCGAGCCGAGCGAAGCCGACGAGCTCGCGGGGACGCCCTGGTTCTACCAGCCGTCGCCGCGCAACGACGAGGACCGCTTCCCCCGCTTCAAGAGCGGGACCGCGGCCGGACCCGCCGAGCGCCACGAGAGCGAGGAGATCGCCCGCGCCCGAATCAAGCTTCGCGAGGCGTTCACTCCGTCGCAGCCGGTGACGGACAAGCGGCTGTTCGCGGGCCGCCTCCAGGTCCTCACCCATCTCATCGAGGCGATCGAGGACCGGCTGGCGCACGTCGTCGTGTTCGGCGAGCGCGGCATCGGCAAGACCTCGCTGCTGCACATATTGTCGGAGCTCGCCGGCGAATCCGATTATCTGACGCTGCGCGCGACCTGCGGCGCCGGCACCAAGTTCGACGTGCTGTTCCGGACGCTGCTGCGCGAGATCCCGATCATCTACCATTCGAGCGTCTCGCCCCAGGACGCGGGCGGCGAATCGGGCTCGACCCTGGCCGACCTGCTGCCCGAATGGCAGTTCGACGCGCGCGAGCTCAGCGACCTTCTGAGCGGCATCACCAGCTGCCGCGTGCTGATCATCCTCGACGAATATGACCGGATCGAGAGCGAGCTCTTCCGGATAAACATCGCCGAATTGATCAAGAACCTGTCGGATCGGGCCGCGCCGGTCCAGCTCGTCATCGCCGGCGTCTCGTCCAACCTCCACGAGCTGATCGGCTACATCCCCTCGATCCGCCGCAACGTCGTCGGCCTGCCGCTGCCGCGGCTGGAGCACAGCGAGGTCGCCCAGATCGTCGAGATCGGCGAGCGCGCCTCCGGCCTCAAGTTCGACGAACAGGTGGTCGCCCTGATCAACGATCTCTCGAACGGATCGCCCTATCTGGTCCGGCTGGTCTGCTACCACAGCAGCCTGATCGCGCTCGATCATGGCCGGATGGCGGTGCTTCGGCCCGACGTTCGCGACGGCCTCGACCAGATGGTCGACGAGGCCGCGGCGCGCCTGTCGCACGGCGCCCTGCAGCGCGCGGGCAAGCTCGACTGGGCGGGCGACGTCGCGCTGCTGGAGACCGTCACCCATCTCGCCGGCACGCCCAGCGGGTGGTTCTCCGCGCTCGACATCGCCGAGCAGGTCCGCGACCCCAACGAATGCGTGGGCGTGGAACGCTTCATCCGCAACGAGCTGATCCCGATGAGCCTGATGGAGGAGGAAGGCAGCGGCGTCGAATCGCGCTACCGCTTCGTCGACGAGGGCCTGCAGAGCTTCCTGTGGATCACCCTCGCCCGCAACCGCATGGCCCGCGAGACCGCCTAGGCCCGCTGCCGGGCGATCGCCGCCAGCCGGGCCTCCAGCCAGCCGAGCAGCTCCGACGGATCGGTGGTCGCCATCGGCGGCACCTTGCGGCGGGCGCGCTCGATCGCCGCCCCGAGCTCCGACGGCTCGAGCGCGACCTCGATCAGCCCGCGCTCGGCGAAGGCGGTGATGATCTCGATCTGGTGGTCGTCGTAGAGTTCCTTGTGCTCGAAGCGCCGCGGCATCGCCACGACCCGGCAGCCCTCGCGAAGCGCGGTGATCAGCGACCCGGTGCCGCCGTGGGTGACGACAATGTCGGCGTCGCGCAGGATCCGCTTCAAATCCTCGAAATCCAGCGTCGCCACCGTCCGAACGCGCCCATCCTCGCCTTGCGCGAACCGGCTCCCCCGCCCGGTCTGCAGCACCACCTGCTCAGGCACCTCGCCGCGGTCGACCAGCTCCTTCATGCCCTCGATCAGCCGCTCGAACGGCAGCGTGGCGCCGACGGTGACCAGCATCAGCGGCTGCTTGGCCGGCCGCGGGCCCTCCAGCATCCTGAAGGGATCGAAGATCAGCGCCGCCGGCCAGCGCCGCTTGAGCTGCGGGGACTGGACGATCAGGTCGGTCGCGAACGGCTTCACCATCAGCCCGAACTTGGAGGGGCCGCGAAAGCGCGCGAACGATTCCACCAGGATCAGCCGGGCCCCGGTCAGCCGCCCCAGCAGTGCCGTCCAGAACACCGCCCCGGCCCCGGTGGTGAGGATCACGTCGGGCCGCTCCTTCGCAAGGATCCGGATCGACTGCACCAGGTTGCGCGCCATCGCGGCCAGCATCTTGATCGGCTGCCCCCATCGGACCTGGCCGAAGCTGTAATGCTGGACGAAGCGGGCGCGGTGTTCTTTGGCGACGCTCTCGCCGAGCGCGCTCTGCTCGGTGACGAAGAAGTGGTCGTATTCGCGCCACACCGGCTCGAGGTCGAGCAGCTGGCGCAGATGCCCGCCGCCGGAGCCCGCCAGGCAAATCCGAAGCTTTCGGGCCTGCGCGGCCGGCGTCGATGGCTCTTCCAACAATATCCCCCCGGATCGGCTCTAAACGCGGCGGACGCTAACCGCCCCCGAGGCGCCTGACCAGCCGGCGCTTAGGCGTCCCGAGCCGGCGACGTCCCGCTATAGGCGTGAATTCATTTTGCGAAACCGGTGCGCGGCGATATGTGCGAGCGGCGAAGACGGCGGGGGAAATGCTGAAATGCGCATGAAGGCTTTAGGTCTTGCAGCGGTCGTGCTGCTGGCGGGGTGCGGCGGTGGCGAAAAAGACGGGGAGCCCCTCCAGAAGGGCCAGACCGTCGCTACCGTCAACGGCAAGGACATCACCATCCACGAGCTCAACGCCGAGCTGATGGGGGTCGCCCTGCCTGCCGGCGAGCAGCGCAAGCAGGTCGAGCAGGCGGCCCTGCAGGGCCTGGTCAGCCGAACCATCCTGGCCGACATCGCGCGCGAGCGCGGCATCGACAAGTCTCCCGCCTACATGATGCAGCGCCGGCGCGCCAACGAGGCGCTGCTCGTCCAGATGCTGCAGGGCGAGATCGCCTCGAAGATTTCCCCGCCGACGCGGGAGGAGGCGAACGCCTTCATCCAGCAGAACCCCGATCTGTTCGCGAACCGCAAGGTCTACCTGCTCGACCAGATCCAGTTCCAGGCGCCCGGCGACATCGCCAGGCTGCGGGAATTCGCCCCGCTCCAGACGATGGAGCAGGTCGAGCGCAAGCTGATCGAGGACCGGATCGAATATCGCCGCGGCGCCGCCCGGATGGACTCGGTCGGGATGGACCCGGCGATGGTTCGGCAGATCGAGCGGCTGCCGGAAGGCGAGGTCTTCATCGTTCCCAACCGGGGCGTGATCTTCGCCAGCCGGATCACGGGCGCGGAGGTGGTTCCGTTCGCCGGGGAGCCGGCGATCAACTACGCGATGAACCTGATCCAGCGCCGCAAGGTGGCGGAGGCTACGCAGAAGGAATTGAAGGCCAAGATCGAGGCGGCGCGGGCGAGCGTCAAATACCAGTCCGGCTTCGCTCCGCCGGAGCAGCCCAAGGCGGCGGGGGCGAACCCCAAGGCCGCTCCCGCGCCCGCCGGCTGACCTGCCGAGAACCCCGCTTCGGCGGGGGCAGCGATTTGTGATGCCGCACAACCAGAAGATCAGGATCGGCCTGCTTTGGCACTCCGTCAGGTCGGGCAACCTGGGGGTGGGCGCGCTCACGGTCAGCAATATCGCCCTGCTCCGCGAGGCTTGCGCCGAGCTCGGCCTGCAACCTCAGTTCGTGGTGATGGGCGGCCGCGAGCAGGGCGAGGCCTACGTGGTCGGCGACGACATCGAGGCGCTCGACGTCGATCGCCGCTTCATCTCCTCCCGCGCGGGATACCGCCGCGCGCTGAAGTCGCTCGACTGTCTCGTCGACATCGGCGGCGGCGACAGCTTCGCCGAAATCTACGATTGGAAGCGCTTCGCCTATATCTGGCTCACCAAATATCTCGCGCTTCGCCGCCGCCGGCCGCTGCTGCTGAGCCCCCAGACGATCGGGCCGTTCGATCATCAGCCGTGGCGGGGGCTCGCCGCCTACGTGATGAAGCGTTCGGACGCGGTGCTGGCCCGCGACCCGGTTTCCTACGACCTCGCGCGCGCGCTGGCCGGGAGCGGCAGGACGCTGCTGTCGGTCGATGTCGCCTTCGCCCTCCCCTTCCAGCGAAGGGCGCGCGAGCCCGGACCCGTCGAGATCGGGGTCAACGTGTCGGGCCTGCTCTTCCACGGCGGCGGCGCGGGCGACAACCGCTTCGGCCTCGACGTCGATTATGCGGCGCTGACGCGCGAGCTGCTCGCCCGGCTCACGGCGCGCGACGATGTGAAGGTGAAGCTGATCACCCACGTCGTCACGACCTACCTTCCGTTGGAGGACGACGCCCGCGTCGCCGACCGGCTCGCCGCCGAGTTCCCGCGCGCCGAGCGGGTGCCCGATTTCGCCTCCCCGAGCGATGCCAAGAGCTACATTTCCGGTCTCGATTTCCTGATCGCCGGGCGAATGCACGCCTGCATCGCCGCGCTGTCGAGCGGCGTGCCGATGGTCCCGATCGCCTACAGCCGCAAGTTCGACGGCCTGTTCAAGGGCGTGCTCGACTATCAGCACGGCGTTCCCGTGAAGGGCTCGACCACTTCCGAGGCGCTCGATTATCTGCTGTCCGCGATCGAGCGCCGCGGCGAGCTTCGGGAGGACGTCGCAAGGGCGCTTGGCCGCGTCGAGAAGGGCCTGGACGTCTACCGCGCCGAACTGCGGCGGTTCCTCGAGCATTCCCGGCCCGCGGGATGATCCCCCGCCCCTCTTCGCCAACGCTGCGCCGGGTGCTCGCGGGCGATCTCTGCTCCGGGTGCGGGCTGTGCGCGGGCGTCAGCGGCGGCGCGGTCAGGATCGAGGAGGCGTCGCCGGGCTACAACCGGCCGCACCAGTACGCGCCGGTCTCGCCCGAGGCCGAGCGCCGGATCGCCCATTGCTGCCCCGGCGCCGCCGTCAAGGGCTGGCCGGAAGCGCCGGAGACCGACCCCTATTGGGGCCCCTGCCTGACGGTCAGCACCGGCCATTCCACCGATCCCAGGCTGCGCTTTTCCGCCTCGTCGGGAGGCATGCTGTCGGCCCTTTTGATCCACGCGCTCGAATCCGGCCTGGTCGACGAGGTCGTCCAGATCGCCACCGATCCGGCCGATCCCACCCGCAACGTCGTCCGCCGATCCGCCACCGCGGCGGAGGTGACGGCGAGCGCGGGCTCGCGCTATGCGCCCTCCTCGCCGCTCGACCATGTCGCCGATCTCCTCGCCGAGGAGCGCCGCTTCGCCTTCGTCGGCAAGCCCTGCGACGTTTCGGCGCTGCGCCGGCTCGGCGAACTCGACGAGCGCGTCTCGCGCAGGTTCCCGGTCGTGATCTCCTTCTTCTGCGGCGGCATTCCGAGCACCGCCGGCACGCAGCAGATCCTCGACGATCTCGGGGTCGACCGCGGCGACCTGGCCGGCTTCAAATATCGCGGCGACGGCTGGCCCGGCGCCGCGACCGCGACCCGCCACGACGGCAGCGTCGAACGGATGAGCTATCCCGACAGCTGGGGCGGGCGCTTGTCCTTCCGTCTGCAGTTCCGATGCAAGATCTGCCCCGACGCGGTCGGCGGCGCCGCCGACATCGCCTGCGCCGACGCCTGGTTCGGCGACGAGAAAGGCTATCCGCTGTTCGAGGAGACCGAGGGGCGAAGCCTGGTGATCGCGCGCAACGAGGCGGGCAGAGCGCTCGTCGACGCGGCGGTGCGGGCGGGCCGGATCGAGCTGCAGCCCTCGTCGCTGGCCGAGGTCGCGCTGATGCAGCCCTATCAGGCGCAGCGCAAGCGGCTGATCGTGGCCCGGCTCGCCGGCATCGCGGCCACGCTCCAGCCCTATCCCGACTATCGCGGAGTCAAGGTGCTGGCGGCGGCGCGGCGCGTCGGGCCGGTGGAGGCGGTCCGCAATTTCCTCGGTACGATCCGACGGATTGTGACGAGACAACGCTGAAGCTTATGTGGCACCCTGGCGGCAGCCCGAGGGGCGCTTGGAGGCGGTGATGCCGGGTGCGGCGACGCGACGTTGGGGAGCGAGAGCAGCGGCCGGGCCGGCGCACGCGGCCGCTCGCCCGGCGCTCCAGCCGCTCGCGCCCTACGCCCTCCAGCGCACGCCCGGTCAGGCGCGGCGGCGCAAGGCGGCGGTCGTCGCCGCGGTGATCCTGCTGGGGGCGCTCTACGGCTTCCTGCTGTCCTTCCTTCCCATGGCCTTCTACCTCTACCTGGCGGTGCCGATCGTGGTGATGGCGCTGCTCGTGATCTGGGCCCTGCCGCAGTCCGACACCTTCCCGGAAAAGGCGATGGAGCGCCTGTTCTTCGCGCTGTTCCTGGGCATGTTCCTGTGGCCCAACTATCTGGCGATCGCGCTTCCGGGGCTTCCGTGGATAACGATCGTGCGGCTGCTGGCGCTGCCGATGTGCCTGCTGATGCTGGTCAGCCTGTCGATCTCCAAGACGTTCCGGAAGCGCCTGTGGGAGCCGTTCACGACCGGTCCCTGGCCGGCTCGGCTGATGATCGGCTTCGTTCTCCTGCAGCTCGCGACGCTGCCGCTGTCCGGCCATATCGCGGAATCGACCAACCGCTTCGTCAACATGCAGATCGCCTGGACCGCGGTGTTCTTCCTGTCGGCCTTCATCTTCAGCAAGCCGGGCAGGCCGCAGCTCTGGGTCTGGATGCTCTGCGGGGTCGCCTTCTTCCTGTGCCTGCTGGCGATCCCGGAAGCGCGTAACCAGCGCGTGCTCTGGGCCGGCCACATCCCCTCGTTCCTCGCCGTTCAGGATCCGATCGTCCTCAGGATCCTGGCGGGCAACAACCGCTTCGGCGTGTACCGGGCCCAGTCGACCTTCTCGACCTCGCTCAGCTTCGCCGAGTTCCTCGGGCTGGCGATCCCCTATTTCCTCTATCTGGCGCTGGGGAAGCGGCATCTGGCGATCAGGCTGTTCGCCTTCGCCTGCATCCCGCTCTCCTTCTGGGTCATCCGGATGACCGATTCCCGCGTCGGCGTGGTCGCCTTCTTCGCTTCGCTGCTGCTCTATTTCCTGCTGTGGTCGATCAAGAGCTGGATGCGGCGAAAGCGCGACCTGATCGCGCCGCTGCTGGTGCTGACCTACCCGATCGTCGCCACGACCTTCTACATCCTGTCGCTGTTCTGGATCAGGCTCCACAACATGATGTGGGGCGGCGGCGAGACGGCGGCGAGCAACGAAGGCCGCAAGGCCCAGTATCGCGAGGGCATACCGAAGATCCTGGAACGGCCGTTCGGCAACGGCACCGGCGAGAGCGGCTATTTCTTCAACTTCACCAATCCATCGGGCACGGTGACGATCGACACTTATTATCTGGTGATCGGCGCGGAGTACGGCATCCTGGGTTTCTTCATCTACTTCGGGCTGATCGTCACGGGCATCTGGCTGGCGGTGAAGTACGGCCTTCGGTCGTTCAGCGAAGAGGCCAATCTGCTGCTGCCGGCCGCGGTGATGCTCAGCGTCTTCATCATCACCAAGAGCGTGCTCGCCCAGGAGGACACCCACAGCATGATCTTCCTGGTGCTGGGGATGGTCGTCGCGCTTGCCCACAAGGTGAACCAGGAGCCG
Source organism: Allosphingosinicella sp. (assembly GCA_036402575.1). Classification (GTDB taxonomy): domain Bacteria; phylum Pseudomonadota; class Alphaproteobacteria; order Sphingomonadales; family Sphingomonadaceae; genus Allosphingosinicella. The sequence goes on along the minus strand of DASWSP010000120.1, from coordinate 63,876 downwards.
AGGAAGGCAGGCGCCGAATGAGCCTCGACACGCTTTATCAGGAAAAGCCCGACACCTATTTCGGCAATGCGCGCCACGACATCGTCGCCCGGCTCGGCACCGGCCCCGGTTCGGCCGTGCTGGAGCTGGGCTGCGGCGCCGGCGGCACCGGCGCGGCAGCGCTCGCCGCGGGCAAGGCCGGGCGCTACACGGGGCTCGAGATGAGCCCGAAGGCCGCGGCGACCGCCCGCACGCGGCTTACCGAGGTCGTCGAAGGCAATGTCGAGAGCCTCGATCTTTCCGCCTGGAGCGGCGCCTATGACGCGCTGATCATCAGCGAGGTGCTCGAACATCTCACCGATCCGTGGCGGGTGGTGCGGGACCTTGCCGCTTGCCTCAAGCCCGGCAGCCAGGTGTTCGCCAGCTCGCCCAACGTCGCCCACTGGCGGGTCGTGCGCTCGCTCCTCCTCGGCCGCTTCGACTATGAGGAATCGGGGGTGATGGACCGCACCCACCTGCGCTGGTTCACCCCCGCGACCTACCGCGACATGTTCGAGCAGGCCGCCATCACGGTCACCGCCGTCGAGCCGCTGTCGCCGCCGGCGCCGCGCACCCGCTTCATCAACGGCCTCACCCGCAACCGCTTCAGACACCTGTTCATGGAGCAGATCATGGTGGTGGGCGTGAAGCGACCCTAGCGGTCGAAGCCGAGTTCGGCCGCGATTGCCGCGGGATCGGATTTCGGCTGCATCCGCTCGGCGCGGCCGCGATGGATCAGCCTGAGGCCGAAATCGGTCTTCCAGAGCGTCAGCTTGGAGCGGGTGAGCGGGCACACCAGGTTCATGATCGGCAGCCGATCCCACCATTTGCGCCGCATGTAATGCCAGGCGTGGGTGTAGCTGCCGCCGAGGTTCAGCACCGGCCGGCTGTGGTGGACGGCCGGAGCGTCGATCACCCAGCTGGTCCGGCCGGCGGAGCGGGCGATCTCGATGATGTCGGCGGCATAGAGGTGGAAGCCCGGCAGCCTGTCGTCGAAACGCAGCCCCGCCTCCAGCCGAACGATGATGAGCATCTCGTCGAGCGTGTCGACCTGGGCGGGAAGCGAGTTGTCCCCGCCGATCAGCTGGCCGAGCCCCGAGGACCATATCCGGCCGTACATGACGCGCTGCGCGTTCGCGCCGGTTACCCCGGCGACGGCCCAGTCGGGCGCGACGCGGTCGAGCTCGCGGAGCTTGTCATCCAGATTGGCCATGAAGCCGCGCGGGAGATAGACGTCCTGGTGCGCGAAGATCAGGATCTCGGCGTCGCACTCGTCGAGCGCTCGATTGTAGGCGATGCTCGCCGAAGGATAGCCTTCGTAGGTGCGCAGCTTCAACGCCTCCGAGCGGATGTCGGGGGATGCCGCCAGACACTGGCCGAGCACGGAGCGGTCGTTGACCGCGGCGGCGACCGCTATTCTTTGCGAGGCCATGCTAGACGGCGCCGGTCTCGACCGCGCCGCGGGCTGCCGCTGTTCGCTCGGGAGGGAATTGGCACATCCGCCCACCAATAGGGGCTTTGCGGCAATTCCACCATGGCAGGCGGCGATTGTGGCGCAGCGCTCGTCAGGCCTTCTTCCAGGGGCTCCGGGCGGCGAGCGCCTGCCCGATCTTCTGACGGATCTCGGCGGGCAGCGAGACCAGGCCGATCAGCGCGGTGCACGCCAGCAGCAGCCCGCCGATCGCCAGGCCCGCGGGCGCGGCCGGCGGCGTCCAGGACGGCAGCGCCGCGGCGGCCAGCAGGAGGGCGAAGTTGACGGCGACCCAGCCCAGGCCGTCGATCCGCCGCTCCGCCGCCAGCGACAGGAGCAGGAAATCGACCAGGCAGCGCGCGACGAACATCGCCGCGCAGCCGAGCAGGCCGAACGTCTTCATCGCCAGCACCAGCCCCAGCAGGTAGGGCACGACCTCGATCAGGTGGATTTTCGCCACCTTGTCCGGCCGGCCGCTCGCCTGCAGCCGGATCAGCGACACCAGCGCAAGCGAGTTCACCCACGACCCGACCAGCAGCAGGCGCCCGATCGGCGCCGCCTGGCTGCCGATCTCGCGCCCGACCCACAGCTCCAGGAACGGGCCCATGATGAAGATCCCGGCCAGCACCGGCAGGGTCATCAGCGCCGTCAGCGTGCGCAGCGCCAGCCCGCCGAGCCGCCGCTGCTCCTCCGCCGGCGCCGCCGACAGGCGCGGAAACAAGGCGGTGGTGAGCGACGCCGGGACGATGATGATGCGCTGCGCGAGCTGGAACGGCACCGAGTAGATGGTGACGGCGACCGCCCCCAGCACCGCGCCGATCAGGAAACGGTCCGCCATGATCAGCACCGGCCCGACCGCGGAAGTCACCGACACCCAGCCGCCGAAGCTCAGCAGCTCGCGGAAGCGCCGGCCGTCGAGCCGGGGTTTGTGGCCCCGCGTCAGCTCGGCGCGGCAGAAGCCCCACAGAACGGCCAGCGCCACCAGCCGCGCCGCCAGCGCCGCCACCAGGATCATCGGCAGATTGGGGCCCGCCAGCCAGGCCACGGCGAGCGGGAAGAGCTGGAAGAGCACCGTCGAGGTGACCGAGATCGTGTTGGTGCGCAGGAACTGCTCGCGCCCGTGCAGCGCGCCGGTGAGGACTCCGGTGAGGGTCGCCACCGGCACCGACAGCGCGAGGAACGGCACCGCCGCGACGATCTCCGGCCGGACCTGCGGATCGACCTTGAAGATGCTGGTGAAGAACCAGTCGGCGACCAGCCAGAGCACGGCGGCGCCGGCCACTCCCATGGCCAGGTTGACCGCGACCGCCGTCCACAAGGTCGTCGCCCGCTCCTCCGCCGGGGCATCGCGAAGCGCCGCGATCCGATAGGAAGTGGCGCGCCCGAGGCCGAGGTCGAACAGCCCGAAATAGCCGAGCAGCAGCCAGGCGATCGCGAGCACGCCGTAGCGGTCCGGCCCGATCAGATCGAGGTAGAGCGGGACGGTGACGAGCGAGAGCAGGAGCGGAATCACCGATCCCGCCAGATTGTAGCCGGTATTGCGGCCGATGCTTGTGCCCGCGCGCGCCACTTCGGTCCGCCCTCAGCAGCCCTGCGCGGATCGAGCGGGCGATTCGGTCACGGTCGCGCCGCTCGGGCGCGGTCGACCCAGTCGAAGAAGGTCGGCTCGCCCGCGCCGAGTTCCTTCTCCGAGCCGCTGCGCAGAGCGCGATCGAGCTCCGGCGACGGCACGTCCGGATTGGGGTTGCGCTCGGTGAATCCGGCCAGGAAGTGGGCGCCGCCCGCCTCCATCTGCGCGAACTCCTCCCGGTAGAAACCGACCTGGTTGATCCCGCCCCTGCCCGCCAGGAAGTCGCTCGCGATCGATCCGAGCGAGAAATCGATGTCCCAGCAGTCGAGCAGCCACTGCTGCGGGTAATAGCAGCACAGGAACGCCGGCAGGCCTTCCGCCATGCCCTCGCCGGCACGCTCGAGCGCCTCGACGACCGACTTCCGAGCGAATTTCTCGGTGCCCAGGCAGCACATCCTCAGGTTGACGAGCGGCGCGCCGCCGGGCGTGATGAAGCCGCAGTCGGTGAGATCGGGCGCCCCCGCCCCGGCCGTCTGCAGCGTGAAACCGGCCTGGGCAAAGCGCCTCGCCACCGACGCCTCGAAGAATACGGAGCGCAAGGCCTTGCCGCGAAGCCGGTCGCACAGAGCGGCGAATGCCGGATGGCCGCGAAGCACGAACAAGGCTTCGGCGATCGACACCAGCCGGGAGGTGATCTGCCATTGCGGCATCTCCTCGCCCGGACGGAGGAAGGGGTCGTCCTCGCCGGCGAGGCGCTCGGCGCCGAGATAATGAGCGACCACGAAGCCGCCGGCCATGGCGTAGCGCGCGCTTCCGGAAATATCGTCCGGAATGGCGCGCAGCCATTCGCCGAGCGGCTCGGGAACGTCCGCGCGCGCGTCGCCGGGCGGCGCCTCATTCCTGTCGCGAGCGGTGTCAGCCAAAATCCGTCCTCGGCGAAAGCATCCGCGCCACTAGATGCCGACGAGGACCGCGCGTCAACCTGACCGGCGCCGGAGCGGTTCGGAAGAGCGGAAAATCGCGTTTTCAACGCGGCGGCAAATATTGTAGCGGTGCTCGCCGTTCGCGGGCGCGCCCGCACAGGTGGGGCAGTCGCGGTGGGCTTCGATCTACAGACGTTGCGGTTCGTGATGGCCGCCCGGGAGGCGGGCGCCGATTTTTCCGAGGCGATCACGCTCGGCCGGCAGAATCTCCACGTCGGCCGCGACGCCTACGCCCGCGAGGCGGCGCGATTCGGGCTCGGCGCCGGTCCCGCGGCTGTGGACCGGGTGTTTTCCGCCTACCCCTATGTCGACACTCTGCTGACCGAGCTCGGCGCCCGCCAGGCCAACGCCTTCGACGCGTCGGATTATGAAGGCGCCAACTTCGTCGCCGATCTCAACGCGGAGCTGCCGGACGATCTCGCCGGCCGCTTCTCGCTGGTGATCGACGGCGGCACGCTCGAGCATGTCTTCGATCTGCCGCGCGCGATCCGCAACGTCGCCCGGATGCTCCGCGTCGGCGGCCACTTCATCTCGGTCAACGGCGCCAACAACTTCATGGGCCACGGATTCTATCAGTTCAGCCCCGAGCTGTTCTACCGCGTCTTCTCGCCCGAGAACGGGTTCGAGGTGGAATCGCTGGTGCTGACCGAGGTCAACGAAGACGGCATTTGGTACGAGGTCACCGATCCGGCCGTCGCCGGCGAGCGGGTAACCCTCGTCAACAATGCGCGCACCTATCTGATGATGCGCAGCCGCAAGGTCGCCGAGGTCGCCATGTTCCAGCGGCCGCCGCAGCAGAGCGACTATCACGACGTCAACTGGCAGCAGCCGGAGAAGAAGCGCGAGATGGCCTATCTCCAGCACCCGCTCCCGCAGCGTATCGTGGAGCGCTATTTCCCGCGGCCGGCTCGCCACCTGATGCGCCGCGTCGTCCAGGCGTCGCGGCGGCACTTCGCTTCGCCGCATCTGAAACGCTCGCGCGAATTCTGACCCAAGGGGTAGAAACCTTGGCCGAAATCGTCCTTTCGGGTTTCTTTATCGGGTCGCAACAATCATAGACCTATTTCGCGCAAAGCCGGCGGTCCCCCGCCGGAGCATGGGGAGCAAACTTGTCCAGAGGAGAAAGCGACGGCCTGATGCTGAACGTGCTCCTTGGGCTGATGCTCTCGCCGAGGGGCCCCTCCTACACGATGGTCCGGCTGGTCCAGGGGATGATCGGCGACGGCCTGGATGCCCGGGTCTTCGCCCCCGTCGACGCCTGGCGAGATACCGGCATAGCGACCGTCACCGGCGGCATCGGCAGCGCCCGCATCGATCCGCGCCTGCCCTACCGCCTGTTCGGCCAGCTGCTCGCGCGCCGCTCCGAGAAGCGCCTGCTGGAGGCGCTCGAGCGCGAGGGCGGCCGCCGCGACATCGTCTTCACCTGGGGCGAAGTGTCGCTCGACGTCAGCCGCGCCCTCCAGGCCCGCGGTATCCCGGTGGTGCGCGAGAAGTACAATTGCGCCAAGCGCGTCGCCAAGGACATCCTCGACGGCGCCTATGCCCGGTTCGGGGTCGCCCGCAACCGCGCGATCAGCGAGGAGATGGTCGACAAGGAGAATGCCGAGCTGCCGCTCGCCGACGCGATCTTCTGCCCGAGCCCGAAGGTCGCGGAATCGCTGCTCGCGATCGGCATCGCGCCCGAGCGGCTGATCGAAACGAGCTACGGCTGGGAGCCCGCCCGCTTCGCCGGCACCGACAAGGCGCTCGCGCCGGTGGCCGGGCCGACCTTGATCTTCGTCGGATCGGTCTGCATCCGCAAGGGCGCCCACATCCTGCTCGAGGCGTGGCGGCGCGCCAACATCAAGGGCCGCCTGGTGCTCGCCGGCGAGATGGAGCCGCTGATCGAGCGACATTTCGGCGACGTGCTCGCCCGCGACGACGTGCTCCACTTCCCCTACACCGACAATGTCGGCGCGCTCTACCGCTCGGTCGACTGGTTCATCTTCCCGACGCTCGAAGAGGGCAGCCCGCTCGTCACTTATGAGGCCGCGGCCTGCGGCCTGCCGCTGCTCGTCTCGCCGATGGGCGCGGGCCCGCTCGCCCGCGACGGGATCGAGGGCGTGATCCTCGACAGCGACGATCCCCAGCGCTGGGCCGAGCTGATCGCGACCCTGCCCGACCGCGGCCGCGAACGCGCCGAATTCGCGCAGGCCGCGCAGACCCGATCGCTCGAATTCACCTACGACAAGGTCGGCGCGCGCCGCCGCGCGCAGCTGCTGGAGCGCTTCGGCTCGGCCTAGGCGCCCACCGAACGGATCGCCTTGATCAGCAGGTCGCGGCCCGACCGGATCGGGCCCGCGACCAGCGCCTCCGCGATCCGCTCGCTCCTGGCGGGGTCGATCACCTCCGACATGACGGCGGCGGGGAACCGCTGCTCCGCGGCCTTGCGCCCGACCCGGCGTCCGCGCGTCTTGTTCGATACATTCTCGCCGTGCACGACCTGCAGCCAGGCGCCGGGCCCCGGGACCTGGATGACGGTGAGGTGCCGGGCCAGGTCCATGTGGCGGATGGCGGACGCGGTGCGGATATCCCCGTCATAGCGCTCCAGCACGTTGGCGAAGGCGTTGGAGAGATGGGCGTGGGCGAACAGCCGCCGGCCGTTGAGCACATAGCCGTTGGTGAAGTTGAACGCGCACGGCTGGCGGGCGTGATGCTCGCGGACCTGCGCGTGCAGCCGCGACACGAAGTCCACCGCCAGCCCGTCGTCATTGTCGAGGACGGTGGTGAGCACCATCTCCGGCCGCTCGGCCCCGAGCAGCCCGGCGACCGAGTTGCGCCACCCTTCGGAAGGAAACAGGCCGGTGAAATAGGGCGTGAACGGGTGGATCCGCCGGTCGGCCTCGATGCGCTCGCGGAACTGGGCGGGCGTGTCCTCGTCGAAGTACACGAGCCAGCGGAAGTCGCGGCAATCCTGCGCGGCCACGGTGGGCAGGCAATAGCGCTCGAACAGCGCGAAGCGGCGCTCCAGCCATCCCGCCTGGTTGCGGATCGCGGCCTCCTTGCCCGGCGTGGCGAGGTTGAAGCGGGTCATGATGATGTGTTCGAACGTCACTGGATGCTCCCCCTGCAGGCCGCAAATCTGCCGTCAACGGCGCTAGTTGAACGCCGCCGATCCGACAATCTCGTTCCGGGATCGACGCGCTTGTCCGATTCCCGAGCGCCAGCTAAGCAGGCGCGATGAGTTTGCTGGAGCTTCGGGACACCGGCGGTTACCGCTATCTCGACCGGGAGCAATGCCGGGCGGCGGGCCAGTCGCTGGCCGAGCGCTACCAGTCGGCGAGCCCCTTCCCCCATATCGTCATCGACGATTTCCTGGACCCGGACACGCTCCGCGAGGTCCATCGCTCGTTTCCCAATTCGGAAGGCAGGAAATATTTCGACCGCGACCAGGAGCGGCTGAAATACCAGTATCAGCCGCACGAATCCTCGGCCGCGGTGGTGCGCAACCTGCTGTCCGAGCTCAACAGCCAGGCGTTCCTCGCTTTCCTGGAGGAGCTCACCGGCATCGAGGGGTTGATCCCGGATCCCTATTTCGAAGGCGGCGGCCTGCATGAGATCAAGGCCGGCGGGCACCTTGGAGTCCATGCCGACTTCAACATCCACGACAAGATGAAGCTCGAGCGGCGGCTCAACCTGCTCATCTACCTCAACGACGAATGGGCGCCGGAATATGGCGGCAGCCTCGAGCTGTGGGACAAGAAGATGCAGGCGTGCGAGGTGCGGGTCCCGCCGATCCTCGGCCGGGCCGTCATCTTCTCGACCAACCTCGACAGCTACCACGGCCATCCCGATGCGCTGACCTGTCCGCCCGACCGCTCGCGCCGTTCGATCGCGACTTATTACTACACCGCGTTCGAGGAGGGTCTCGGCGCCGCCCCCCACCGGACGACCAATTTCCGGGTGCGGCCCGGCAGCCACGACCACACCGACTGGCAGGTGATGCGCCACCACGTCATCCAGGATTGGGTGCCGCCCAGGCTGCAGCGGCTCCTTCGCCGGCTTTCCAGCCGATAGCCTGAACGCGGAACGGGCGCCGCAGCCCAGCTGCGACGCCCGTGCCTGACCCTCGGGTACCGGCGCGGCCGGCTTACGGGTTGCTCAGGTGGTTCGACAGGTGCTTGTTCATCTCGAACATCGACACCTTCGTCTTGCCGCCGAAGATCTTGGTGAGCTTGTCGTCGGCCAGGATCTCGCGCTTGTTCTCCGGGTTCTGGAGATTGTTCTTCTTGATATAGTCCCAGATCTTGCTGACGACGTCGCTGCGCGCGATGTTGCCCGATCCGGTGATCTCTGCAAGATCGGCCGACGGCTTCAGCGGCCTTTGCAGACCGTCAGCGCGTCCCGAACCACTTTTCTTGCGTCCACCTGGCTCCAACATTAGGCCCTCCTCTGAATTTCCCCTGATAGAGCGCAAACGCGCCGCCTTTGCAATGCCCTCAAAGGCCGTTTCGGGCATGTTGGGCGGCCTTTCCGAACGGAACGACCTTGTTTGCGGCGTCATGACCGATGTCGGCGGCGCCGAGATAGGCGATGCCGGCGCGATCGCACCAGAAGCGGACCACCTCCTCCTCGCTCTCGCCGAAGTCGGGATCGTTCTCCGGCACCAGGCTGCAGCGGCCGAGCCGGATGCCCGCGACGCGCCGGATGCCGGGGTTGCTGGTGATGTGGAACATCGATCGGTCGGTTCGGTAGGTATGCTCCGATACTTCCTCGAGCATCAGCACATGGCCGGCAAGATCGGGCTGGAGCGGCGTTCCGAGCAGCTGGCTCAGCACGACGATGTTGAACGCCGCGGCCGGCTCCGTCCCAACGCTCGGCTCGAGCGCCTGCGCGTCGCGATCGACCAGCCAGGCGAGCGCCCGCAGGACGGCCTCCTCGCCGCCCTCGCGCTTCACGTCCTGCGGCATCGGCAGGTGCGCGACCTCCAAGCCCGCCTTGTAGAGCCCGGCGAGAAGATAGCCGGCATCGGAATAGCCGCCATAGGTCTTGCCCCGCGCCGCCGGGGTGAGCCGCGCCAGCACCTCCTGCGCGATCCGGCACGAGCCGTAGCCGCCGCGCGCGAACCACAAGGCGTCGATCGACGGATCGTTCGCGACCTCCAGGAAAGCCTCGGCCCGGGTCCGGTCGTCGCCCGCGAAATGGTTGTGGGCGACGAAGCATTGCGGGTGGAAGTGCAAGCTGGCGGACGGGAAATGCTCGCCCGCCAGCGCCGTCACCCGCTCCGCCACCGGCCGCTCGACCGGCGTGCTCGGCGCCACCACTCCAATCCGCATGCCCTTACCCTTTGAAATGGCCGCCTCTTGCCAATAGGGCGGAGCGATGAATCGGGACAAATCTTATTTCTTCTGCGGGATCGGCGGCAGCGGCATGCTCCCGCTCGCCTGCATCGTCCGCGACCGCGGCAATGAAGTCGCGGGCTCCGACCGCTCGCTCGATCAGGGGCGCATCGCCGAGAAGTTCGAGTTCCTGAAGAGCCGCGGGATCGCCCTCTTCCCTCAGGACGGCAGCGGAGTCACCCGCGCAGACCAGATCCTCGTCACCTCCGCCGCGGTCGAGGAGACCGTGCCGGACGTGCAGGCCGCTCGGCGGCTGGGGCTCGAGCAGCTGACCCGGCCCCAGCTCCTCGCCCAATTGTTCAACGGCGCGGCGACCGGAATCGCCGTCGGCGGCACCAGCGGCAAATCGACGACCACCGGCATGATCGGCTGGATCCTGCGCCAGGCCGGCCGCGACCCGACCGTGATGAACGGCGCGGTGATGAAGAACTTCGTCACCCCCGACACGCCGTTCGCAAGCGCGCTGGTGGGCCGCGGCGACGTGTTCGTCAGCGAGGTCGACGAGAGCGACGGCTCGATCGCGCTCTACGAGCCGGACGTGGCTGTGCTCAACAACATCACCTTGGACCACAAGTCGCTGGACGAGCTGCGCACGCTGTTCCGCAACTTCGTCGCCGGCGCCGGGACGGCGGTGCTCAACCTCGACGACGCCGAGACCAGCCGGCTGGCCGCCGAGCTGCCGCCGGAGCGGGTCGTCACCTTCGGCTTCGGCGATGAAACGGCCGACCTGTTCGGGAGCAACGTCGCCGAAGAGCCGCTCGCCATCTCGTTCGACGCCGCCGACCGCCGCGACGGCCGGACCATCCGGGTGCGGCTCGGCGTTCCGGGCCGCCACAATGCCGCCAACGCGCTGGCGGCGCTGCTCGCCGTGCGGGCCTGCGGGGTCGACCTCGAAACGGCCGCGGCGGCGCTCGCCGGCTTCGAGGGGCTCAGGCGGCGCTTCGAAGTGGTCGGCACAAGCGGCGGCGTCAGCGTGATCGACGATTTCGGGCACAACCCCGACAAGATCGCGGCCACGCTCGACACGCTCCACGCCTTTCCCGGCCGGCTGCTCGTGATGTTCCAGCCGCACGGCTACGGCCCGTTGCGAACGATGAAGCAGGAGCTGATCGACTGCTTCGCCGGCAAGCTCGCGCCGGACGACGTGCTGATCCTTTCCGATCCCGCTTATTTCGGCGGCACCGTCGAGCGCAGCGTCGGCAGCGGCGACATCGTGGACGGGGTTCGCTCGGCGGGCAGGCAGGCCGAGCACATCGCCGAGCGCGCGGGGTGCGGCGACCGTCTCGTCGCGCTGGCCCGGCCCGGCGACAGGATCGTCGTGATGGGCGCGCGCGACGACACTCTGTCGCAGTTCGCGGCCTCGGTGCTGGAGCGGCTGTGACGGCGAAATACCAGGCGACGGTGAGCTGGACCTCCGACGGGGAATTCACCTCCGGCCGCTACAGCCGCGGCCACGAGCTTTCGTTCGACGGCGGCGCGGTCGTGCGGGGATCGTCGTCGCCGCATGTCGTGCCCCTGCCCCTGTCCGATCCCGCCGGGGTCGATCCGGAGGAGGCGCTGATCGCGTCCGTATCCGCCTGCCACATGCTGTGGTTCCTCTCGCTCGCCCAGGCGGCGGGGCTCGACGTCGCCCGCTACCGCGACTCGGCGACGGGCACGATGGGAAAGGACGAGCGCGGCCGGATCGCCCTCACCCGCATCGCGCTCGACCCGCAGATCGACTTCAACGGCCGCGCGCCCTCCGGCGAAGAGCTCGCCCGCCTCCACCACGAGGCGCACGAGAAATGCTTCATCGCCAACAGCCTGCGCACCAAAATCAGCGTCGCCGGAAGCTGACGCCTTCGCTTCCGCCGCGGGCATGATATGATCGGCCGATGAACTTGCCGATGCGTTTCGCCCGATCCCTGCTCGCGCTTAGCCTGCTCGCCGCGCCGGCCGCCGCCGCCGAATGGCGCCAGGCGAGCGAGCATGAGCTGCGGCTGTCGAGTTTCGACATCGAGCCCGCCACCCTCCGGCTCAAGGCGGGCCAGCCGGTGCGGCTCCGCTTCGTCAACACCAGCGAAGTCGGCTACAGCCTGAGCGCCGCCGAATTCTTCCGTGCCGCGCAGGTCAGGCAGCGCGACAGCCGGGCGGTGGCCGGCGGCACCGTCTCGATCGGCCCCGGCCAGACCCGCGAGATCGCGCTGGTGCCGGCGGCGGGCCGCTACACGATGAGGAGCGGCAACCTCTTCCACCGCATCATGGGCATGCGCGGCAGGATCATCGTCGAGTAACTGGACCGAAAGCAGCCTCATGGGAGTTATAACGCCTGCGGCATGAACACAGGATCCCCAGGAGGACGAACGATGGCCAAGGCGAAGAAGCAGAAGGACCAGCAGCCCGAGAAGCGGCGCGATTCCAAGATGTCGAAGGAGCTGCGCGTCGCCGTCGACAAGATCGGCGAGATCGCCAGGGAGCCGCTTGCGCGCGAGATCCTGGTGGCGGCCGCCGGCGCCGCGCTCGCCGCGCGCAAGGATGCCCGCAAAGCGGCCAAGAAAGCCGCGCGCGAGGCCGGCGACGCGGTCGGCGATTCGGCCATCGCCGCCGGCTGGGTCGGCGCTGCGATCACCGCCGCGGCCGTCGAAGCGGGCCGCCGGCTGCTCGAAGCCTATGACCAGAGCCAGGGCGACGGCGGCGAAGCCAGGTCCTCCGCCCGGTCCGGCGGCCGCGGATCGGCCAAGACCGCGAAGCTCCGCAAGGCCAAGCCGGCGGGCCGGACCTCCGGCGCGACCTCCTAGGCGCGCGCATGGGCGGGCGCAGGATCCCCAAGCGTATCGGCGGCGTGAAGGTGCCCAAAAAGCTGCGCCGCCGCGCCGAGGCGCTGCTCGGCTGGGCGGACAGGCCGATCGTCAGCGACACGATCGCAGCCGCGCTGATCGCCGGCGCCGGCGCGATCGCCGACGGCAAGTCGCATCGCGACGCCGGCAAGGCGGCAAGCCTGGCGGCCGGCGCGGCGGCGGTGAAGGCGGCGAACGGCGCCGACCGCATCGGCCTTGCCTTGGGCATCGCCGCGAGCGAGCTCGCCGCCGGACTGACGGGGTTGCTCGGCGACGAGGATCGACCCAAAGCCTCGCGCGGGAAGCGTCGCAAGCGCGCCAGAGCCTGAGTCGAGCGGGGCGATCCTCGGCGCCGGAATTATCCCCGATATCCTACTTATCCACAGGCGGATTGTGCTTTGCGCGACTCGCCGGGCGTGACAGCTTGATGCCGTAGCCGAGAGGCGGCGGACCGGAAACGGACCAAGCCTTGAAGCGACAGGCCGATGCAGGCCCGGTCTCCGAAAGGAGCCTGGGACGGCAGCGGCAGGGCGGCGGAAGAAGCGGCGCAACCATCAGCGAAAGCCGATGGGAAGCCAGACTTTCCGAGAGCCGCCCGGCAGAGCCGGCGCTTCCGCGGCAAAGGCACTGCACGATCGGGGACCCGGCCGGGCTCAGGCGCGGCCACGGAACCCAAAGCGCCCCGGGACGCGAGCCGCCGCCCCCCAAGGCTAGGCGATCTGACCCGGGACATGGGGGCTGGTGGCGACACCAGCCCCCTTTCATTTGTCCGCCGCCGCGCGGGCCCGCTCATATCCCACGATAAATCGGCCGGCCGGGTGAACCGCCGCCCACGCCGCCGCGTTGGCCCCGCATCTCAGCAATCCGAGGAGTTTGAACATGGCCAACCAGCAAGACCGCGACGGCGCGACGGGCGGCGGAACAAGCGGGACCGGCGGCATCGAAGGGCCGACCGCCAAGGGCCAAAGCGGCGGCGGCGGCCAGGGTGACGATCTCGCCGATGCGCTCGGCGGTAGCGACAGCCGCGCCGGCATGAGCGGCGCCGGCGCCGAGACGGGCGACATGAGCGCCGGCCGAAGCGAAGGCCCCGGAGGCTCGGGCGCGGGCTCGGGCGGCCCCGGCGGCGGCGATCCGGGCGGCATGGGCGGGATCGCCACCCGCGGCTCCGAAAGCACCGCCGGCGGCGGAGTCAGCCCGATTCAGAAGGATACCGGCGGCACCGACAGCCGCCATTGAAGGGATGCCGCGCCCGCGAGCGCTGAGCCGGCGCTGATCGAACGCAGATCGGGCCCCGGGGGCCGCAGCTACTCCGCGGCCATCCCCGCGGCGGCCTTGTCGGCCTCGGCCTTGGCGCGCATCCGTTCGGTGCGGCCGGCGCGGGCGGCCATGTCGGCCCAGGCGGCATGCGAGCGCATGCAGCGCTGGCGGACGTTGTCGAGCGTCGCGGCATCGGCCTCCCGCTGCGCATCGGCGGCGCGCGCCAGGAAGAATTCGTGCTGGGACATAGGCCGCTCCGTCTGCTGGGTTTGAACCGAAAGCCCTTCCCCGGCCCGTGGCCGGGGAAAGGGATAGTCCGGCTCAGGCGCTCTGCAGGTTGACGGCGCTGGTCTTGCCGCGGCGGTCCTGCTCGAGCTCGTAGCTGACGCGCTGGTCGCGGTCGAGCGTGCGCATGCCGGCGGCTTCGACCGCCGAGATGTGGACGAAGGCGTCGCTTCCGCCGCCCTCAGGCTGGATGAAGCCGTAACCCTTGTCTGCGTTGAAGAATTTCACGGTGCCGATGGGCATAGTCTTTTCCTTGGTTTCAGGTTTGGCGGAGCCGACGCGGCCGCCGCCATGCTTTGAGTGCGTCTAGAGAAGGAAAAGGAGCCTGTGAGACTGTCGATCCGTCGCCTGCGACCGTAGCACCGCCGCTATGCGCCTTTCGCCCCGATAAAGCAAATCCAGCGGCCTTTGCCAGGCATGCCAATGGTTTCGCGGACGATGGCGCGTTGCTGTCGCAGGAACCCGCAATTGCGCGCGCCGGGGCTTCAACAGCGGCCCCCTCATCCCCCATGTTGAGGCGATGAGACAGCCTTCGCTTTTCCTGCCGCACGGCGGCGGACCCTGCTTCTTCCTCAACGAGAACGGGCCGGTGCCCGAGACCTGGCGGCCGATGGGCGACTTCCTCGCCGGCGTCGTCGCCGGCCTGGCCGAGCGGCCGCGGGCGATCCTGGTCGTCTCGGGCCACTGGCTGGAGCCGCGCTTCACCGTCCACAGCGGCGAGCAGCCACAGCTGCTCTACGATTATGGAGGTTTTCCGCCGCATACCTACCGGCTGCGCTGGGACGCGCCGGGGGCGCCCGCGGTGGCCCGGCGAGCGGCGGCGCTGCTCGGCGCGGCCGGCTTCGAGACCGGCGAGGAGATGCGGCGCGGCTGGGACCACGGCGTGTTCATTCCGCTGAAGGTGGCGGTGCCCGACGCCGACATCCCGACCGCCCAGCTGTCGCTTCGCGCGGATCTCGACCCGGCCGCCCACATCGCCGCCGGCCGGGCGCTGGCGCCGCTTCGCGACGAGGGCGTGCTGATCGTCGGCTCCGGGATGAGCTTCCACAACATGAGGTTGCGCGACGGCTCGGCCCAGGCCGCCGCGGACTCGTTCGATGCCGGGCTGACCGATGCGGTCACGGATCCCGACCCGCTTCGGCGCGAGGCCCGGCTCGCCGCCTGGGAGACCCTCCCCTGCGCCCGAGTCGCCCATCCGCCGCGCGAGGAAGAGCATCTGCTGCCGTTGCTGGTCGCCGCCGGAGCGGGCGGGGAGGATAAGGGGCGGCGCCTGTTCCAGGACCGGGTGATCGGCTGGACCGTTTCCGGGTACGGCTTCGGATAGCCGCCCCGCCGGCGCAGTGATAAACCTGTCTCCTTGAGTGGAAGCGAAGGAGCGGCTCGGCCGTATCCGAATCCTCGCGCCCGCCTCCGGAGCGATCGCCGCAGCGCCGTTCCTCGACCTCACCGGCCAGATCTCGACCGACGGCGAGCGCGGATTGCTCGGCTTCGCCGCCGCGCCGGACTTTGCGACCAGCGGCGTCTTCTACGTCTTCGTGACCCGCTCGGCGACATCGAGATCCGCCGCTACCGCACCCTCGCGGCGAACCGCGACCTGGCCGACCCCGCGTCGGGCGACG
The DNA here is from genome assembly GCA_036402575.1 of Allosphingosinicella sp. Taxonomy (GTDB): domain Bacteria; phylum Pseudomonadota; class Alphaproteobacteria; order Sphingomonadales; family Sphingomonadaceae; genus Allosphingosinicella. The sequence goes on along the minus strand of DASWSP010000120.1, from coordinate 48,479 downwards.
TGATCCTCAGCATTGGGCACCGCCAGTTCAGCAATCACAACGGCGGCTGGATCGGCTTCGGCCCCGACGGCTTCCTCTGGATCGCGGTCGGCGACGGCGGCGGCTCGGGCGATCCCAACAATCGCGCCCAGGACCTGTGGTCGCTGCTCGGCAAGATCCTGCGCATCGACGTTCGCAGCGACGCCTTTCCAGGCTCCGCCGCGGCTTCTACAGCGGCTATTACGGGTGGTCCAACCTGGAAGGCACCTTGCCCTTCAAGGGCGGCGCCGGCGGGCAGACGCCGCCGGTTGCGGAATATGAGCACGGCGCCGGCCCGTTCAACGGCAACTCGGTGACCGGCGGCTACGTCTATCGCGGCCCCTCCGAAAGCCTCCAGGGCCTCTACGTCTTCGGCGATTTCATCAGTGGTAACATCTGGTCGATCCCGGTCTCCAGCCGCGTCCGGCCGGAAGTCGTCGTTGCGGCGGGTGAAGCCGGCCGGGCCGACCGGGCCGCCGAGACCATGATCCGCCCCGCTTCCTGAGCGCTGGAACGGGGAACCGGCGACAGCGGCGGCTGGTTCTCATGGCTGACCGGAACAGGAGCCAGGACATGGGCGACCAGCGTAACCAGCAGAAAGGCGTCGGATCGGCGCCGCCCGACGACCCGGATTCGGGCGAGACGCCCTACGGCGCCGGCGCCGCCAGTGTCACCGGCGGCATCGGCGGCACGTTCGCCGCCGAGGCGGCGGCGCTCGGCCTCGACACGCCGCCACCGGCCGTCCCGGGCGCCGGTCCAACCGGCGGGGAGGCGATCGGCCAGGGTGCCGGCCGCGGCGAGGTCGGCTCCGGCACGCCGCGCGACACGGGCGATCTTGGCGGCGGCGGAGCGGGCACCGGCCCCGCCGGCACCGGCAGCCCGGGCGGCGACGGCCGGGCCTGACGCTCGGCCGCTATTTCGCTGGCTGGCGCGACTTTACAGGCGATATCGAAGATCTCCTTCGCCATCGCCCCGATGCCGCCATGATGCGGAAAACCTGGGTCAGAAAAGGAAGAGCGAAAAGCCTCGCGGGCTACGCGCCCGCGCCGCCATTGCCTTGCTCGCGGCGGGCCTCGTCGCGGCGGCGCCGGCGGGAGCGCTCGCCGCGGCGCGAGGCGCGGCGCTCGCCGCGCGCTTCCCGAGTGGCGTAGAGCAAGGCTCCGACGACGAACAATAGTGTCACGAGCGCGACGAGCAACCCGGCCAGCTGACGCGTGTCCATCAGCGGCCCAGCGCTCCCTCGCAGCGCGCGGCGCTCCGCTCCCGGCGGCCCCGCTCGAAGCTGATCAGGCGGCCATAAGCGTCCGCCAGCCATTGGTGGGCGTGGCGCGCCTCCTCGCAGGCGGCGGCTCCGGCGCGGATCAGCGAGACCTGCTGTCGGTGGTAGAAGTAATTGAAATCCATGACCGAACTCCGTCACTGGCAAGCGGGAGCGCGTCGGTCTCTCAGCCACGCGGGGGCCTACAGGGAAAGCCGCGTGATGAGAAGCACATAGCACCGATCGAACCAATCGCCTAATCGCCGCGCCCGCGCCGCGGGCCGGCCGTGCCGCTTGCCGCACGCCCCGCCGCGGCCCGGGGCGCTGGTCCGGGAATGGGATGCGGCAGGGCGAGCGACGGGCGGCGGATTTTAACGAATTGGCGAGGGTTGGCGGGCATTCTCCGGGGGGGGAGGCGACCATTATGTTTTCCAAGACCATTCAGGCTGCGGGCGGCAAGGCCGCACGGCGCGGCGCAAGCTTTTCGGTGATCGGCCCCGACGTCGTCGTCACCGGCGACCTCGCCACGAGCGAGAATCTGCAGGTCGGCGGGCGGATCGACGGCGATGTCAAATGCGCCGAGCTGCACCAGGCCGAAACCGGCGCCATCGCCGGCAACATCGTCGCCGACGAAGCGCGGCTGGCGGGGCGGGTCGACGGCACCGTGACGGCAAGCATCGTCGTGCTGGAGGCGAGCGCCCGGGTGACCGGCGAGGTCAGCTACACCACGCTCAGCATCGCGGCGGGCGCGCGCGTCGACGGGCGCTTCGAGTTTCGAGGCGACGAGCCCGGCTCCGGCGTGACCTCGATCGAGTTCAACGAGATCTTCCCGCACGAGGATACGGCGGCCAATTAGCCGCCGGCCGCGGGGCCCCATGCAAATGGGGGCTGGCGTTGCCGCCAGCCCCCACTGTCCTGGTTCGACCGCCATGCCCGAAGGCGCGACGGTCTTGCCGGGGCGACCGGGGCCGCCCTGGCATCGCTGCCGCGGCGGCTTTCCGGCCCCGGTTCCGGCCGAAGCATTTCTGCCCCGGTCGGTTCCGGTTCGGGATTTTCGCCCAGGTCTCGCGACCTCGGCGTTTCCCTTTCGAGTCGCCGCCAAAGCAAGCTGTGGCGGTTTCCCTTTCGCGGTCCCTTCGCCGAAGCTCCGGTTCCGCCGGACTTTCCGTGAAAAGTGGGTTCGGCTTTCGCCTCGCGCTTCTTCCTCGGATTGCCCTGCCTTCGCTTCCGTCCGGCTTCGATCCTTGCGGATCGCCGCTTTTCTTCCGCTCTGGCAATGGTCTGGAGCGCCCTTTCCGTTTCCGGTCGGCCGCTCCGGCCACGAGTGCAAGCTGACAGGCGCCGCGAGTCGCACCAAGCGGAATCGACCTGTGGATAAGTAGGATATTGGGGATAAGTCGCGGCCGGCGGCCGGTCCCGCCGGGCTCGCCCGCGCCGCCCGGGTGTTGCGCCGAAGCACGCCTGCTGTGGCGTTTTGGCTGCGTAAGCGATTGATTAACCAGTCCGCCGTAAGGTTCCTCGTCCTTTCGGGGCAGAAGGAGTGAAATCATGGCTATTGCAAAGCGCGCGAAAGCGCCGAAGAAGACCGCCGCCAAGAAACCGGTGGCGAAGCGTACGGTGAAGTCGCGGGCCGCCACGCCGGCGAAGAAGCCGGCCGCCGCGCCGGCCAAGAAGGCGACCGCCAAGGCGGTTGTGAAGAAGGTCGTTGCCAAGGTGGCGTCGGTGAAGAAGGCTGTCGCCAAGAAGGCGCCGGCCCGCAAGACCGCCGCCAAGAAGGCCCCGGCCGGCAAGATCGCCGCGAAGAAGGCTCCGGCCCGCAAGGCCGTAGCCAAGAAGGCGCCGGCGACCAAGGCCGTTGCCAAGAAGGCGCCGGCCAAGACCGTTGCCAAGAAGGCGCCGGCCAAGACCGTATCGAGCGCTGCCAAGCGTCCGGCCGCCAAGTCGGCGACCCGCCGCGCCGCCAAGCCGGCCACGCGCCGCTCGGCCAAGCGTCCGGCCCGTCCGGTCGCCCGCAAGGCGAAGGCTCCGGTCCGCAAGGCCGCCGCGCGCAAGCCGGCCGCCCGCAAGGTAAGCCGGGCCAGGAAGGCCGCGTAACCAGGAACCCATCGAAGCCAGGCTTCGGTGGGATTTTTGCGGATGGGGTGAGGAGGACGCAATCCTCCTCACCCTCGTCCGATCGGACCTCGCCGCAGGGATGAGGCTTATGATGATCAAGGTTGCCAGGAGACGCCCTCCCCGTTCGGAGCGGCGCCGGGCCCAGCCGGTCCCCGCCGCGTGGCGACGGGTTCCGCGGCGCCATCCGCGCCGGAAGCTGTCCCCCTCTCATATCGGCTGAGGAGGACCGGCCGCCGGCCGATCCTCCCGACAAGCGCCTATTTCAGCTTGTACTCGCGCAGCAGCATGGCGCCGAGCACCTTGCGCATCGATCCGCGGGCGCCCTGCTCGACATCCATCTGGCGGACGTTCTTCTTGGCCCAGGCCTCATATTCGCGCTGGCGCTTCAGATCCTCGGCGGCGTCGGGCAGCCGATCGGTGACGGTGACCAGGTAGAGATCGGGCTCGCCCTCGCGCGGGTAGGCGTTGCCGAGCACGAAATAGTCGCGGATCCAGCGCTTCGACTTGGCGAATTCCTGGTTGCGCTTCCATTCGGAGGCGAGCCAATCGGCATAGGCCTCGCCCCTGCCGTCCTCGATGTCGATCATGCCGACGTCCCAGTAGACGCCGGGCGTGTAGCTGCTTTCCTGGGCGGCGGCGGGCGCGGCTAGGGCCGCGGCGGCGATCGCCGCGGCGGCAAGGAGGCTGTTCCTCATCAATGATCCCCTGTTGGTGCAGCGGGCGAAGGCCGGCCGCGTTGGGACGCGCACGCTACATCTGACAGGAAGGGATCGCCGCAGGCGTTTCGTCGCGGGCGCCCTCCGCGCCGGACCTGACCACAGAGCCGGGCGCACCGCAAGCCTTGGCCGCCCTCTAATCCCCCTCGAATTGGATCAGGCTGCGCACCTCGATCCCCTCGGCGCCCAGCCGGTCGGCGCCGCCGAGCGCGGGCAGCTCGACCACGAACGCGGCGGCGACCACTTCGGCGCCGGCGCGGCGGACCAGGCGCGCCGCGGCGAGCGCGGTGCCGCCCGTGGCGAGGAGGTCGTCGACGAGCAGCACTCGGGCGCCCGGCGCGCAGGCGTCGATGTGCATCGCCAGCCGGTCGGTGCCGTATTCGAGCGCATAATCCTCCGCGATCGTCCGGCCCGGCAGCTTGCCGTCCTTTCGGATCAGCAGCAGCCCGGTGCCGAGACGAAGCGCGATGCCCGCGGCGAAGCCGAAGCCGCGCGCCTCGATCCCGGCGACGAGATCGGCCCGCTCGAATCCCGCCGCGAGCCGGTCGATGCTGGCCGCGAAGCCGCCCGCGTCCAGCAGCAGCGTGGTGATGTCGCGGAACTGGATGCCGGGCCGGGGGAAATCCGGGATGGTGCGCACGAGCGCTCGAAGATCGTCGTTGCCGCCCATTCGCGAGCCTCCTGCCGGCACCTCGCCGCTATATCGGTTGAACCGTAGAATCCCCGTATTGAAGGCCGGTTGAAAGCAGCTAGATGGGCTGCAGCGGGTTGGTTGTTCCAATCCGCGCCGGGCGGGGAAGGCCAGAGAAAAGCAGCTCCCCAGCATGTCTTAATCTGCGCTTTCCGGAGAGGCACGACACCCCCCACCGTCAAACTTCTCCGGCCCCGCCTGGCCTTTCTCCCATCACCTCCGCAAGGATCGCGTAGGAGCGCAGCCGCGCCGCCGGATCGTAGATCTGCGACGTGATCATCAGCTCGTCGGCGCCGGTTCGGGCGATGAAAGCCTCGGTCGCCGCGCGCACGCTCGAGGGCGAGCCGACCGCCGAGCAGGACAGGACCTGGTCGAGCAGCGCGCGCTGCGATCGGTCCAGCGTCTCCTCGTAATTCTCGACCGGCGGCTGAAGCGGCCGCGGCATGCCGGTGCGAAGCGCGACGAACGCCTGCTGCATGGAGGTGGCGAGATAGCGCCCCTGCGCGTCGCTGTCGGCGGCGAAGACGTTGAAGCCGAGCATCACGTACGGCCGGTCGAGCTGCTCCGACGGCTTGAAGGTGCGGCGGTAGACGGCGATCGCCTCCTCCATCTGCTGGGGCGCGAAGTGCGAGGCGAAGGCGTAGGGCAGGCCGAGCATCGCCGCGAGCTGGGCGCCGAAGGTGCTCGATCCCAGGATCCAGATCGGGATCCGGAGCCCCTCCCCCGGCACCGCGCGGACGCGCTGGCCGGGCTCGGCCGGGCGGAAATAGTGCATCAGCTCGACGACGTCGTTGGGGAACTGGTTGGCGTCGCCGGCGAGGGTTCGGCGAAGCGCGTAGGCGGCGGCCTGGTCGGTGCCGGGCGCGCGCCCGAGGCCGAGGTCGATGCGCCCGGGATGGAGCGATTCGAGCGTGCCGAACTGCTCGGCGATCACCAGCGGACTGTGGTTGGGCAGCATGATCCCGCCGGCGCCGACCCGGATGGTGGTGGTGCCGGCGGCGATATGGGCGAGCGCCACCGCGGTGGCGGCGCTGGCGACTCCGGGCATCGAATGGTGCTCGGCCATCCAGAAGCGGCGGTAGCCGAGCCGCTCGGCATGGCGGGCAAGGTCGAGCGAGTTGCGGAACGCCTCGGCGGCGTCGCCGCCTTCGCGGATCGGGGCGAGATCGAGTACGGAAAGGTGGGTCATGCCCGCGATATGGGGTGCGCGGCCGCCGGGTCCAGCACCCGCGCCTTTCAGTCGCCGGTTTGGATGCGCTCGACGAGCTCCTTCACGGTGGGCACGAAGCCGTTCGAGTAGAACGGATCCTTCTTGAAACGGAACGCCGCGTGGCCCGCGAACATCAGGTTCTGCTCGACCGGCCCGCCATGGGCGATGTCCTGGAGAGTCTTCTGGATGCAGAAGCTGCGCGGGTCGGCGAGGCGGCCGGTCGTGTTCTTCTCATTGTCGGCCCACGACGAGAAAGCGCACTGGCTGAGGCAGCCCATGCAATCCGCCTGGTCCTTGCGGATCATCTGCTTCTCTTGCGGAGTGACGAATATCAGGGTTTCGTCGGGCGTCTTCAGCGCGTCGGTGAAGCCCTGCGCATACCATTCGCGCGCATGGAGCAGGTCGCCGCGCGTGACCCAGTAATTCTTCTTGCCGTTGACCCCGACGTCGAGCTGGAACGAATGATCGCCGAGCTCCTCCTTGGTGAAGGCGATCTGGCGATGCGAGCGCGCCTCGAGCGCCCTGAGGAACGGGTTGCGGACCGCCGACGAATAGAAGCCGGTCGGCGAGAAGCGGTGGAGGAGGACGTCGCCTTCCTCCAGCGTCATCAGCCGCTGCTTCCACTCCTCCGGGATCGGGCTCTCCTTGGTGAGGAGCGGCCGGGTGCCGAACTGGAAGACGATCTGGCCAAGCTCGGGATTGTCGATCCAGTCGTTCCATTCCTTGAGGTTCCAGACGCCGCCGGCCATCACGATCGGCACGTCGTCCGGAATGCCGCCCTGGCGCATCGTCTCGCGCAGCGCCTTTACCCGCGGATACGGGTCCTGCGGCTGGAGCGGATCCTCGGCGTTGGAAAGGCCGTTATGGCCGCCCGCCAGCCATGGGTCTTCGTAGACGACCGCGCCCAGCCACTCCGCGGCCTTGGAATAAGCCCGCTTCCAAAGCGCGCTGAAGGCCCGGGCGGAGCTGATGATCGGGAGGTAGTTGACCCCGTAGGAAGCCGCGATCTCGGAAAGCTTGTAGGGCATGCCAGCGCCGCAGGTGACGCCGGCGACCATGCCGCGGGTGCGCTCGAGCACGCCGTGGAGGATGCGCTGCGCGCCGCCCATCTCCCACAGCACGTTGATGTTGATCGCACCGCGCCCGCCGGCGACGTCGTAGGCGCGGTGGACCTGGGCGACGGCGCCGTCGATCGCGTATCGGATCAGCTCCTCGTGCCGGTCGCGGCGGGTGAGGGCATGGTAGACTTGCGGGATGATCTTGCCCTCGGGATCGTAGCTGTCGGCGTTGACCGCCGAAACCGTGCCGATGCCGCCCGCCGCCGCCCAGGCGCCCGAACTCATATGGTTGGTCGCCGATACGCCCTTGCCGCCTTCGATCAGCGGCAATACTTCGCGGCCCGCATAGCGGATCGGCCGGACACCCTTGAACATCGAACCTCCCGATTAAGTTGGGCTCGGCCTATAGGCCCACCGCGGCAAGATCGCAAAACTCATGACGCCGCTGGCGTGAACGCGCGAGCGTCGCCGATGGCTTCGCCATAGAGGCGGGCATAGCGCGCGATCATCTTCGCCTCCTCATATTCGGCCACCGCTTTCTCGCGGTTGGCGCGGCCGATGCTCCGTCTCAGGTCGGGGCGCTCGGCGAGGCTGTCGAGGGCGAGCGCGAAGGCGGCCTCGTCGGCGGCCTCGACGATCAGCGGCCGGTTGTCGTCCGACACCATCGACACGATGTCGCCGACCGCGGTCGCCACCACCGGCAGCCCCGCCGCCATCGCCTCGACCAGCGAGATCGGGAACTGCTCGCTGTCCGAGGAGAGCGCGAAGACGTGGAAGCGGCCGATGTACCGCGAAGGATCGTGGAGGAAGCCGGGGAGCAGCACCCGGTCGGCGACTCCGTGCGCGCGCGCCTCGGCCATGACGCGCTCGCTCTCCGGTCCCTCGCCGACGATCACCAGCCGCGCGTTGCTCGTCCGCATCGCGGCGAAGGCGCGCACCAGCCGGGGCAGGTTCTTGACGGCGCGCAGCCCGGCGACGGTGCCGATCACGATCTCGCCGTCGCGGCGCTGCAGGCCCGGGATGGCGCTTTCGTCCGGCGCCGCGGCGAAGCGGGAGACCGGGATCCCGTTGGGGATTCGCTCGACCCGCTCGGCCGGCTGCGCCCAGACGGTGCGGGCGATCCCCTCCAGCCGGTCGGACGGAACGACGAGCCGGTGCGCCGCCGACAGGCCGAGCCGCCGGTAGAGGTTACGGCGGGTCTTCAATCCGCGCGCCTCGTCCTCGTTGAAGCCGTCCTCGTGGTGGACGAGCGGCGGCGCGCGGAACAGGTACTTGGCCATCACCGCGTCGAACGCGCCCCAATTATAGGTGAGCACGAGGTCGAATCCGCGCAGGTAGCGCGCCAGGCGGAACAGGCGCGAAAGCGCCGGGCGGCCGGCGAGCGGCGGCGCGTCCGCAGGGAAGCTGACCGCAATTCCGGGCGCGATCGCTGCGCGTGCAGAAAGCTGGCCCGGCATGGCGCTGAGGACGGTATGCTCGGCCGCGTCGCCGAACGCGTTCATCAGCCGCACCGCCCGCGCCTCCTTTCCGCCGAGCGAGAAAGTGGAATGGGCGTGCAGGATGCGGACGGGCATGGCCCATACATCCGACATCCTCCCGCGTCATTCCAGCGAAAGCTGTCCGGGCGGCGGGGGCCTCGATCGCCCGGTGCGCGGTGGCCGCGGCCGGCGCGCTGCGCTCAGCCGCGAACGCGCTCCAGCAGGCGGTCGATCGCCGCGGCCGCTTCGGGTTCGTCGAGCGTCGGGGCGTGGCCGACGCCGGGGACGGCGACCACCTCCAGCGCCGGATTCGCCTCGGCCATCCGGGCGGCAGTCTCGGCCGAGAGCAGGTCGGAAAGCTCGCCGCGAAGCAGCAGCGAGGGGACGCCGCTGAGGCCGTCATAGGCCCGCCACAGGTCGAAGCCGGTGGCGCCCTCGGGCAGCTTGAAGGGCTCGGCGATGCGCATGTCGTAATCGAAGACGATGCGGCCGCCGGGCGTGAGCTTGCACAGCCGCTTGGCGTAGACGAGCCACTGGTCGAGCGGCCAGTTGGGGTAGCGGTCGTGCTGCACCTCGGCCAGGAAGCGCGCGGCGTGCAGCCAGGTCGGCCAGCTTTGCGAGCGGCCGACATAAGCGCGGATGTGGTCGAGCCCGCGCGGCTCCAGCACCGGGCCGATGTCGTTGAGCAGCGCTCCGGCGAGGCGGCTCTTGTCGCTCGACGCCATCAGCATCGTGATCATGCCGCCGAGCGAGGTGCCGAACAATATGAAGCGCTCCAGACCGAGCTCGCGGACCAGCCCCTCCATATCCTGGAGGTAGGTCAGCGGCACATAGCTCATCGGGTCCTTGGCGTAGCCGCTGTCGCCGCGGCCGCGCAGCTCGACGCAGATCACCCGCCACGCGCCCGCCAGCCGAGCGGCAACCCCTTCGAAGTCGCGCGCGTTACGCGTCAGCCCGGGAATGCAGACGATCGGCGGAAGATCGCCCGGACCGGCATAATCGCGGTAATGGAGCCGGAGCCCGTCATTCGACCACCAATAGCCATCGGACCATGATGCCATGCTTTCACCCCCGGACGCTCCCGCCCCCTATCGACGGATGAGCGTCGCGCCGCAAGCCGGCCCTTACCGGCCCGAGACCACCATCCTCGCGCTCGGCGAAGCCTTCTACGATCCGGTCGAGGCGGCCGATTTCCCGCAGACGATCCTGCGCTTCAGGAACCGGCGCTGGGCCGAGGCGGTCGGCCTGGACGCGCTCGGCGACGAGCCATGGCTGCGGCATTTCGGGCGTTTCGAGCCGCTTCCCGACACCCTCGAGCAGCCGCTGGCGCTGCGCTATCACGGCCACCAGTTCCGGGTGTACAACCCCGACATCGGCGACGGCCGCGGCTTCCTGTTCGCGCAGCTTCGCGACGGCGCCGGCAGACTGCTCGATCTCGGCACCAAGGGCTCGGGCCAGACCCCCTACAGCCGCTTCGGCGACGGCCGGCTGACCCTCAAGGGCGGCGTCCGCGAGGTGCTCGCGACCGAGATGCTCGAAGCGCTCGGGGTCGAGACGTCCAAGACCTTCTCGCTGATCGAGACCGGTGAGGCGCTTCAGCGCGGCGACGAGCCCTCCCCCACCCGCTCCTCGGTGCTGGTGCGGCTTCAGCACAGCCACATCCGCATCGGCACTTTCCAGCGGCTCGCCTTCCTGGGCGAGACGGACAATCTGCGCCGGCTGACCGATTACTGCCTCGATCATTATTTCGGGGAAGGCGGCGGCGCGCACGCGCCGGAGCGGCTGCTCGGCCACGTCGTGGACTCGGCGGCTCGGCTGGCGGCCTCCTACATCGCCGCCGGCTTCGTCCACGGCGTGCTCAACAGCGACAACATCGCGGTCACCGCGCAGAGCTTCGACTACGGGCCGTGGCGCTGGACGCCTTACTGGGACGGCGGCTTCACCGCGGCCTATTTCGACCATGCCGGGCTCTATTCCTTCGGACGCCAGCCCGAGGCGATCCATTGGGACCTGGTCCAGCTCGCCGCCTCGCTCCGCCACATCGCCCCGGCCGAAGCGCTCACTCCGGCGCTCGAGCGCTTCCCCGCCGGCTTCCAGCAGGCGCTGCGCGAGGCGATCTGCGCCCGGCTCGGGGTCGCTCCCCGCGGCGAGGAGCCGGACAATGCGCTGCTCGCCGCGATCGAGGACGGGCTCGCGGCCCGGACGGTGACGATCGACCGCTTCTTCTTCGACTGGCGCGGCGGCGGCCGGCGCGGCCCCTCCCCCGCCGACGCGGCCTATGAGGACCAGCGGTTCGCCGGCTTCAGGTCGCTCGTCCGATCCTATCGGCCGGCGGCGGAGCCCGGCCACCCTTATTGGTCGGACGATGCGCCCTGCTCGATGCACATCGACGAGGTCGAGGCGATCTGGGACCGTATCGACCGCGACGACGATTGGACCGCTTTCGAGGCGAAGATCGCCGCCGTCCGGCGGATGGGCGAGGCCATGGCATCCCCTTGACCCGCCGCCGCAAAAAATGCTGGTGCGGCGCGAGGAGTTTTCAGCGTTAATGGCAACAAGCGTAACTTCGATCGAACCGGCCACGGGCGAGTTCCTCTGGCGCGGCGAGACCGGCGATGTCGATCTGGAAGTGGCCGCCGCGCGCGCCGCCTGGGGCTCCTGGGCGGCGAAGTCGGTCACCTACCGGATGGAAACGCTGCGCCGCTTCGCCAACGAGGTGCGCGGCCACAAGGACAAGTTCGCCGATCTGATCTCGCGCGAGACGGGCAAGCCGCTGTGGGAGACCGCGACCGAGGTCGACGCGGTCGTCAACAAGGTCGACATCTCGATCTCGGCCTATCGCGAGCGCACGCCGCAGCGCAAGCTCGAGGGCGCGCTCGGCGCCAAGGTATCGGTGCGGCACAAGCCGCACGGCGTGCTGGCGGTGCTCGGCCCGTACAATTTCCCGGCGCACCTGCCCAACGGCCATATCGTGCCCGCCTTGCTCGCCGGCAACGCCGTGGTGTTCAAGCCTTCGGAGAAGACTCCGGCGGTCGGCGAGTTCCTGGTCCGCATGTTCCACGAGGCCGGAGTGCCCGAAGGCGTGATCCGGCTGCTGATCGGCGGCCCGAACGAGGGCCGGGCGCTCGCCGCCCATTCCGGCATCGACGGCCTGCTGTTCACCGGCTCGGTCCGCGCCGGCCAGTCGCTCCACCGCCAGTTCGCCGACAGCCCGCAAAAGATCCTCGCGCTCGAGCTCGGCGGCAACAACCCGCTCGTCATCTGGGACGCGCCCGATGCGTACCAGGCGGCCGTTATCGCGGTGCAGTCCGCCTTCCTCAGCGCCGGCCAGCGCTGCACGGCGGCGCGGCGGCTGATCGTCAAGGACGGCGAGCATGAGGAGCTGCTCGACGCGCTTCAGAAGATCGCCGACCGGCTGATCGTCGCCAAGCCGCATTCCAATCCGGCGCCGTTCATGGGGCCGGTGATCGACAACGCTGCCGCGGACGCTTTGCAGGAGGCGTTCCTCGACCTGGTGATGCGTGGCGGCCGGGCGATCAAGCATCTCGATCGGATCACCGACGAAAGGCCGTTCCTGTCGCCGGCGCTGATCGACGTCACCAACGTCGAGAAGCGCGCCGATGCCGAGCTGTTCGGGCCGATCCTCCAGGTCATCCGGGTGCCCGACTTCGATTCGGCGCTGGCCGAGGCGAACGCGACCCGGTTCGGGCTGGCGGCCTCGCTGGTCGGCGGCAGCCCCCAGCTCTACGACAAATTCTGGTCCAACGTCCGCGCCGGCGTCGTCAACTGGAACAAGCCGACCAACGGCGCGCCTTCCAACGCCCCGTTCGGCGGCGTCGGCCTCAGCGGCAACCACCGGCCGAGCGCTTATTACGCGGCCGATTACTGCGCCTATCCGGTGACCAGCTCCGAAACCGAGCAGGCGCGCGCCTCGATCGGCGTGGGCCTTCGGGATCCCTATGCGGCGAACAACCTCGAAGGCTGAGTTTACCCGCCCAGCGGCGGGGCGCTCTCGATCGTCACCACGTCTCCGAACTCGACGGTGAGCACGGGCCGGCGCTCGTCGTCGACGACATCGATCCGATGGTGCAGGTTGAGCCTGCGATGCTCCAGCACGCTGGCGGCCGACATATCGAGCGCGAACTGGATGGCGCGTTCGCGCGCGGCCTCCAGGTCGGGAAGCTCCGCCCCCTCTTCGTCGACGACGAACATGTCGTTGGCCAGATTGAAATAGAAACGCGGCATGACACGATCCGGATAGCGGCGGTTTCGGGCGCGGTCCTTTACCTAGGTTTGAAGAGATGAGGCGACCTTGCGCCGGACGTCCGGAATCGACATCTTTTGGAAGGCTTGAGCCTGCGCGCGGCCGACACGACTGTCGGAGCGATCGCGACGGCTGAGGGAGGCGCGGATGGCCGAGACCAGGATGAAGCCCACCGCCGTCAGCGTCGACTCCTTCCTCGGCGCCGTCGGGCACCCGGTGCGGCAAGCCGACGGCAAGGCGCTGCGCGCGATGATGGAGCGGGCAAGCGGCGAGCCCGCCACGATGTGGGGCCCCTCGATCGTCGGCTTCGGCAGCTACCATTATCGCTACGCGAGCGGGCACGAGGGCGATTCGCCCCGCGTCGGCTTCTCGCCGCGCTCGGCCAATCTCGTGCTCTACGTCGGCGGCTTCCCCGAATATGAGGCGCTGCTCGCGAGGCTCGGCAAGCACAAGCGCTCCACGGCCTGCCTCTATCTGGGCAAGCTGACCGACGTGGACCTGGGCGTCCTCGAGGAGATCGCCCGGCGCACCTACCAGGCCTGCGGCGCCGACCATTGACCGCTGCGGCGAGGCTGGGATCCCCACCCCGGCCGCCATCGCCTGCCGCGCTAAGCGCCGGACGGGTTCGGGGTACGGCTACCCCCGCGCCTCGGGCAGGTAGCTGTCTTCGATACAATCGGAGAACTTGGTGATCTTGCTCTCGAACTTGAGCTTGACCTTGCCGGTGGCGCCGTGGCGCTGCTTGGCGACGATCAGCTCGGACAGGCCGTAGACCCGCTCCATGTCGCGCTGCCAGTTGTTGTGGTCTTCCCACACCTTGGCGTCGTCGCCCTCGATCGGCCGCTTGGGCTCGCGCGACTGGACGTAATATTCCTCGCGGTAGACGAACATGACGATGTCGGCGTCCTGCTCGATCGATCCGGATTCGCGAAGGTCCGAGAGCTGGGGGCGCTTGTCCTCGCGCTGCTCGACGGCACGACTGAGCTGCGAGAGCGCCAGAACCGGGACGTTCAGCTCCTTGGCAAGCGTCTTGAGGCCCCGGCTGATCTCGGAAATCTCCTGGACCCGGTTGTCGTTGCCGCCCTTGCCGGTGCCCTGGAGCAACTGAAGATAGTCGACGACGATCAGGCCGATGCCCTTCTGCCGCTTCATCCGGCGGGCGCGGGTGCGCAGCGCCGCGATGGTCAGGCCCGGCGTGTCGTCGATGTAGAGCGGCAGGGATTCGAGGTCGGCGGCGGCGCGGGCCAGGTTGCGGAAGTCCTGCTGGCTGATCTTGCCCATGCGCAGATTTTCCGAGCTGATCCCGGACTGCTCGGCAAGGATACGCGTGGCGAGCTGGTCGGCCGACATTTCGAGGCTGAAGAAGGCGACTCCGGCGCCCGCCGACTTTTCCGGCGCGATCCCGTCCTCCATGTCGCGGACGAGGCGCTGGGCGGCGTTGAACGCCATGTTGGTGGCAAGCGCCGTCTTGCCCATGCCCGGACGCCCGGCGAGGATCAGAAGATCCGAATGATGAAGGCCGCCGGTCTTGGCGTTGACGTCGGTGAGGCCGGTGGTGACGCCGCTGAGGCCGCCGCCGGTGTTGAGCGCCTTCTCGGCCATCTGCACGGCCAGCTTGGTCGCCTGCGCGAAGCTCTTCACCGATCCTTCGCCGCCGCCCTCCTCGGCGACCCGGTAGAGCGCCGCCTCGGCCGCCTCGATCTGACCCTTGGGGTCGATGTCCTCGCTGGTGTCGAGCGCCTGCTCGACCATCTCGCGGCCGACGCCGATCAGCGCGCGCAGCAGCGCCAGCTCGTAGATCTGCCCGGCGAAATCGCGCGCGCCGATGATCGCGGCGCCGCTGCCGGTGAGCTGGGCGAGGTAGGCGGGGCCGCCGAGCTCCTTCATCTCCTCGTCGGCCTCGAACATCGGCCGGAGCGTGACCGGGCTCGCGATCATGTTGCGATCGACGAGCTTCAGGATCGCCTCGTAGACGCGGGCGTGGAGCGGCTCGTGGAAATGCTCGGGGCGCAGCTTGAGCTGGATGTCCTCGGCCAGCCGGTTATCAATCATCAGCGCCCCGAGCAGGGCGGCCTCGGCCTCGATGTTCTGGGGAAGCGCGGGTGCCGCGGGAGCGGGCGTGTCGACAAGGGCAAGCGGGGTAACCATTCGCTTCTTCTAACCCGCTCGGGCCGGAGCGAACAGCAGCGCGGAGATGATTTCCGGAAGCTTCATGTGGACGGACTGTGGATAAGCAATGCTGCACCCGCTAACATCGCCCGATGGGCGAGGCGCGCATCATCGATATCGAGATCGACGACCGGACGATCATCCGGCGCAGCGACGATGTCGAGCAGGAGCGCCGGATCGCCATGTTCGACCTGCTGGAGAACAACCACTTCGCGCCGCAGGGGCACAGCGGGCCGTTCCGGATCCTGCTGCGCGTCGAGGACAACCGGCTCGCGATCGACCTCAAGGACGCGCAGGGCCGGCCGCTCGAGACGGTGCGGCTCGGCCTCGCCCGCTTCCGCCGGCCGATCCGCGACTATTTCGCGATCTGCGACAGCTATTTCAAAGCGGTGCGGTCCGATTCGGCCAAGGGCATCGAGGCGATCGACATGGCTCGGCGCGCGCTCCACAACGAGGCGGCCGAGCTGCTGGTCGAATGCCTCGACGGCAAGATCGAGCTCGACTTCGACACCGCCCGCCGGCTGTTCACGCTCATCTGCGTTCTTCATATCAAGTGACGGCGAGAGGCTTGCCGCCAACCGTCATTCCGGCGAAGGCTGGAATCCATGGACACCGCCGCCTATCGTCCTTCACGCCCGGCGATCATCGATCCCGGATCAGCTCGGGGATGACGACATGAAGAAGCTCCTGCCTTTCCTCTGCCTCGCCGGCTGCGCCGCCGACAGCGCGCCCGAGCCCTACAGCCCGGTCGGCTCGTTCGCTTATGGCGCGATCAGCCACGATCCCTTCTGGATGGTCGCGATCGGCGAGGACAGCATCGTCCTGACGCTCGGGCCCGAGGGCGGCCGCGCCGACGGCGAGCTGACCAGCGTCGCCTATCCGCGCAGCCTTCCCAGGGAGGAAGGCGGGGTGCGGCGCTGGCAGTCCGGCGAAGGCACCCAGGTGATCGCGATCGAGGCGCGGCCCGGCCCCTGCACCACCGGCGGCCGCTCCTACGAGGACCGGGTCAGGGTCAAGCTCAGCGGCCGGATGCTCGAAGGCTGCGGCGGGCGCGAGACCGGGGGCAGCGACGGATGAGCATCATGTCGGATCGCTGGATCCGCGAGCGGGCGCAAAAGGACGGCATGATAGAGCCGTTCGTCGACGGCCAGAAGCGCGAGGGGACGATCAGCTACGGGCTGTCGAGCTACGGCTACGACGCGCGCGTCTCCGACGAGTTCAAATTGTTCACCAACGTCGACAACGCCATCGTCGACCCCAAGGACTTCAAGGCGAACAGCTTCGTCGACCGCAAGACCGACGTCTGCATCATCCCGCCCAACAGCTTCGCGCTGGCCCGCACCGTCGAATATTTCCGGGTGCCGCGCGACGTGCTCGTCATCTGCCTCGGCAAATCGACCTATGCGCGCTGCGGGATCATCGTCAACGTGACCCCGCTGGAGCCGGGCTGGGAAGGCCATGTCACGCTCGAATTCTCGAACACGACGCCGCTGCCCGCCAAGGTCTACGCCAACGAAGGCGCGTGCCAGTTCCTGTTCCTGCAGGGCAACGAACCGTGCGAGATCAGCTACGCCGACCGCGCCGGCAAATATATGGGCCAGCGCGGCGTGACGCTGCCCAAGCTCTAGGTCCCGGCCCGACATGGGACCCGTCACGCCCAACAAGATCGTCAGCTACAGCCTCGTCTTCGCCGGCCTGGCGTTGCTGATCGCCGGGCGCGCCGTCGATTCGCTCGGCGGCGGCTTCTGGGTCGGGGTGGCGCTGATCCTGCTCGGCCTCTCCTGCCTGGTCGATTCGCTGCTGCCCGGCGGGTCCGAGCTCAGCGACGAGCAGATCGTGATGATCCGCCACCTGCGAATCCCCTACCGGCCGGGGGCGGAGAAGGTCGTCAACGTCCTGTGCGGCGCGGCGCTGCTGGCCGGCGGCGCCTACCTCAGCCTGGGCTGACGGCGACGTCGCAAAGGCACTGCTCCACCCAGGCGGCGTAGGCGGTGATGTATTTGCGGAGGAACTCGGCCGTGCGTCCGGTCGGCTGCCCGGCCTGATCGAAGGAATCGCCGGCGCCGCCGATATAGGCTTCGGGCTGCTGCAGGACGGGGACGTTGAGGAAGACCAGCGACTGGCGCAGGTGATGGTTGGCCCCGAAGCCGCCGAGCGCGCCCGGCGAGACGCTGACCACCCCGCCCGGCTTTCCGTCCCAGGCGCTGGCGCCGTAGGGGCGCGAGCCGACGTCGATCGCGTTCTTGAGCGCGGCCGGGACCGACCGGTTATATTCGGGCGTGACGAACAGCACCGCGTCCGCGGCGCCGATCCGGCCGCGGAACTCGGTCCAGCTTTGCGGCGGCTCGGGGTCGAGATCCTGGTCGTAGAGCGGGAGCTGGCCGATCTCGACGATCTCCAGCCGCAGGCTGTCCGGGGCAAGCCTTGCCAGCGCCTCGGCGGTCATCCGGTTGAGCGATGCCTTGCGCAGGCTGCCGACGAGCACGGCGACGTTTCGGACCTGGGCCATCGGTCCGCTCCTACGCGCGTTGCGGCCTCGATGTAAGGGGTCAGCCCGCGTAGCGGCGGCGGCGGCGGCTGGCGCGGATGCGGTGGCGCTTGCTCCCGTCAGCCCGCGTAGCGGCGGCGGCTTCGGCTGGCGCGGATGCGGTGGCGCTTGCTTTCGACCAGATCCTCGACCGCGGCGGCGAGCGCCTGCGGCTGAGCGACTTCGGCGACATCCTCGACCAAGCCCCTAGGCCGCCGCCCCCCCTGCGCCGGAGCGAACTGGGCGGTGGCGAGGAGCTTGCGCGCCTCCTCGACCGGCATCGGACGGCCGTAGAGCCAGCCCTGCGCGTCCGAGCAGCCGAGGCGGTGAAGGATCTTGCGGCTGGCATTGTCCTCGATGCCTTCGGCCGTGACCGGCAGGCCGAGCGTGGCGCCGAGCTTGGCGATGGCGCTGACGATCGCCGAGCTTTCCGGGCTGGCGCGCATCGACGCGACGAAGCTGCGGTCGATCTTGATGCGGTCGAACGGCAGCGCCTGGAGGTGGGCGAGCGAGGAATAGCCGGTACCGAAATCGTCGAGCGCGATGCGGATGCCCTGGTTCTTGAAGCTTTCCACGGTGGTCTTGGCGAGTTCCAGATTCTCGAACAGCGAGCTTTCGGTGATCTCGATCTCGAGCCGCTGGGCCGGAAAGCCGGTCTCGGTCAGCAGATGGAGGATGCGCTGCGCGAGCAGCGGGTCCTTGAGCTGCACCGGCGAAATGTTGACCGCGATCGAGACCTTCTCGTCCCAGCCCTTGGCCTCGAGCAGCGCCTGGCGAATGACCGACATCGACAGGTCCGAGATCAACCCCGTAGCCTCGGCGACTGAGATGAAGTCGGTCGGTTCGATGATGCCTTCCTCGGGATGGTTCCAGCGAGCGAGCACCTCGAAGCCGCGCAGGTGCCCGGTGAGAAGGTCGATCTGCTGCTCGTAATAGGGGATGAACTCGCCGCGCGGGATGCCCGCCCGGATGCCAGCCTCGATGACGTTGCGGCGCCTGAGCTCGCTCTCCATGCTGGTGTCGAACCACGCGTAGCGCTCGCGTCCGCCCTTCTTGGCCTCGTACATGGCGATGTCGGCGCGGCGCATCAGCGCCTCGAAGCCGCCCTCGCCGTCGGCGCTGGCGATGCCGATCGACGCGCCGATATGGGCGAGCACGCCCTCGACTTCGATGGGCTGGCTGAGCCTTGCAACCAGGGTTTCGGCGATCTCGGCGGCGGTCTCGCGCTCGGCCGCGCTGCCGAGCAGAAGGATAGCGAACTCGTCGCCGCCCAGCCGCCCGCAATAGGACGTGGCCGGCATCGAATCCTCGACGATCGCCGCGACGGCGCGCAGCAGGCCGTCTCCGGTGGCGTGGCCGTAAAGATCGTTGACGTTCTTGAAGTGGTCGAGGTCGATCAGCAGCAGCGCCGCCGGCTGCCGCCCCGGTGCGCCGAGGATCTTGTCGGCCATCTCGGTCATCGAGCGGCGGTTGAGGAAGCCGGTGAGCACGTCGCGCGAGGCGAGCAGCCGGGCATTCTCCTCCGCCACCTTGCGCTCGGCGATCTCGTTCTCGAGGTCGTGGCAGCGGCGCCAGCCGAACACGATCAGCGCGAGATTGAGCAGCAGCGCGGTGACGAGCATCCGGTCGGCGCCACCGCCGATGCCGGAAAGCGCCTTCACCGCCGCCGGCACGACCGTGCTGCCGGTGAAGACGAACATCACGATCGCGGCCATGGTGATCGCGCCGGTAATGATGTCCTGGCGCGCGCTGGTCATTCCGTTCCAGCGCTTCCTGACCGTGCCTAACGTCCGTTTACGCGCCACCCACAGTCCCCGAGCAATTCGGGAGAAGAAGTAGCCGCTCATTCGTGAAGATGTGGTTATTGGCGGCTGAAAAAGTGCCGCTTCAGCTCCGATGCCGGCCGCGGCAGGTCACGCGCGACGCGGCTTGAAGAGTCCCGGCGGCGCCGCCGCGGCGCCTTGGAGGCCGGCACAGAAATCCTGCCAGCCCGCCCCCGCCTCGAGCAGCCACGGCACCAGCTCGCTGCCCGCCATCGGCGCCGCGATCAGGAAGCCCTGGACATGGTCGCAGCCGAGCGCGGCGAGGACTTTCAGCGTCGCCTCGTCCTCGACTCCTTCGGCCACGGCGGTGAGGCCGAGGGCATGGGCGAGGTCGATCACCGACTTGATGATCAGCCGAGAATCCTCGGCGGTGGCGGCGTCGCGGACGAAGCTCTGATCGATCTTGAGCTCGGTGAAGGGCAGCTGGCGAAGCTGGAGCAGCGACGAATAGCCGGTCCCGAAATCGTCGAGCGCAACGCCCATCCCCTTGATCCGGAAACGGGTGAGGGTATCGAGCAGCTGTACGACATGCTGGGTGGCGCTCTCGGTGAGCTCGACCGTCACCTGTTCGCACGGCACGCCGTCGAGCTGGCACAGCCGCTGCAGGAAATCGGGGAAGTCGACATCGCGCAGCGTAAGCGCGGAGATGTTGACCGCGATCGACAGGCTGACGCCCTGGTCGCGCCATCCCACCCATTGCGCGAGCGCCGTTCGGCACACCCACTCGGTGAGGCCGTCGATGATGCCGGACCTCTCGGCGAGCGGAATGAAGGCGGAGGGGCCGACCTCTCCCAGCCTGGCGTCGTGCCAGCGCGACAGCGCCTCCACTCCGGTGACTCGGCCCGTCGCGAGGTCAAGCTTCGGCTGGTAGTGCAGCGCCAGCTCGCCGCGCTTGAGGGCGCGCTGGAGCGCGATCGCGGCTTCGCCGTCATTGTCGGCGAACGCCGTCACGCCGGGCTGGTCCCGTGGCAGCGCTCGAGCAGGTCGGTGAGTTCGGTGAGCCGGACCGGCTTGGTCAGCTGCCCGACCATGTTGAGGCCGAGCGCCTCGCCCAGCCGGATCGAGGATTCGAGCACGCGCCGGTCGAAGCCGCTGACGATGATCACCGGCACCTTGCACCCCTCCTCGGCCAGGAAGCGCAGCAGCTCGACGCCGTCGCTGCCGGGCATGGCGAGGTCGAGCGCGACCACGTCCGGGGCGAGCTCGCGGTACTTGCGCTTGAACGGCTCGGCGCTGAGGGTGACGTGAGCGGCATAGCCCGCCTCGGCGGCAGCGTGGGCGACGAAGCGGCCGAACGCCGGCTCGTCATCGATCAACAGCAGCTGACGCTGACTCATAAGCTCGGATCCAGGGGGCATGCGTACGGCCCGACCCTATGCGCGCTCGATTGTCGTCATGTAAAGCCGCAGAGCCGCCGGCCGCCGGGCCAGCGCGAGGCCTCAGGGGCGGGTGTCGACGAGCGGCGTCGACCAGCTTTGCTTGTCGACCGAATATTCGACCATCGCCGCCTCCTGCGCCACCCGCGTGCGGTAATGGCCGTGCAGCAGCACGGCGTCGCCCGCAATCAGGACCGCAACGACGATCAGCGCCTTCTTCGACATGGCCCCGGTGTAGCCGAACACGGTAAATGTTCGGTTTGCGGGGCCCTGTCCAACCGTTCCGTTCGTCGCCCGAACTGCACCGCCGGGCGGCATCCGTCGACGGGCAGCGTCAGAAATAGTTGACCGTCATGTCGAAGGTGCCGGCATAATCGCCGGGCGCCTGGTTGGCGTTCACCGACAGGATGCCGCCGACATAGATGTGGACGACCCGGTCCGCGGGGATGATCCGCAGCGCCGGTCCATCGAGCGTCAGCGCCAGCACCGCCATGCTGTTGCCGGCGCCGTCGCTCAGGCTCGGCGGGGCGCTGAGCGCGATCGAGACCGGCTGTCCCTCGGTTCCCGCCCCGACGAAATAGGCGCGGCGGCTGACGGCGCTGCCGTAGGCGGTGACACCGCCGATCGCCGACTGGCTGCCGCTGTTGGCGTCGATCGTCACCACACCCGAAACTGCCGAGGGCACCAGCGATCCGAAATCGAGATCGTCGACCTGGACCAGCGACAGCGGCGTGACGATGATCGCGCGGCTGTCCGCCGAATCCGAAACGGGCGCGGCCAGGGCCGGCGCAGCGGAAACAACGAGCGACAGGAGCAAAGCGGGCAGCGCCCGGGTAAATGAGTTCATGCTTAATTCCCCACCAACAAGCCGTGGCTTCTTGGCGGGAAAGGCAAGAACTTAGCGTGTAGCGATCCGGTTAAGGCGAAGTTTGCCACGCTGCGCCGGGCGGTTGGGCCGCGTCCTTGGGCGGCGCGAAGATCAGCAGATAGCGCCGGGCCGCGCCCCTAGCAGCGCTAGAACAGCAGGATCAGCAGGAGCAGGATGATCACGGCGGCGACCGCCCAGATCCAGACCTGCTTGCCGCCCGCTGTCGCGGCCGGAGAGGCGGCCGACGCCGGCTTGGCGGCGGGCTTGCCGCTCTGGGCGAACTGCGCGGCCTTGAGCCCGACCTCGATCTCCGCGCCCGCCCGATTGAGGTGGACATGCTCATCGACCCGCTCGACCCAGGAGAGCGGCAGGGTCTGCTGGCCCTCGCCGGCGCGGGCGAGGTTGATGCGGATGCCGTCGCCCTCGACCCGGTCGACGGTGCCGAGGAAAGCCCGCTCCGAAGTGAGCACCTGCATTTGCGGCTTGATTTCGGGACGGCTGGCCATGGCGCTACTCCTTCACTCGTTGCGCTCCAGCAACGGACGGATGTCGCCTGCTGTTCCGCCGCCGGCCCGAAGACCGCTTTGCGTCTCCCGGCGGTTGCTGTAGCGGCGCGCCATGTCCTTTGCCTGGAACGAGAATGTGCTGGCCGACCGGCCGAGCTTCGTCACCCATCTCGAATGCTCGATGACGGGCGAGCGGTACGAAGCGGATCGGCTGCAGGGACTGTCGCGCGCCGGCCGGCCGCTGCTCGTCCGCTACGATCTGGAGCGGATGCGGGGGGTGCTGACCCGGGAAGCGATCGCCCCCCGGCCCGCCGACCTGTGGCGCTGGCGCGAGCTGCTGCCGGTGCGGCGGGCGCAGAGCATCGTCAGCCTCGGCGAGAATGCGACGCCGCTGGTGCCGCTGCCGCGTTCCGGCGGCGCGAGCGTGCTGGCCAAGGATGAGGGGCGTCTCCCGACCGGATCGTTCAAGGCGCGCGGAATCGCGATGGCGGTGGCGATGGCCAAGGAACTCGGCGTCACGCGCATCGCCATGCCGACCAACGGCAATGCCGGCGCCGCGCTCGCCGCTTATGCCAGCCGCGGCGGCATCGAGAGCATCGTCTTCTGCCCGGACGACACGCCGGAAATCAATGTTCGCGAGATCGCCGCGCAGGGCGCGCGCGTCTACCGGGTCAACGGGCTGATCGACGACTGCGGCAAGATCGTCGGCGAGGGCGCGGCGGCCGGCCACTGGTTCGACATGTCGACGCTCAAGGAGCCGTACCGGATCGAGGGCAAGAAGACGATGGGCCTGGAGCTGGCCGAGCAGCTCGGCTGGCGGCTTCCCGACGTGATCTTCTACCCGACCGGCGGCGGCACCGGTCTGATCGGCATGTGGAAGGCGTTCGCCGAGCTGGAAGCGCTCGGCTTCATCGGGGCTGAGCGGCCGCGGATGGTGGCGGTGCAGGCCGAAGGCTGCGCACCCATCGTCAAGGCGTGGGCCGACGGCGAGGAGCATGCGCCGCGCTGGGAAGGCGCGCATACGGTGGCAGCGGGGATCCGCGTACCGCGCGCCGTCGGCGACTTCCTGATCCTTCGCGCGGTGCGCGAGAGCAACGGCTTCGCCATGGCCGTATCCGACGAGGCGCTGTCCGAAGCGGTCGATGAGGCCGCCCGGCTCGACGGCTTCCTCCTGTGCCCGGAAGGCGGCGCGACGCTGGCGGCTTACCGCCGGGCCTTGGCGGAAGGGCTGGTGCGGGCCGACGAGCAGGCGGTGCTGTTCAATTGCGCCACCGGCCTCAAATACCCGCTGCCGGACCGCTCGCTGACGCTCGACCGGCATGCGCCGATCGATCTGGCGTCGCTATAGGCAAAAGCGCTTCCTTTCCCGTCGACCGCCGCGGTCTACTTGCGTCCCTGGTGGCGGATGTTGGCAGGGCGACCCCTTTTTCCCTGCCTCCGGCGCTTGTCGTCCTGATCGCGCCGGCCGTCGCGGCGCGGGCCGCGGCGATCGCCGCCGCCCGCGGGGCTATCGGGAAGCTCGAAGCGGAGCCCGCCTGACACCGGGTTGGCCTCGGCCAGCCTCAGCTTCAGCCGCTGGCCGGACGCGAACGCCACACCTGTGTCGTCGCCCACGAGCGTGTGGCTCGCTTCATCGTAGCGGAAATAGTCCGAGCCGAGCGTCGAGACGGGGACGAGGCCGTCGCCGCCCAGGCCCTCGACGGTGGCGAAGAAGCCGAACGGCTGGACTCCGGTGATTCGGCAATCGACCAGCTCCCCGACGCGCTCCGAAAGATAGGCGGCGACATAGCGGTCGATGGTGTCGCGCTCGGCCTCCATGGCGCGGCGCTCGAGCTGGGAGATGAGCTCGCCGGTGACCTCCATCGCTTCGGCTTCGTGGTCGGTAAGGCCGGTCTCCCGGGTTTCCGGGCCGAGGCCGTAGGCGCGAACCAGCGAGCGGTGGACGACGAGGTCGGCGTAGCGGCGGATCGGGCTGGTGAAATGGGCGTAGCTGCCGAGCGCGAGGCCGAAATGGCCGTGATTCTCCGGACCGTAATAGGCCTGGGTCTGGGTGCGCAGGATCTGCTCCATGATCTGCGGCTTGAAGTCCGCCTCGCCGACCCGCTCGATGATGTGATTGAAGGTCGACGGCCGGACCACCTGGCCAAGCGCGAACTCGATTTCGAACGTCTTGAGATAATCCTTGAGCGCGACCAGCTTCTCGCGGCTCGGCGGCTCGTGGTCGCGGTACATGACCGGGGCCTTCTTCGCCTCCAGCGCCTTGGCGGCGGCGACGTTGGCCGCGATCATATAATCCTCGATCAGCTTGTGCGCGTCGAGCCGCTCGCGCGGCGCGACCGAGAGGATCCGCCCCTTCTCGTCGAGGACGACGCGGCGCTCCGGCAGATCGAGGTCGAGCGGGGCGCGCTTGCCGCGGGCGGCGTAGAGCGCATTCCAGCACGCCCAGAGCGGCTTCAGCGCCGTCTCGACCAGCTCGGCGGGCACCGGCACTTCGGGCACGTTCATGTCCGCTTCGGACAGCGAGCAGGGCGAGGAGGCGACCTCGATCCGCTCCCCCGCCCGGCTGGCATCGATCGCGGCCTGCGCATCTTCATAGGCGATGTTGGCGGCAATGCGGACGCGGGCGCGGGTGAAGCGCCAGCTCTTCAATTGCCCGTCCTTGCTCACTTGGAGGTGGCAGACGATGGCGGCGCGGTCCTCGCCCTCCTTCAACGAGCAGACGTTGGCGCTGAGCGTCTCCGGCAGCATCGGCACGACCCGGTCGGGGAAATAGACGCTGTTGCCGCGCCTGCGCGCTTCCTTGTCGAGCGCCGAGCCGGGGCGGACGTAGAAGCTGACGTCGGCGATCGCGACGAGCGCCTTCCAGCCGCCGGCATTGGCTGGATCGTCGTCCTCGGCCGCCCAGACCGCGTCGTCATGGTCGCGCGCATCGGGCGGGTCGATCGCGACGATCGGCAGGTGGGTGAGGTCCTCGCGCTTGCCGAGATCGAACCTTGCGGCGCGCTCCGCCTCCTCCAGCACAATGTCCGGAAATTCGTGCGGGATGCCGTGCTTGTGGATGGCGATCAGGCTGAAGCTGCGGGGCGCGAAGGGATCGCCGAGGATGTCGGTGACGCGGGCGGAGAGGCGCGGCGGCCGCCCCGCCTTCTCGGCCAGCACGAGGTCTCCGACCTCGGCCTTGCCGCGGTCCGAGATGGGAAGCTCGCGGCGCTCCTTCTTGTCGACGGGCCGCAGCCAGAAGCTGTCCCCCTCCTTGTGGACCACCCCCAGAACCAGCTCGCTGCCCTTGAGCAGCTTCTTCATCGGATGGGCGATCAGGCCGTTGCCTTTCTCCTCAATGCGGGCGAGCACGCGGTCGCCAATGCCGACCACCCCTTTGCGGCCGCGCTCCTGCAGGCGGATGCGGGGCTCGGGCGCGTCCGCCTCCCACCGCTCCGGCACCGCCCAGGCGGTGCCGCTGTCGTCGACGTCGACGACGCGCAGCACGGTCACCTTGGGAACGCCGCCCATCTTGTGGAAGGCGCGGCCCGGGGCGCTGTCGATCAGCCCCTCGTCGCCCATGTCGCGCAGCAGCTGCTTGAGCGCGATCTTGTCGTGGCCGGACAGGCCGAACGCGCGCGCGATCTCGCGCTTTCCGGCCGGCTGGTCGGAGCTTTCGATGAAGTCCAGGATCTGCTGGCGGCTGGGAAGTCCGGTGCGTATCTGCTTTGCCATGCGCTCCACGTCGGCGTGCGAGGCCGCCGACGCAAGAGGCTACTGCGCGGGCGGCGGCGGGGTGTAGGGCCTGAACGCCCCACCCGGCACCGCGGATGCAACCGGGCTTTCATAGCCGTCGGCCGATACGGACGAGACTCCGAAGACGGAATCATCCACCCGCACGCCCCTCAGGACATGACCGGTTGCGGTGCCCGGCACCCGGAGGCTGTCCTTCCAGTCGGCCGCATCGGTCGGGCGCCAGCGGATGACATAGGCATCGGCGCGCGGAACGGCGGCCCACTTCAACGTGGTGTCCGTCGAGACGGCGCCTTCAACGCTCGGCTCGGGCGGCATCGGCGCGCGGGCGAGCGCGGCCAAAGCGGCGACGTTGAGCTGGGTCACTCGGCGCAGATAATCGAAATCCATCTCGTCGATGGTGTCGCCGTACTTCCGGCCATTCTCGACGCGCAGGTCCTGGTGCTGGTGATCGTAATCCTCGACCGCGACCGAGAAGCGGACCGCGGGGAAGCCCGCGTTGAGCAATTCGGTATGGTCGCCGCCGCGCCCGAACCGATCGTTGCGCCAGATCTGGCGGACGTCGAGGCCGAGGCTCAGCTCCTCCGCCAGCTCATCGAGCCAGCGCGAGAGGTTGCGCCCGGGCGCGTCATTCTCGCCGCCGAGGCTGCGGATGCGGGCGGCAAGGTCTTCGTGGCCCTGCCAGCGCGGGCCTTCAGAGAAGACCCGGACGTGATCGGCGTCGCACTTGCCGTCGGAGCCGCAGCTGTTGCCGATGATGTCGTTGTTGAGATTGGCCATCACCTGCCAGCCTTGCGCCTTTGCGTAGTCGGCGAGGATCTTGCCGCCGAGCAGGCCCTGCTCCTCGCCCGACAAAGCGGCATAGACGATGGTGGCGGGAAATTTGTGGCGCGAAAGCACGCGCGCGGCTTCGATCACGGCGGCGGTGCCGGAGCCGTCGTCGTTCGCGCCGGGCGCGTCCCTGGTGAAGTCCATCACGTCGGACACGCGGCTGTCGATATGGCCGGTGATGATGACGACGCGGTTGGGATCGGTGGTGCCGCGCTGGATCGCGAGCACGTTGGTGACCTTGGTCGGCGTCGGCACGCGGCGTCCCGTCACCACGTCCGACGGCGTCGCGATCGTAACACAGCCGCCGCAGGCGCGCGAATAGCGGCGGAACTCCTGCTCGGTCCATCGAAGCGACGCGCCGATGCCGCGGCGGGGATCGGTCTGCGACGAAAGCGTGTGGCGGGTGCCGAAGCTCACCAGCTTCTCGACGATCACGCGCAGGTTCTGCTCGCTGACGGTATCGGCGATCGCCTGCGGGGTCGCCGGCGCGGCGGCGAGCAGCAGCGGGCTGAACAGGAAAAGCAGCTTCCTCATGACGGCATCGATGGACCTCGAGGCAGGATTCGGCAAGAACCCGTCAATCGGGCGAAAGCCGCATCCATACAACACTCAAGGTCGGCGAGCGGGCCTGCGCGGGGGCGGGGCTAGGCGGGGACGACCGTCTGCTCGATCGTGCCGAAGAGGGAACGGCCGCGGGCGTCGTCCATCCAGATGCGGACACTGTCGCCGTGCTTGAGGAAGGGCGTGGCGGGCTTGCCGTCGAGGATGGTCTCGACGGTACGGACCTCGGCCAGGCACGAATAGCCGCGGCCGCCGCGGGAAACGGGTTTGCCGGGGCCGCCGTCGGAATCGCGGTTGGAGACGGTGCCCGAGCCGATGATCGAGCCGGCGCCGAGGTTGCGCGTCTTCGCCAGGTGGGCGATCAAGGTGCCGAAATCGAACGTCATGTCCTCGCCCGCATCGGCCCTGCCCAGCGGCTCGTCGTTGAGGTCGACCTTGAGGACACCCTGCAGTTTGCCGCCGTGCCAGGCGCTGTCGAGTTCATCGAGAGTCACCAGAACCGGCGACAAGGCGCTCGCCGGCTTGGACTGGAGGAACCCGAACCCCTTGGCGAGCTCGCCCGGGATGAGGTTGCGCAACGAGACGTCGTTGACGAGCCCGACCAGCAGGATCCGCTCCAGCGCCTCCTCGCGGGTGACTCCGCGCGGCACGTCGCCGGTCACGACCACCACTTCCGCCTCAAGATCGCAGCCCCAGCTCTCGTCGGCGAGCGCAATCGGGTCGCGCGGGCCGAGCATCTCGTCGGATGCGCCCTGGTACATGAGCGGATCGGTCCAGAAGCTTTCCGGCATCTCGGCGCCGCGCGCCTGCCGCACCAGCTGGACGTGGTTCACATAGGCCGATCCGTCCGCCCACTGATAGGCCCGGGGCAGCGGCGCCGCCGCCGCGCGCTCGTGGAAGCGCATCATCGGGATCGCCTCGTGCGCGAGGTCGGTGGCGAGCAGCTGGAGCTGGGGCGCGACCCGGGACCAATCGTCGAGCGCGGCCTGCAGCGTCGGCGCGATGTGCGCGGCGTCCGCGCACCAGGCGAGGTCCTGGCTGACCACCACGAGCCGGCCGTCCCGGCCCGATTTCAGCGATCCGAGCTTCATTCTTCCTCCTAGATCCTCCTGGAGCCCGTATCGGGGAGGTGGAGGGTTCCCGCAGGGGTCGCCCTCCCCGAGGGGGGCCGGAGGATCAGCAACTGGCATTTCGCCCGCGCCTTGGCTAGGGCCTGCAGCCATCACGTGCTCAAAGGATGGCCTCCATGCGCAGGATCGATCATTTCATCAGCGGCGCGAGCTACGCGTCGGGCGAGCGGCAGGGCGAGGTGTTCGACCCCAACAACGGCGGCGTGCAGGCCCAGGTGAGGCTCGGCACGGCGGCGGACCTGCAGAAGGCCGTCGATACCGCCAACCGGGCGCTGCCCGGCTGGTCGGCGACCAACCCGCAGCGCCGCGCCCGCGTGATGTTCAAGTACAAGGAGCTGGTCGAGCGCAACATGGACGAGCTGGCGCTGCTGCTTTCGTCCGAGCACGGCAAGGTGATCGCCGACGCCAAGGGCGACATCCAGCGCGGCCTGGAAGTGATCGAGTTCGCCTGCGGCATCCCGCACGCGCTGAAGGGGGAATATACCCAGGGCGCCGGGCCGGGCATCGACGTCTATTCGATGCGCCAGCCGCTTGGCATCGTCTGCGGCATCACCCCGTTCAACTTCCCGGCGATGATCCCGATGTGGATGTTCGGCGTGGCGATCGCCTGCGGCAACGCGTTCATCCTGAAGCCCTCCGAGCGCGATCCCTCGGTCCCGGTGCGGCTTGCCGAGCTGATGAAGGAAGCGGGGCTTCCCGACGGCATCCTCCAGGTCGTCCACGGCGACAAGGAGATGGTCGACGCGATCCTCGACCATGACGACATCAGGGCGATCAGCTTCGTCGGATCGTCGGACATCGCCCACTATATCTACAGCCGCGGCACCGCCAACGGGAAGCGCGTGCAGGCGTTCGGCGGCGCCAAGAACCACGGCATCGTCATGCCCGACGCCGACCTCGACATGGTCGTCAACGACCTCGCCGGCGCCGCCTTCGGCTCGGCGGGCGAGCGCTGCATGGCGCTGCCGGTGGTGGTTCCGGTCGGCGAGAAGACCGCCGACAACCTTCGCGAGAAGCTGATCCCCGCGATCAACGGGCTGCGCGTCGGCGTCTCGACCGACAAGGAGGCGCATTACGGGCCGGTCGTCAACGCCGCCCACAAGCAGCGCATCGAGAACTACATCCAGATGTGCGCCGACGAGGGCGGCGAGCTCGTCGTCGACGGCCGCGGCTTCACGCTGCAGGGCCATGAGGAAGGCTTCTTCATCGGCCCGACCTTCTTCGACCATGTGAAGCCGCATTTCCAAAGCTATCGCGAGGAGATTTTCGGCCCCGTGCTGCAGATGGTCCGCGCCGACAGCTTCGAGGAGGCGGTGCGGCTCCCGTCCGAGCACCAGTACGGCAACGGCGTCGCCATCTTCACCCGCAACGGCCATGCGGCGCGTGAGTTCGCGGCGCGGGTCAACGTCGGCATGGTCGGGATCAACGTGCCGATCCCGGTGCCGGTCGCCTACCACACGTTCGGCGGCTGGAAGCGCTCGGGCTTCGGCGACATCAACCAGCACGGGATGGAAGGCGTCCGCTTCTGGACCAAGACCAAGACCATCACCCAGCGCTGGCCCGACGGCTCGGTGACCGGCGAGAACGCCTTCGTCATTCCGACCATGGGCTGAGGAGGAGCGACATGAAACTCTATTACACCCCCGGCGCCTGCTCTCAGGCGCCCCATATCGCGCTCAGCGAGGCCGGCGCGGCGTTCGAGGCCGTGAAGGTCGATCTGGCGGCCAAGAAGCTCGCGGACGGCACCGACTACCGCTCGGTCAACCACAAGGGCGCGGTGCCGGCGCTGGAGCTCGACGACGGATCGGTGCTCACCGAGAATGCGGCGATCCTGCAATATATCGGCGAGCAGAAGAGCGACATGCTGCCGGCCACGGGCATGAAGCGCTACCGGCTGCTCGAATGGCTGACCTACATCTCGACCGAGCTTCACAAGGGCTTCGGCCCGCTGTGGAACCCGTCGACCCCCGAGGAATACAAGAAGGCGACTCGCGAGACGCTGGCGAACAAGTTCGACTATCTGCAGGAGCGTCTCGGCGACGCGCCCTACCTTACCGGCGACACCTTCTCGCTCGCCGACGCTTATGCCTTCGTGATCCTCAACTGGAGCGGAATGCACGATATCGACCTGTCGCGCTGGCCGGGCCTGACCGCCTATGTCGCCCGGATCGCCGCGCGGCCGGCGGTCCGCCAGGTGCTGGAGGCCGAGGGACTGTTGAAGCAGCCCGCATGAGCCAATTCGACCTCACCGAGGAGCAGCGCCAGATCCAGGAGATGGCCCGGCAATTCACCGCCGATGCGATCACGCCGCACGCGGCGGAGTGGGACGAGAAGCATATCTTCCCGCGCGACAGGATCCGCGCGGCCGCGGCGCTCGGCTTCGGATCGATCTACGTTTCGGAGGAGAGCGGCGGCATCGGCTTGGGGCGGCTGGAGGCGGCGCTGATCATGGAGGCGATGGCCTATGGCGATCCCTCGACCTCCGCCTTCATCTCGATCCACAACATGGCGAGCTGGATGATCGACCGGTTCGGTGCGGCGGGCGTGAAGCAGAAATACCTGCCGTCGATGGTGACGATGGAGCGGATGGGCTCCTACTGCCTCACCGAGCCGTCCTCCGGCTCCGACGCCGCCGCGCTCAAGACCAAGGCGGTGAAGGACGGCGACAGCTACGTCGTCAGCGGCTCCAAGGCGTTCATCTCGGGCGGCGGCGAGAACGAGATCTACGTCACCATGTGCCGCACCGGGGTCGAGGGACCGAAGGGCATCTCCTGCCTCGTCATCGAGAAGGACATGCCCGGCGTCAGCTTCGGCGCTCAGGAAAGGAAGCTCGGCTGGCACTCGCAGCCGACCGCCCAGGTCAATTTCGACGAGGTGCGGGTGCCGGCGGAGAACCTCGTCGGCGCCGAGGGCGAAGGCTTCCGGATCGCGATGATGGGGCTCGACGGCGGCCGGATCAACATCGGCGCCTGCTCGCTCGGCGGCGCCCAGCGCTGCCTCGACGAGGCGATATCCTACACCAAGGAGCGCAAGCAGTTCGGCACCCCGATCGCCGATTTCCAGGCGACCCAGTTCACGCTCGCCGACATGGAGACCGAGCTTCAGGCGGCGCGCTACCTGCTCTACGTCGCCGCCGCCAAGGTGACCGCCAACGATCCCGACAAGACCAGGTTCGCGGCGATGGCCAAGCGGCTCGCCACCGACACCGGATCGTCCGTGGTCGACCGCGCGCTCCAGCTCCACGGCGGCTACGGCTATTTGCAGGACTATCCGATCGAGCGCTTCTGGCGCGACCTTCGGGTCCACTCGATCCTGGAAGGCACCAACCAGATCATGCGAGTCATCATCGGACGGGAGATGCTCCGCCAGTGACGACATGCGCAGTGCCATCTCTTCCGTTCGTCCCGAACGGAGTCCTTTCATGAGCGATGTAATTACCCAGATCGACGGGTTGGCCGGCCGGATCAGGCTGAACCGCCCGCAGGCGATCCACGCCCTCACCCGCCAGATGTGCAGCGACATGATCGCCGCCCTGATCGAGTGGCGCGACAATGGCAGCGTCAAGGCGGTGATGATCGACCATGCCGAAGGGCGCGGCTTCTGCGCCGGCGGCGACGTTCGAATGCTCGCCGAGAGCGGCGCCGGCGACGGCGAGGAAGCGCGCGCCTTCTTCCACGAGGAATATCGGCTGAACCACCTGCTGTTCACCTACCGCACGCCCACGCTCGCCTTCATGGATGGGATCACGATGGGCGGCGGTGTCGGCATCTCGCAGCCGTGCCAGTTCAGGATCGCGACCGAGAACACGCGCTTCGCGATGCCCGAGACGGCGATCGGACTGTTTCCCGACGTCGGCGGCGGCTGGTACCTGTCGCGGCTCCCCGGCAGGGTCGGCCAGTTCCTGGCGCTGACCGGCGCTCGGCTCGACGGCGCCGAATGCCATTATCTCGGGCTCGCCACCCACTACATCCCGGCCGCGTCGCTCGACGAGGTGAAGCAGCGGATCACGGAACATCCGGACCGCATCGGCGGAATCCTGGGCCAGGTGAGCCTGACCCCGCCCGAGCCGAGGATCGCCGCCAATCTCCACAGGATCAACAAGACGTTCGCCTCCGACAAGCTCGAGGACATCCTCGTCGCGCTCGAGACGGACGATTCGGAATGGGCGCAGTCGGAGCTTGCGACGCTCCGGTCGAGGAGCCCGCAGGCGTGCAAGGTGTCGCTGCGACTGCTCGCCAACGGCGCCCGCATGGCCGACTTCGCCGACGAGATGCGGCAGGAATATGCGGTCGCCGCGCACGTCGTGCAGCGCCACGATTTCGTCGAGGGCGTTCGGGCGGTGCTGGTCGACAAGGACAATGCGCCGCGCTGGGACCCGGCCACTCCGGAAGGCGTCACCGATCACATGATCGACACGATCTTCTCGCCTTTGCTGGGCGACCGGCAATGGTCGCCGCTTTCCACCGATGGGGCCAAGCCATGAGCTACGAGAATATCCTGGTCGAGCAGCGCGGCGCGGTGACGTTGATCACCCTCAACCGCCCCAAGGCGCTCAACGCGCTCAACAGCGCGGTGCTGGGCGAGCTGATCCAGGCGTTCGCCGCGTTCGACGCCCACGACAGCCAGCGCTGCGCGGTGCTGACCGGCAGCGAGCGCGCCTTCGCCGCCGGCGCCGACATCAAGGAGATGGCCGACCAGGGCTTCGCCAGCATGTATTCGAGCAACTTCTTCCAGGGCTGGGAGAAGGTGACCGCGACCCGCAAGCCGTGGATCGCCGCGGTGGCGGGCTACGCGCTCGGCGGCGGCTGCGAGGTGGCGATGATGGCCGACATCATCATCGCCGCCGACACCGCGCAGTTCGGCCAGCCCGAGATCAAGCTCGGCGTGACCCCCGGAATGGGCGGGTCGCAGCGGCTGATCCGCGCGGTCGGCAAGGCCAAGGCGATGGAGATGTGCCTCACCGGCCGCAACATGGGCGCCGAGGAGGCCGAACGCTCGGGCCTCGTCGCCCGCGTGGTGCCGGCGGCGCAGCTGCTCGACGAGGCGCTGAAGCTCGCCGAGACGATCGCGTCGATGGCGCCGCTCGCGGCGATCGCGACCAAGGAACAGATCAACGCGTCGTATGAGATGAGCCTGGCGCAGGGCATCGTTTTCGAGCGCCGGCTGTTCCACGGCCTGTTCGGAACCGAGGACCAGAAGGAAGGCATGGCCGCCTTCGTCGACAAGCGTAAGGCGGAGTGGAAAGGCATATAGTCATGGCACGCGTCGCATTCATCGGGCTCGGCAACATGGGCAGCGGCATGGCGGCCAACCTCGCCAAGGCGGGGCACGAGGTGCGCGCGTTCGACCTTTCCGCCGAGGCGCTCGCCAAGGCGGAAAGGAGCGGCTGCCTGCCCCTGGGCTCCGCCACCGAGGCGGCGCGGGATGCGGAAGCGGTCGTGACGATGCTCCCGGCCGGCAAGCATGTCCGCGACGTCTATGAAAGCAGCGTGATCGGCACCGCGCCGAGCTCGGCGATCCTGATCGATTGCTCGACCATCGACGTCGCCACCGCGCGCGAGGAGATCGGGAAAGCGGACGCGCAAGGCTATCTGATGGCCGATGCGCCGGTTTCGGGCGGGATCGCGGCCGCGGAAGCGGGCACGCTGACCTTCATGGTCGGCGGTTCCGACGAGGCGTTCGAACGCGCGCGGCCGTTCCTCGAGCTGATGGGCAAGGCGGTGATCCACGCCGGCGGCCCGGGCGCGGGACAGGCCGCGAAGATCTGCAACAACATGCTGCTCGGCGCCTCGATGATCGCGACCTGCGAGACGTTCGTGCTCGCGCAGAAGCTGGGGCTCGATCCGCAGACCTTCTTCGACATCGCCAGCCAGGCTTCGGGCCAGTGCTGGTCGATGACGAGCTACTGCCCCGTCCCCGGAGTGGGGCCGTCGACGCCCGCGGACCGCGACTATGAAGGCGGTTTCGCCGCCGCGCTGATGCTCAAGGACTTGCGGCTGGCGATGGAGGCGGCGGCCAGCGTCGACGCCTACACGCCGATGGGCGCGTATGCCGAGGAGCTCTATTCCCGCTTCGCCGAGCGCGGCGGATCGGCCAAGGATTTCTCCGCGATCATCAGGATGATCGACGACAGCTGGCGGGCGCCCGAAGGCGCGACCCCTTCCCCGCCGCCCGGAGTGCGCCTGCCCGGCTAGGTCAGGCGGCGCGGGTGACGGGCCGCGCCGCGCTCGAGCGGCGGCGAAGGTCCTCGAGGCAGCGGGCGGCGGTCCTGCCGTCCCACAGATCGGGCTTGCGCCGCGCCTTGGCGGGCGTGCCCAGCGCACGCTCGAGCTCGGCCGTCAGCGTCGCCGCCTTGACGAGGCGGTTGGTGCCCTGATCGACCGTGATCGGCCGCTCGGTGTTGTCGCGCAGCGTAAGGCACGGGATGCCGAGATAGGTCGTCTCTTCCTGGATGCCGCCGCTGTCGGTGATCGCCGCCGCGGCGCCGACCACGAGGCTCATGAAGCGGACGTAGGGCAGCGGCTCGGCCAGAAGAACGCCGGCATCGCGAAGGGCCGAGTCGAGGCCGCTCGCGGCAAGCCGCTGGGCGGTGCGCGGGTGGACCGGGAAGACCAGGGGCAGCCGCGCCTGGGCCGCGATCAGCGCCGCGGCGAGGCGGGCGAGCTGCTCGGGCTCGTCGACGTTGGAAGGGCGGTGCAGCGTGACGACGCCGTAGCGCCCCCGCTCCAGGCCGAGCTCGGCGGCGACGTCGGCCGCCTCGATCGCCGGCCGCACCAGCTCGAAGCTGTCGAGCATGATGTTGCCCACGCAGGTGATCCGGTGCGCCGCAATGCCCTCGGCCGCGAGGTTGTCGTCGGCGTCGGGCGAAGGCGTCCACAGCACGTCGGCGATCACGTCGGTGACCAGCCGGTTGATCTCCTCGGGCATGTCGCGGTCGCGGCTGCGCAGGCCCGCTTCGAGGTGGATGACCGGAAAGCGCAGCTTGGCGGCGACCATCGCGCAGGCCGCCGTCGAATTGACGTCGCCGACCACCACCAGCCAGTCCGGCCGGTCCGCCGCCGCGACCTTCTCATATTCGATCATGACGCCGCCGGTCTGCTCGGCGTGGCTGCCCGAGCCGACGCCGAGATGATGCCCGGGCTCCGGCAGCCTGAGGTCGCGGAAGAAGGCGTCGGACATGTTGACGTCGTAATGCTGGCCGGTGTGGATCAGCACAGGATCGAAATCATCGGCGGCGGCAAGCGCGTGCCAGAGCGGCGCCACCTTCATGAAATTGGGACGCGCGGCGGCGACGAGATGGATGCGCTGTGACATGCGCCCGCTCTAGCGCGGAAGATTTAACGGAGGGTGGAGGCCCGCGGACGCCGGCTTTGGAAGGGCGGGCGCGGCATGGCTATCCTTGCGGAGTCCAGCTTTTGCCCGAATGACGGTAGGAGGGGTGCGATGGCAAGCTTCGACCTCCTCGTCATCGGCGGCGGAATCAACGGCGCCGCGATCGCGCGCGATGCGGCGCTGCGCGGGCACAAGGTGCTGCTGGTCGAGAAGGACGACCTCGCCCAGCACACCAGTTCGGCCTCCTCCAAGCTGATCCACGGCGGCCTCAGGTACCTGGAATATTACGAATTCAGGCTGGTGCGCGAGGCGCTGAAGGAGCGCGAGATCCTGCTGCGCACCGCACCGCACATCGTCCGGCCGCTGCGCTTCGTGCTTCCGCACGGCGAGGGGATGCGGCCGTGGTGGATGGTCCGCGCGGGGCTCAAGCTCTACGACCTGCTCGCCTGGGGGAGCAGCCTGCCGCGGTCCCACGCCGCCCGGCAGCGCGAGAAGCCGCTGCGCAGCCCGCTCAGGCAAAGCGCGCGCAAGCACCTCGCGCTCTACTGGGACGCCTGGGTCGACGATGCCCGGCTGGTCGTGTTGAACGCCGTCGACGCCGCCGAGCACGGCGCCGAGATCGCCACCCGCACCGCGCTTCAGTCGGCGCATCGCGAGGGTGAGCATTGGCGGGCCGCCTTGTCGGACGGCCGCGAAGTGACGGCGCGGGCGATCGTCAATGCCGCCGGGCCGTGGGTCGCGGACGTGCTCCGGCAGCGGCTGCGCGAGAACAGCGCCAGCGCGGTCCGGCTGATCAAGGGCAGCCACATCGTCGTCCCGCGCCTGTCCGAGGGCGATCACGCCTATATCCTTCAGCAGCCCGACGGCCGGGTGGTGTTCGCCCTCCCCTATGGCGAGTTCACGCTTGCCGGCACCACCGACATCGCGGTGGCGGCGCCCGAGGACGCGATCGTCAGCGGCGAGGAGATCGACTATCTCTGCGCCGCGGTGAACCGCTACTTTCTCAGGCAGACCGCGCCCGGCGACGTCGCCTGGAGCTATTGCGGAGTGCGCGCCCTCTACGACGACGGGGCGCAGAGCGCGCAGGCGGTGACCCGCGACTACCGGCTCGAGCTGGACGACGACCCCGGCGCCAGATTGCTGTCGGTGTTCGGCGGCAAGATCACGACCGCCCGGGCGCTGGCGGAGGAGGCGCTCGATCTGCTCGGCACCGGCGGCCGAAGCGTCACGCGCCGCTCGCCCTTGCCGGGCGGCGACATCGAGCCGGGCTTCGACTCATGGCGGGGCGAGCTCTCAGGCTGGGTGCCGCCGCTCATGCTGCGGCGCCTCGCCCAAGCCTACGGCACGCGCCTGCGCGAGCTGCTCGCCGGCGCCACGGCGATCGAGCATCTGGGCCGCCATTTCGGGGCCGATCTCTATGAGGCGGAGATACGCTACCTGCGCGAACGCGAGTTCGCCCGCAGCGCCGAGGACGTGCTGTGGCGCCGCACCAAGCTCGGCCTGCGCCTGACGCCCGAGCAGCGCGAGGCGGTCGATTCCTTTCTGGTCTAGCCGTTGCGCCAAGCGCGGCGTCAGGGGCCTTCGTGCAGCGGATCCGTGCCGGGCTCGGGCACCGAATCCATTTCCCTGCGGTTCTTCTCGCCCTCCTTCGCCGTCTGCTTGCGGTCGGCGGGGAGATGCTGCTCCTGCTCGCGATGATGATCCATGCCGGGCTCCTTTCCCCGACAACGCCCGCGCGCCGGAACGGCTCCGGGCGGCGCGGGTTGAGCCGGCATGGCGATGTCCGCGCAGCAGGCATATCAGCGCGCCCGGAAGGGCGGCGAGACGGTGATCGGCTGGGCGATTGACGGCGAGCAGCGCAAGGAGCTGCTGCTCCAGTTCCCACCCAAATTCCCGAACGTTGTCGCCGACCACGTCACGCTCGCGGCGCGAGTGGCGCGCGGATCGGAGCTGCCGGGCGAGGTCACCGGCGAGATCGTCGGCCGGATCGACGACGGCGCGGGCGTCGAAGCCCTGGTGGTCGCGATCGACGGCCGCACCGAACGCCCCGACGGCAGCACCTATCACATCACCTGGTCGCTCGGCCCCGGGCGGCGCGCCAAGGAGAGCAACGAGGTGATCGCGCGGCTCGGCTGGCAGCCGCTCGAGCTGCCGATGCCGGTCAGGCTCATCCCCGCCCGCTGGCCGTGACCCGCCAGCTCTACCTCGACTGCGACGGCGTCCTCGCCGATTTCGACAAGGGCGCCGAGGCGATCCTCGGCATGAAGCCGCGGGCCTATCAGCAGCGCCACAATATCGGCCGGATGTGGGCGAAGCTCGCCGGCGCGCCCGATTTCTACGGCACGCTGCCGCTGATGCCCGGCGCGATCGAGCTGTTCGAGGCCGTCCGCCACCTCGATCCGATCATCCTGACCGGCCTGCCGCGCGGCAACTGGGCCGCCGACCAGAAGGTGCGCTGGGCCGCCCGGCATTTTCCCGGCACCCGCATCATCACCTGCATGGCGGTCGACAAGCGCGACCATTGCCGCGAAGGCGACGTGCTGGTCGACGACACGCTGAAGCACCGCCACCTCTGGGAGGAAGCCGGCGGCATCTTCGTCCACCACCGCACGGCCGGCGAGACGCTCGCCGAGCTTGCCGGCCATTTCGAGCTCGGGACCGCCGGCGCCGCGCGCTGACGGATCGTCGCGCCGGGCCGGTCCGAAGAATGGCCGGGTGAAGGCTAGGACGGGTGCGCCTCCGCCTGCGCCTCGCCGTAGCCGGCGATGGCGGGCGCGCTCAGCGGGCGCACCTGATCGTCCTCCTCGCGGTTGCGGCGCGACCAGAGGAAGGCGCCGACGCCCGCCGCGGCCACTCCGGCCGCGGTCAGGGTCACCGCCGGATGGCGCGCCGCCTTGCTGTAGACGCTCGGCCGGATGGTCGCGCCCTGGTGGTCGCCGCGGACCTCGCCTTCGGCGCGGCCGTGGTAGAGATTGTCGGTCGGGGTGGCCGGCTTGTCGCCGAACTGCGCCGGGACCAGGAACCGGGCGCTGACCCAGTCGAGCAACCGGGGCGCAGTGCCGGCGAGGCTGCCGAGGGTGCGCGCGCCGCTGCCGATGAAGGCGTCGCGGACAGGCCGCTCGGCCGCCCTGAGGATCGTCGCCGCCACCTCCTCCGGCGCATAGACGGGCGGCGGGAACCTGGCTTCCCGGCCGGTATAGTTGCGGACATGCTGCGGCATCGGCGTGCCGATCGACGCCGGCTTGATCAGGGTCACCGAAACCGGCGCCTTCTCTTCCTCCAGCTCCATCCGGAGCGCGTCGGTGAAGCCCTTCACCGCATGCTTGCTCGCCGAATAGATGCCCTGCACCGGCAAGGCGCGGTCGGAGGTGACGCTGCCGACGTTGATCAGCGCGCCGCCCTTGCCCTTCAGGTGTCGGAGCGCGACCTCGGAGCCGTAGACCACGCCCCAGAAATTGGTCTCGAACAGCTGGCGCATGTCGCTTTCGTCGACCTCGTCGATCCGGCCCCAGATGCCGACTCCGGCATTGTTGACCCAGGTGTCGAAGCCGCCGAAGCGGTCGATCGCGGTCGCCGCCACCGCCTCGAGCTCGTCGCGCCGGGTGACGTCGGCGGCGACCGAGACGGCGTCGCCGCCCGTCTGCCCGATCGCGTCCACGGCCTGCGCCAGCGCGTCGCGGCTGCGCGCGCTCAGCACCACCCTGGCGCCGCGGGCGGCGGCCATCCGGGCGGTGGCGAGGCCGATTCCGCTGGAAGCGCCGGTGATGACGATGACTTGCTCGCGAACGGGCTTGAGCTTGACGGCCACGGGCTGTTCTCCTGCTTGGTTCGGAGCGCTCAACGCGCCGCGCCCGCGGCCGTTCGCCGCCCGCGCCCAAAAAAAATCGCGCCGGCGGCACGGGCCGCGCGGCCCGCCCGTCGGCGCGTCAGGAAAAAGCGATGCCTAGTGCTTGTCGGCCCAGAGCTGGCGGTAGGACAGCCAGGCGAGGCCGGTCGCGAACAGCAGGAAGATCAGCACCGCCACGCCGGTGCGGTGGCGGTTCTCCAGCTTGGGCTCGGCCGCCCAGGTGAGGAAGGCAGCGACGTCCTTCGACATCTGGTCGACGGTCGGGTTGGTGCCGTCGGCATAGGTCACCTGGCCGTCCGCGGTGATCGGCGGCGGCATGGCGAGGTTGAGGTTCGGGAAATAGGGATTGAAATAGAGCCCCTGCCCCGGCCGCGCCTCGGGCGGGAGGTTGGCCGGCGGGTTCTGGTAGCCGGTCAGCAGCGAATAGACATAGGCCGGGCCATGGTGCCGCGCCTTGGTGATCAGCGACAGATCGGGGGGGAAGGCATTGTTGTTCGCGGCGCGGGCGGCGACCTCGTTGGCATAGGGATTGGGGAAGCGGTCGGCCGGGATCGCCTTGCGGGTGGCGGCCTCGCCGGTCTCCGGGTTGATGTCCGGAACTTCGATCTGCCACTGGTTGGCGATCGCCTTCACCTCGGCCTCGCTGTAGCCGAGGTCATGAAGGTTGCGGAAGGCGACCATGTTGATGCCGTGGCAGGCCGCGCAGACTTCCTTGTAGACCTGGAAGCCGCGCTGCAGCTGCTGGCGGTCGTAATGGCCGAACGGGCCGTCGCTGGCGAATTGGACCTCCTTCGCCTCGCGGTGGAAGCGGTGCTCGATCGTCTCCTGCGGCGGCTCGCTGACGAACGCGGCGGCGCCGGTAATCAGCGAGATCGCCAGGACGAGGATGAAGCCCAGGCCGACCAGAGCGGCAATCAAACGAACCATTGGCCTACCCTTTATTCAGCCGGGAGCGGACGCGCACTGTCGACGCCGAGCGGCGCCGCTTCCGCCTTCTCGCCGTGAAGCACGCTTTCCGAGATCGAATTTGGAAGCGGCAGAGTCCGCTCGAGCTTCGAGATGATCGGCAGGACGATCAGGAAATGCGCGAAATAATAGATCGTCGCGATCTGGCTGATCATCACGAACGGCTCTTCGGCCGGCGCGCCGCCGCAATAGCCCAGCACGAGCACGCACGGGATGAGGCCGAACCAGAAGAACTTCTTGAACAGCGGGCGGTAGCTGCCCGAGCGCACCGGCGAGCGATCGAGCCAGGGCAGGAAGAAGAGCAGCAGGATCGAGGCGAACATCGCCAGCACGCCCCACAGCTTCGCCGGCAGGATGAAGTCGACGGTGAAGGCGCGCAGGATCGCGTAATAGGGCCACAGATACCATTCGGGCACGATGTGCGCCGGAGTGGAGAGCGGATTGGCCGGGATGTAGTTGTCGGTGTGGCCGAGATAGTTGGGCGCGAAGAACAGCAGGATCGAGAAGGCGATCAGGAAGATGCCGAGCCCGAAGCCGTCCTTGGCGGTGTAATAGGGATGGAAGGGCAAGGTGTCCTGCGGAGTCTTGACGTCGACTCCGGTGGGGTTGCCCGAGCCGGGGATGTGAAGCGCCCAGATGTGGAGGATGATGACGCCCGCGATCACGAAGGGCAGCAGGTAGTGGAGCGAGAAGAAGCGGTTCAGCGCCGCCTGGTCGGGCGCGTAGCCGCCGAGCAGCCAGACCTGGATCGGCTCGCCGATCAGCGGAATCGCGCCGAACAGGCCGGTGATCACCTTGGCGCCCCAGAAGCTCATCTGCCCCCACGGCAGCACATAGCCCATGAAGGCGGTCGCCATCATCAGCAGCAGGATGACGACCCCGAGCATCCACACCATCTCGCGCGGCGGCTTGTAGGAGCCGTAATAGAGGCCGCGGAAGATGTGGATGTAGGTGACGACGAAGAAGAAGCTCGCGCCGTTGGCATGGCCGTAGCGCAGCAGCCAGCCCTGGTTGACGTTGCGCATGATGTGTTCGGTCGATTCGAACGCGCCCGTCGCCGAGGGGACGTAATGCATCGCCAGGATGATTCCGCTGACGATCTGGATCACCAGCGCGGCGCCGGCGAGGACGCCGAAGTTCCAGAAATGGTTGAGGTTGCGCGGCACCGGATAGCCGCCGCCGACCGAGTTCCAGACGAGCCGCGGCAGTGGCAGCCGCTCGTCGATCCAGCGCATGAACGCCGATTTGGGTTGGTAGGGTTCCGCCCAGGGAAAGCTCATTATATTCTACCTCAGCCGATCTGGACCACGGTGTCGGACAGGAAACTATATTCCGGCACTTCGAGATTGGTGGGCGCCGGGCCTTTGCGGATGCGCGCGGCGGTATCGTAATGCGAGCCGTGGCAGGGGCAGAAATAGCCGCCAAATTCACCCTTGTTCTCGCCCTCCGCCGCGCCCAGCGGGACGCAGCCGAGATGGGTGCAGACGCCCATCGTGATCAGCCAGTTGACCTTGCCGTCGCGGGTCCGCTCGGCGAGCGTCTGCGGGTCCCTGAGCTCGCCCGCCGGAACCGCGTTGGCGGCCTGGATCTCCTGCGGAGTCAGGTTGCGCACGAACACCGGCTGCTTGCGCCACATCGTCTTGATCGCCTGGCCCGGCTGGATCGACGAGATGTCGACCTCGATCGAGGCCAGCGCCAGCACGTCGGCCGACGGCGCCATCTGGTTGATCAGCGGGTAGAGAGTCGCGACGGCGCCGACGCCGGCGAAGCTCACCGCGGCAACGTTGATGAAGTCGCGGCGACGGACGCCATCGCCCGTCGGGCCTGTCGCCGCGTGCGCCGTTCCATCGGTATGTCCAGCCGTCGCCATGTCCTGCCTTTGCGCGATTCAACCCGGATATGCAGCGACGCGCCACTGGCCGGGAGAAGCTGGCGGAGGCGGCATCGTGCACAGCGCCGCGAGAAGCGGCTTCGGCGGCCTGATAGCCGCGCGAGCGCCGCTTTGCCAACATCGTTTTTGACGGATCCGTTACAGGCGCGGAATTGCGCGCTTTCGACCGGGCGTTTGGGAGCGGAGCGGGGCGATCCGGGGGCGGCGGCTGAGGTGGATTGCCTCGGCGCTGCGCTGCCCGCAATGACGGCTTCATGCGCATCGCCCTCTACCAGCCCGACCAGGCGGGGAATGTCGGAACGATCCTGCGGCTGGCGGCGTGCCTGAGCGTGCCGGTCGATATCGTCGAGCCGTGCGGCTTCCCCTGGTCGGACCGCGCGCTGAAGCGGGCCGGCATGGACTATGCCGAGATCGCCAACGTCACCCGCCACGCCGACTGGGCCGAGTTCGAGGCGCGGCTCGAAGGGCGGCTGGCGCTGTTCACCACCGCCGGCGCGGTGCGCCTGCCCGACGCGCGCTTCGAGCCCGCCGACACCCTCCTCTTCGGCTCCGAAAGCCGCGGCGCGCCCGCAGAGGTGCATGCGCGCTCGCAAATGCGGGTGCGGATTCCGCAGGCCGAGGGCACGCGCTCGCTCAACCTGGCGGTGGCGGCGGGGATCGGCCTGGCGGAGGCGCTCAGGCAGACGGGAACATTCCCCGGCTGATTTCCGCCGGCCCTGCTGACGACGGCAGGCGCTTCGCCTTCGGCGCTCGCGGCGTCGATGGGGGCTTGGCTGCTCGCCTGCGGAGACGCCGCGATCCGATACGGGAGAACCGGTCTTGCAAGTCGCGAGGCGGAGGGGCATCCGCCCGGGCATGATCGCACTGGACGAAGAACAGCGGGCGGCGCGGGACTGGTTCGAATCCCTGCGCGACCGGATCTGCGCCGAATTCGAGACGATCGAGCGCGAAGCCGGCGGCGACGGCGCTTTCGAATACACGCCGTGGGAACGCACCGATCCCGACGGCTCGCCCGGCGGCGGCGGCGTGCGCGGGCTGATGAAGGGCAAGGTGTTCGAGAAGGTCGGGGTCAACGTCTCCACCGTCGGCGGGCGCTTCAGCGAGGAGTTCGCGCGAACGATCCACGGCGCGGCGGAGGATCCGAGCTTCTTCGCCACCGGAATCAGCCTGGTCGCGCACATGGCCAACCCGCACGTGCCGGCGGTCCACATGAACACCCGCTTCCTGGCCACCGCCAAGCGCTGGTTCGGCGGCGGCGCCGACCTCAACCCGGCAATCCCGTACGAGGCGGACACCGACGAGTTCCACGCCCACCTGCGCGCCGCCTGCGCCGGCTTCGATCCGACCTACTATCCGCGCTTCAGCCAGTGGGCGCAGGATTATTTCTACCTCCCCCACCGCGACCTGCACCGCGGCGTGGGCGGCATATTCTACGACCATCTGGAAGGGCATTTCGAACAGAATTTCGCCTTCACCCGGGCGGTGGGCGAGGCGTTCCTGGACATCTTCCCAAGGCTGGTGCGGCGGCGGATGAACACACCGTTCGATGCAGCCGACCGGGCGCGGCAGCTCGAATATCGCGGCCGCTACGCCGAGTTCAACCTGCTCTACGACCGCGGCACCCTGTTCGGCCTCAAGACCGGCGGCAACGTCGACGCCATCCTGATGAGCCTCCCGCCGATGGCGAGCTGGTCCTGACCTTGGTCCCCCAGCTTGCCCGGCGAGAGGGACCATGCGAAGCATCGTGGAGGGGCCGCCATGTTCGACGACATCACCGCTGAAGGCACGGCCGCGAAAGCGCGCGCGCCTCTGACAGCCCCGAACCATTTCGG
Source organism: Allosphingosinicella sp. (assembly GCA_036402575.1). Taxonomy (GTDB): domain Bacteria; phylum Pseudomonadota; class Alphaproteobacteria; order Sphingomonadales; family Sphingomonadaceae; genus Allosphingosinicella. Next base: position 4,280 of record DASWSP010000120.1, on the reverse strand, counting down.
GAAGCCGGGGTAGGATCGATGCTCACCGAGATCCCCGCCGGAACGCTCGGCGCGGTCGTCACCTATCTCGAGATGACCGAGCGTCCCAAGCCGCGGCCGATGCCGGATTCGCCGCTGCGACTCCAGCATTGGCGCGAGGTTGACCCGGCCAAGTACCGGCTGCTGTTCGAGCGCGTCGGCGGGCGCTGGCTGTGGTTCTCGCGGCTGGCGATGGACGATGCGGCGCTCGCCGCCAGCGTCGCCGAGGTGCACGCGGTGATCGATCCGCGCGGCATAGAGGTCGGAATGGTCGAGCTCGACCTGCGCGGCGCCGGCGAATGCCTGATCCGGTTCCTCGGGCTGGTGCCGGAGCTCGCCGGCAAGGGCCACGGCCGCTGGCTGTTCGCCCAGACGCTGGCGCTCGCCTGGCGCGCCGGCGTCGGCCGGGTCCATGTCAATACCTGCACGCTCGACCATCCGGCCGCCCTGCCCGCTTATCTGCGGGCGGGCTTCACCGCCTACCGGCGCGCCTTCGAAAGCTTCCCCGATCCGCGCCTCAGCGGCCTGCTGCCGCGCGAGAGCGCGCCTCAGATCCCGTTGATCCCCGGCTCGCGCGGCACGAGGCGGCGATAGAGCGAGGCGAGCAGCACCATCAGCACGGTGTTGAACGCAGCGACGATCGCGGCCTGCAGCAGCAGGAGCAGCATCGCACCGAGCCCGCCGGTGCCGGCGCTGCGATCGAGCAGCAGGAAGATCGACCCGAACACCGCGGTGGCGGCGATGCTGACGATCCAGAAGGTGAGGACGACGATCATGATCAGGCCGAGTATCGCCCAGCCGTGGCCCTTCGTGACGGCGAAGGTTCGCCTGATCACGTCGAACGGGCTGCGTCGGTTCTCGGCGACGATCACCGGCCCCATCGGCGCCAGCCGCCCCATCAGATAGAGGCCGGGGACGATCAGCGCCATGATGCCGATGCCGATGATGATGCCGGAGAAGAACGAGGCGAAGAAGTAGAAGGGGAGCAAAATGAAAGCGGCGCCGATCGCCCGGCCAACCGTCGGCCGGCCCTCGTCGAGCGCGAGGATCAGGAGCGCGAGATTGCCGACGAATCCGATCAGGTTGACGACCAGCAGCAGCAGCCAGTTCTCCCGGACATGGGCGAGGAAGGCGGCAAGGGTCGCGGCCTCCCCGCCGCCGGTCGGCTCCGGCGCGAAATAGCCCGACACCAGCGTCGGCAGGAACAGGAACACGCCCGCGATCGCGAAGAACAGCGAGGCGTTGGTGCGCAGCAGCCGCACCGTCTCGTCCCAAACGCCACTGAAAGATATCTTCATGCCCGCCCCCTCTTCTGCGCCGCCATAGCCGCGAGGCGGCGGCGGCATCAAGCAGCGCTGACGCGAGGCCTTGAACGGGCGCGGCGACGCGCCGAGATGGACGGGCATGTCGGCCGATCAGATCGAATGGCGCCACTCGCCCGGCCTCACGCCCTATCCGGAGGCGCTGGCGGAGATGGAGCGGCGCGCCGAGGCGATCCAGACCGGCGGGGAGCGCGAGCTCGTCTGGCTGCTCGAGCATCCGCCGCTCTACACCGCCGGCACGAGCGCGGATCCGGCGGAGCTGTTCAATCCGGCGGGCTTTCCGGTCTACCAGGCCGGGCGCGGCGGGCGCTACACCTATCACGGGCCGGGACAGCGGGTCGGCTACGTGCTGCTCGACCTCGGCCGGCGCGGCCGCGACGTGCGGCGCTACGTCCATTCGCTCGAGGGATGGCTGATCGCGGCGCTTGCGGCGCTGGGGGTCGAAGCGCGCCGCGCGGAAGGGCGGATCGGCATCTGGACCGACGGTCCGGCGGGCGAGGCGAAGATCGGCGCGATCGGCGTGCGGGTGCGGCGCTGGGTGACGATGCACGGCTTCTCGCTCAACGCGGGTCCGGAACTTTCCCACTTCTCAGGCATAGTGCCATGCGGTATTGCTGAGTTTCCAGTGACCAGCCTCGACGAGCTAGGAGTTGCCGAGGGACTGAAACGTTTGGATCTGGCGCTGAAAGACGGCCTCGACCGGTTTCTTTCCTCCCTCGAGGGGCGAGTCGAGAAGGCTTGAGGCCCTTGCTATTTCCGTTTAGTGTACAAACCGATTTGGCAAAAAGGGGCTGACCCCGACCAAATCATTAATCTAGGGAGTTTCTAAATGCGTGACCTTCTCAAGACTGTAAAGACCGGCGCCATGGTTGCCGGTGCGGCCCTCCTGGTCGCCGCCTGCGGCGGTGGCGCAGAAGAAGCCAACAACACCGCCACCACCGAAATGGGCACCACCGACCCGATGATGGACGGAACCACCAACGACGTCACCGCCGTCGACGGCGCCACCGGCATGGACGCCAACATGGCGATGGATGCCAACATGACGATGGACGCCAACATGTCCAACAACATGTCCGGCAACGAGACCGACACGAACACCACCAACGGAATGTAATCTCCGCTGGTTTTTTTGTGTTTCGGGAAAGGCCGTCCGGGCGACCGGGCGGCCTTTTCTCTTGGCTCCCCCGAGCCCCGCTGCGGGCCGAGCCGTGCGGCCCAAGCGACGAGAATGGCAGAAGTTTCTGGATTGCGCGGCCGCTTTCGTTAATCATGGGGACAGGTGCCAAGCGCATCATCGGGGGTTCAGAGGGGTAACGTCATGGTGGGCCGGTTGAAGATGAGTCGTGCGATCCTGGCGGCGGCGGCGGCGTTCGCCGGCGCGGCGGCGCCGAGCGCGGCGGGCGCCCAGCTGTTCCTGACCGATCCCGGCTTCCAGAAAGGCCCGATCGACGGCAGCGACCCGCTGGTCGGACTGCCGATCCCGGGCGCGACGCCGGCCGAATATCGCGCGCACCTGCTCTGGAACATGCGCGCCGGCCTCAACGTCGCCGCGCTGCAATGCCAGTTCTCGCCCTATCTGCGCGCCGTCGACAATTACAACGGCATCCTGGCTCACCACAACAAGGAGCTCGCCGAGGCCTATTCGGCGATGAACAACTATTTCGCGCGCGTTCAGGGCAGCAAGGCGAAGGGCCAGAAGGCGTTCGACGACTATACCACCATCACCTACAACAATTTCTCGACGCTGCAGGCGCAATACGGCTTCTGCCAGACGGCCTCGGCGATCGCCAAGGAAGCGCTCACCCGGCCCAAGGGCGAGCTTTACCTGACCGCGCAGCAGCGGATGCGCGAGCTGCGCGGAAGCCTCGTGGTGCCGCCTTATGTGCGGCTGGTCACCTACGATCCCTATCAGATCCGGATGCCGGTGCTGCCGCCGCTCGACGAGAAATGCTACGACCGCAAGAACCGGCTGCGCGAGCGCTGCGCGAACGCCTACGGCTATGCCGTCTCGGCGCAGCTGCGCGCCGCCCCGAGCGGACGCTGATCTCCCGCTAGGGCAGGCCGAGCAGCTTGTGGTTCTGGAGGCTGAGCTTCCAGCGCGGATGCTCCATCACGAAATCGATCGAAGCGGCCAGCGCGCTGTCGCGCGCGGCGCCGTCCATCGGCTGGATCAGGAAATGATCGAAATGCCAGCGCGAAAGCGCTTCGGGGTCGATGCCGGCCTGGGGCCAGACCAGCTTCAACTCGTTGCCCGAGCGCTGGACGATCTGGGTGCCCGCCTTCGGACTGACGCAGATCCAGTCGAGCCCCGGCGGCGCCGGGCAGGTGCCGTTGGTCTCCACCGCGACCTCGAAGGCGCGGGCGTGGAGCGCCTCGATCAGCCCCGCGTCGAGCTGGAGCAAGGGCTCGCCGCCCGTCACCACCACGAGGCGGCGTTCCGCCTCGCCCCAGAGCTGCGCCACCTTCCCCGCCAGCGCCTCCGCCTCGTAGCGGCCGCCATTGACGCCGTTCATGCCGACGAAATCGGTGTCGCAGAAGGTGCAGGCGGCGTCGGCGCGGTCCTGCTCGCGGCCGGTCCACAGGTTGCAGCCGGCAAAGCGCAGGAACACGGCCCGCCGGCCCGCCTGCATCCCCTCCCCCTGCAGGGTCAGGAAGATCTCCTTGACCGCGTAGCTCATGACGATGCGGTCAGCGGATCGGTCATCCCGGCTTCGGCGAAGCCGCGCGCGCGCAGGCGGCAGCTTTCGCAGGCGCCGCAGGGGCGGCCGCCCGGCTGCGGATCGTAGCAGGACCAGCTGAGGCCGGGATCGAGGCCAAGCCGCGCCGCCTCGCGGGCGATGTCGGCCTTGGTCATCGCCAGCAGCGGCGCGTGCACCCGGAAGCGCTCGCCCTCGACGCCCGCCTTGGTGGCGAGGCCGGCAAGCTGCTCGAACCCTT
>DASWSP010000119.1:0-9550 GCA_036402575.1 Allosphingosinicella sp. | reverse complement strand
AACTAATCCACGCGCGAGGCGCCGGCCGCGTCGGAGATTCAGGCGGAGCCCGGGCTCGACGCCGGCTATGTCGCCCGGCTGCTGCGCCGTTTCCAGGCGCGGGGTTGGATCAGCCGCGAGCGCTGCACGGACGCGCGGCGGCGGCCGATCTCGCTGACCAGCGAGGCCGCAGCGCGTTCGAGGCGCTCGATCGGCGCACGCAACCGCCAGGTTGCGGCACGGCTTGAGGCGCTAGGGACCAAGGACCGCGACGCCCTGGTGGCCGCGCTCGGCGCCGCCCGCGCGCTTCTCGCCGGGCTCCGGCGCCCTGGTCGATCCGCTCGTTCCGGTTGTTCCTCAAGGATTCCAAGCCGGGCCGCGAGCAATGCTGGGTCGCTGAACGTGCTGGCGCGATGGCGGGCGCCGTGCTCGTCGTCGACGCCGGCGAGAACGTCGCCCAGCTCCGGCTCCTGCACACCGAGCCGTGGGCGCGCGGCCTCGGCATCGGCCGCGCGCTGGTCGGCGAGGTGGTCGAATTCTCCCGGGCCGCGGCTATGCCCGCATCAGGCTGTGGACCCACAGCGTGCTCGCCCCCGCCCGCCGGATCTACGAGCGGTTCGGCTTCCGCATCGTCTCTGCCGAGGTCCACCACGGGTTCGGCAAGCCCGAACAAGGCGAGACGTGGGAGCTTGCGCTCGAAGGGTGAGCCGCTAAGGGCCGCCAATGTCCGGGCGGCCGCGCTTCTCCTTCACCATCTCCGCCACCGACGGGGCTGCCCGCACCGGCACGATCTCGATGCGGCGCGGCGAGATCCGCACCCCGGCCTTCATGCCGGTCGGAACGGCCGCCACAGTCAAGGCGATGAAGCCGGCGGACGTGCGCGCCAGCGGCGCCGACATCATCCTCGGCAACACCTATCACCTGATGCTTCGGCCGGGCGCCGAGCGGGTGGCGCGGCTCGGCGGGCTGCACGCCTTCATGGGGTGGGAAAGGCCGATCCTGACCGACAGCGGCGGCTACCAGGTGATGAGCCTGGCGGAGCTCAACAAGGTCACCGAGGAGGGCGTCGCCTTCAGGAGCCACCTCGACGGCTCGCGCCACCTGCTTTCGCCGGAACGCTCGATGGAAATCCAGCGGCTGCTGGGCTCGGACATCGTCATGGCCTTCGACCAGCTTGTGCCCACGACCTCCTCGGCCGAGGAACAGCAAGCGGCGATGGACCGATCGATGCGCTGGGCGAAGCGATCGCGCGACGCCTTCGACGCGGGCCGCGAGCATTCGGAACGGGCGGCGCTGTTCGGCATCCAGCAGGGCGCGCTCGACGAGGCGCTGCGCAAGCGCTCGGCCGAGGCACTGATCGACATCGGCTTCGACGGCTATGCGGTCGGTGGGCTGGCGGTGGGGGAGGGGCAGGAGGCGATGTTCGCCTGCCTCGATTTCGCACCCGGTCAGCTCCCCGCCGACAAGCCTCGCTACCTGATGGGCGTCGGCAAGCCCGACGACATCGTCGGCGCGGTCGAGCGCGGCATCGACATGTTCGACTGCGTCCTTCCCACCCGCTCAGGCCGCACCGGCCAGGCGTTCACCGCGGCGGGGCCGATCAACCTCAAGAACGCGCGCTTCGCCGAGGATCGGCAGCCGCTCGATCCCGCCTGCCGCTGCCCGGTCTGCGGCACCTGGAGCCGCGCCTATCTCCACCACCTCGTCAAGGCGGGCGAAATCCTCGGCGCGATGCTGCTGACCGAGCACAACCTCAATTTCTACCAGCAACTGATGGCGGATCTGAGGGATGCGATTTCGCGAGGGGAATTGCATTCGTTTTCGACCAACTTCCGCAGGCGGTACGGCATCGCGCCGTGATAATATCCGTCATGCCGTGGCACTATCCGCCCGTGCACCGCTGCGTGGCCAAAGCAGCGGAAATGGGAGAAAGAAGATGGGAGATCTCCGAGCCCCTGTAAGCACCGCAATCGTTCCTCCTCCGCGGCCCACCGGCCGACGCCTGGTTCACTTCAAGCGCGGTGTCAGTGCTGGTGACGCCCAGCGTGTCCTGAGGTCCACCGGTGCCAGCGTGGTAACACCCGATGCCTCGGTTCTGGCGTCGGTTGCCCGCTCCTCCCACGACATCATCGGCCTGGAGAGGCTTGGCATTGCGATTGTCGGCGGCGGGCTGGAGACTTCGAAGTCACTGGGCGAACAGCTGATGGCCCATGACGAGGTTGCCGATGTCCGGCCGGAGTTCTGGATGTTCGCGATCCAGGGGCCGCCCTGGCAGGATTCCGCCAGCACCACCTGGGGTATCGAAGCTACCCGGGCGGCAGGCACCGGCCATGACGGGAATGGGATCAAGGTAGCCGTACTCGACACCGGCATCGATCGCAGCCATCCCGACTTCAACCATAGCGCCATGATCACGGAAACGTTCGTGGAGGGCGAAACGGTGGATGACGTGCAGGGCCACGGCACTCATTGCGCCGGCACGATTTGCGGCCGGCCCTCGAGCGCGAACGTGCCCCGCTACGGCGTCGCTCCGGGCGTTATTCTCCACGTGGGGAAAGTGCTCAACAACCACGGTGCGGGCCGCGAAGGGGACATCATCGCGGGCATGATCTGGGCGATGGAGAGGGGTTGTGAAATTATTTCAATGTCCCTTGGGCGGGGGACGATGCCCAACGAGCCGTTTGATCCCCTCTACGAGTCCATCGCGCAAGATGCTCTCGATCAAGGGATATTGATCGTGGCGGCAGCGGGCAACGACAGCGACCGTCGCTGGAATTATGTAGCTCCAGTCGGAGCCCCGGCCAACAGCCCCTCGATCATGGCCGTTGCAGCCATCGGCGCGGACGGCGGCGTGGCCAGTTTCTCCTGCGGCGCCGTGGGGACGGGACAGGTCGATATATCGGCCCCGGGTGTGGGCATCTTTTCAGCCTTTGCCGGCGTGCAAACCTACAAGAAGCTGATGGGGACGAGCATGGCCTGCCCGCATGTAGCCGGCCTCGCCGCCCTCCATGCGGCATCGGCACCCCAATTGCGTGGGCAAGCGCTCTGGGATCATCTTGTCCAGAATGCGGTCGGCCTCGGGGGCATTCCCAGGGACATAGGCGCAGGCTTGGCTGTGATCTGAAAAAGCCTATATTGCAACGGATGCGGCGACGGCGAACTGATGCCCCTGCGGGCGCTTCGGCATGAAACGAGTTGTCGTCCACCTTGCGCGGGACAGCGACCTGCGCACGCTCGTCGTTGAGTTGCAGAAGCTGGGGGGCATCGTCGAGCGCGCTATTCCGAGTGTCGGAATCTTCGGAGCGCTTCCGGATGCTGCGTTCGATCGCGTGCGGAGCCTGGACGGCGTCAAATATGTGCGCGAGGAGGGGAGGTATCAATTGCCTCCCGCCGATGAAAAGGTCCCGCAGTAGCGCGAGCTTTCCACCCGCTAGCCTCGTCAGCCGCCGAGTTTTTGTCCCAGGAAGCTCGGCACCGGACCGTTCCAGCCCTCGTCTGCCGTTTCCAGTTCCTCTTTGCGCTCCTCGCGCGGCTTCCTGCGGCTCCTCGGCTCCGGCCGTTCTTCCGCTTTGGCTCGCTCGCGCGGCTGGCGCTCCGTTCTTTCCGGCTTCGCCGCCGGCTCCGGCTTCGCCGCGGGCTCCGGCTTCGCCGCCGGCTCCGGCTTCGCCGCGGGCTCCGGCTTCGCGGCTTCGCCCTCGAGCAGCGGGATCGCGCCACCAGTCATTTTCTCGATCTCGGCGAGCTGGTCCGCGTCTTCCTTGGTGGCGAGCGTGATCGCGATGCCGGTGGCCCCGGCGCGGCCGGTGCGGCCGATGCGATGGATGTAATCGTCGGGCTGCCACGGCACGTCGAAGTTGAAGACGTGGCTGACACCCTTGATGTCGAGGCCCCTCGCGGCGACGTCGGAGGCGACGAGGATGTTGATCTCTCCTGCCTTGAAGCGGTCGAGCTCCTTGATCCGCTCGGCCTGCTCCATGTCGCCGTGGATCTGGCCGGCCTTGAAGCCGCCGCGCCTGAGGCTGGTGCAGAGGTCGCGCACCGTCGTCTTCCGGTTGGAGAAGACGATCGCCGTCTTCACCTCCTGCCGGCGCAGCAGATCGGCGAGTGCGTCGCGCTTCTTGGCGCTGCTGACCCGCACCAGCCGCTGATCGATCAGCAGGTTGGACGAGGCCGGCCGCGAGACCTCGATGCTCTTCGGGTTCGACAGGAACTTGTCGGCGAGCTTCTTGATCGGCGCCGGCATGGTCGCCGAGAAGAGCAGGGTCTGCCGCTTGGCCGGAAGCTTGGTGCAGATTTCCTCGATGTCGGGGATGAAGCCCATGTCGAGCATGCGGTCAGCCTCGTCGATGACGAGCAGGTTGCAGCCGGTGAGCAAAATCTTGCCGCGGCCGAACAGGTCCATCAGCCGACCGGGCGTCGCGATCAGCACGTCGACGCCCTTCTCGAGCTTGGCGATCTGGTCGGCCATGTTGGTGCCGCCGATCAGCAGCGCCATGTTGAGCTTGTGGTATTTCCCATATTTCTCGAAATTGTCGGCAACCTGCGCCGCCAGCTCGCGGGTGGGCTCCAGGATCAGCGACCGGGGCATCCGCGCCCGGCTTCTTCCCTCTCCGAGGATGTCGATCATCGGCAGCACGAAGGCGGCTGTCTTGCCGGTGCCCGTCTGGGCGATTCCGACCAGGTCCTGGCCCATCAGCACCGACGGGATCGCCTGGCGCTGGATCGGGGTCGGTTCGTCATAGCCCGACTCGTTGACCGCGCGGAGCAGTTCGTCTGAGAGGCCTAGGTTGGCAAAAGTCATGGAAAATCCGGAAAGAAGCGCTTAATCTATTGAAGCCGCCGCGTTCTCCGCTTGTGCGGAGCGGTCGCGCTTGTCAAGCGAAGCTCAGTCGCGCGGCTTTGCCGTCAACGTCCTGAACCGCTCGATTTCGCACTGCCCGCCCATCCTCGAACGGATCGCATCGCGATCGGCGCAGATCTGCCCGTCGGCATTGGGGCTGATGTAGAATCCGTAATAGTAATCGAGGGCCGGGCAGCTGTTCTCGAGCCGGGCACGGACCCGGCTGTTGCTCCTGAGGATCAGGTCGACGCTGTTCTCGCTGAGCAAGGTGGCGCCGACGATCGCCTTGGCGGGGACGCATTTGGGGCCCTTGCTTTCCTTCCACTCGACCTGCGACGGCGCCGCGGGCGACACTTTGCGCATCCGTCCGGGCACGCGGATGATGATCTGCTCGCGCACCACCACCTGCGCATACTGTACTGGCATGATCGGGCTCACGGGCGTGCTCCCAACCACCGACAACAGCAGAAAAGCTGCGCTCCAACCGATCACCAACGAGGCTCCATGGCCGCGGACTTCCACTCCACCGCTTGAACAAGCGATTAATTTGCCGCGGCTTCCGGGGCGGGATAGATAGCGTCCCACGATGAATGCTCAACCCGTGAACCTGCTCGCCGCGCTCGCCGACCGCCTGGGGCACAAGGGCTTCACGAGCGATGCGGCGACCCTGGCGCCATGGCTGAAGGACTGGCGCGGGCGCTATCAGGGCCGCGCGGCCGCTTTGGTGTCGCCCGCGAGCACTCAGGAGGTGGCGGATATCGTCCGGCTCTGCGCCGAGGCGCGGGTGCCGATCGTCCCGCAGGGCGGCAACAGCTCGATGGCGGGCGGCGCGACGCCGACCGCCGAGGGCAACGCGATCCTGCTGTCGCTGCGGCGGATGAACCGCATCCGCTCGCTCGCTCCGGAGGCGAACCTGGCCGTCTGCGAAGCCGGCGTCATCCTGTCCAACCTCCACGATGCCGCCGCCGCCCAGGGCCGCCGTTTCCCGCTCTCGCTCGGGGCCAAGGGCTCCGCGACGGTCGGCGGCCTGGTCTCGACAAACGCCGGCGGCACGCAGGTGCTGCGCCACGGCACCATGCGCCAGCTCGTCGCCGGCCTCGAAGCGGTGCTGCCCGACGGTTCGATTTTCGACGGCCTCGCCCCGCTCAGGAAGGACAATCGCGGCTACGACCTCAAGCAGCTGCTGATCGGCGCGGAGGGAACGCTCGGCATCGTCACCGCGGCGACACTTAGGCTCGCTCCCGCGGTCGGCTCGCGCGCGGTTGCCTGGATCGGCCTCGAATCCCCCGATCAGGCACTTGCGCTGCTGCGCCGGCTCGAGGCGGCGACGGGCGAGGCGATCGAAAGCTTCGAGCTGGTGCCCAAGAGCGCGCTGGACCTGGTGCTTCGGCATGTCCCCGGAACCCGGCCGCCGCTGAGCGAGAGCCATGCCTGGAACGTGCTGGTCGAGGCGGTTTCGCCGGTTGTCGCGCCCTCGCCCGAGGAGGAGCTGTCCGACGCGCTCAACGCGGCGCTGGAAGCCGCTGTGGCGGATGACGCGGTGATCGCTTCCAACGAGGCGCAGGCGGAGGCTTTCTGGCGGCTGCGCGACAGCATCTCGGAGGCCGAGCAGAAGGATGGTCCCGCGGTCAAGCACGATCCCTCGGTCGAAGTCGCAGCAATGCCGCGGTTCATGGTCGAGGCGGCGGACGCGGTCGAGCGCCGCTTCGCCGGCTGCCGGGTGATCGCCTTCGGCCATCTGGGCGACGGTAACGTCCACTTCAACGTGCGCGCGCCGGAGGGCGCCGACCCGGCGTGGCCGGACCGGGAGGGGGCGGCGGTGACCGCCTTCGTCCATGATCTCGTGGTCGCGGCCGGCGGCTCGATCTCGGCCGAGCACGGCATCGGCCAGATGCGCCTCACCGAGCTCGCCCGGCTCGAGGATCCGGCGCGCCTGGCGGCGATGCGGGCGATCAAGAACGCCCTCGATCCCCACGGGATAATGAATCCGGGCAAGCTGGTCCCGCTTGCAGAACAGCCGCTTGCGCCATAGACAGCGCGGCTGAAACCGGCGGCCGCATGAAGGCTGCTCCTGAACCTGGCTTGGAGAGAGATGATGGCGAGCACAGCGCCGACGAACCAGTTGCCGATTTTCTACAATCGCCTGGAGCCGCTTTCGAGCACCGCCCACGCCGATTTCAAGACGCGTCCGGCCGATACCGCGCCGTTCCTCGCCAAAACTCATGCGGTGCCGGTCACGATCGACGAGTTCGTCGCCGCCCAGCGCTTCTATCCGATCGTCTTTTCGGTCGGCGACACTCCGGTGCCGCTGGCGCTGATGGGCCTCAACGAGGGCGTCAACGTGTTCCTCGACGATGACGGCAAGCTGCTCGGCGAGACCTATGTCCCGGCCTACATCCGCCGCTATCCGTTCATGCTCGCCCGGCTGCGCGAGGGCGCCGACGAGCTGTCGCTGTGCTTCGATTCATCAAGCGATCTGGTCGGCGCGTTCGACGAGGGCAATCCGCTGTTCACCGAGGGCAAGCCGAGCGAGACCACCAACGCGATCCTCAAATTCTGCGAGGAGTTCGAGATCTCCGCCCAGCGCACCAACGCGTTCGTCAAGGAGCTCAAGGAGGCCGACCTGCTGATCGACGGCGAGGTCGCGATCCAGCCCGCCGGCAGCGAGCAGCCTTTCATCTACCGCGGCTTCCAGATGGTGAGCGAGGAGAAGCTCAAGGATCTGCGCGGCGACACGCTGCGCAAGATGAACCAGAACGGCATGCTGCAGCTGATCATGGCGCACATGTTCTCGCTGCCGATGATCCGCGAGGTGTTCGGCAAGCAGGTCCAGCAGGGCAAGGGGCCGCAGTCGGCCGCCGCGCCCGCGCAGGCGCCCGCCTTCGTCTGAGCCCCGCGGCTCGGCTGCCCAAACTTCTTGAACCGGGTTAACGACTTACTATCTTGGGAATCGACGCGCTGTCGTATTCCCCCCTTTGCGGCAGCCGTTACGCCCTTCGGGGCGTTCCTCCCTGAACCTGGCCACCCCGCTTTCGAGCGGGGTGGTCATTTTTTTGATTCCATCGAAGCGATCTTCGACAGGGCCCGCCTCATTCGGCGGCGATCGCCAGCGGCGGCCCCAGCGAATGCTCGGCGAGCGCGGCCGCGACCGCCGCGATCATCCCGGCGGTGCGAACGAAGCCCGGCCCCGGCTCGCGCAGCGCCTTGTCGAGATAGAGCGACCGGTCGACCTCCAGCTGCAGCGCATGCACTCGGCTCGCCGGCTGGCCGTGGTGGGCGGTGACGTAGCCGCCGGCATAAGGCGCGTTGCGGCCGACGCTGAAGCCGGCCCTGTGCGCCGCCGCGACCGCCGCGTCGAGCAGCTCGGGGGCGATGCTGGTGCCGTGGCGGTCTCCGAACACCACGTCGGCGCCGGGATCGGATCCGCCGCGCGGCGGCATCGAGTGGCAGTCGAGCAGGATCGCCACTCCGAAGCGGCGCCGCGCCCGATCCAGCATCCGCGCCAGCGCGGTGTGATAGGGGCGGTGGATCTCGACGATCCGGCGCGACAGCTCCGCCCCCGGAAGGCGCTGCAGCCAGATCGAGCCCGCACCCGTGATCCGCGATGGCACCAGCCCGAGGCCGCCGCGGGTGCGCGGCGACTGCAGCAGCGAGCGGGCGGGGAGCGGCGGCACCACCATCGCGGGGTCGATCTCGCGCTCGTCGCGGTTGAGGTCGATCTCGGCGCGCGGGGCGATCGCCACCAGCGCTGCGGCGCCGCCTGCGACTGCCTGCGCGACGAGCCCGTCGACCAGCCGGTCCTCGAGCGTTTCGAGCGTCTCGCGCGGCAGCCGCGACGCGCGCAGCAGCGATTCGGAATAAGCGCGCCCCGCATGGGGCACCGAGAGCACCACCGGCGACGCGGGCTCTTCGGGGCCGATACGCAGGAACGGCAGCTCGGCGGGGGACTCGGCCATTGGTGGTGGAAAATTAGGCGTCGGGCGGGGCGCGCGCAATCGCAATCGGGCCCGCGCGAGTCTTTCCGGCGGCGGCTGGAAAATCTTAAGTGGTTCGTGCATAAGATCGCCCGCGGCGGCGCATGGGGCGAGCCGTCGATCGTCTTGAGGAGCGGATGGCGAAGATCCTTCTTGCCGAAGATGACGAGTCGATGCGCCTTTACCTGGCCCGCGCGCTCGAGAAGGTCGGTTATGCGGTGACCAGCGTCGATCGCGGCACCGCCGCCGTGCCGCTGCTGGAATCGGAAAGCTTCGACCTGCTGCTGACCGACATCGTGATGCCCGAGATGGACGGTATCGAGCTCGCCCAGAAAGCGGCGGTGATCGCGCCGGACATGCGGGTCATGTTCATCACCGGCTTCGCGGCGGTGGCGCTCAAGGCCGGCAAGGCCGCGCCCGACGCCAGGGTCCTTTCCAAGCCCTTCCACCTGCGCGACCTGGTCGCCGAGGTCGACCGCATCTTCCAGACCGAAGACCAGCACGGGCGGTTGTAGGGCGCGGCTCCTGAGGGAGAGGCGGCCGGCGTCTGCGGAAGGGTTTGCGGAGCGGCTTCAGCCGCGGTTGGCCCTGAAATCGCCGCGGTCGTGGCGCAGGAGGAACAGGCTCCCGCCCAGGATGAAGCTCAACAATTGCGAGGCGATGATCGCCGACATAGGCCGCTCCCTGCCTGCCGTGCAGGCGTTTGAGTGCAGCTCGATGATGCCTGAAAAGGGTTAGCGACGCGTTAACCAAAGAT
>DASWSP010000118.1:0-41863 GCA_036402575.1 Allosphingosinicella sp. | reverse complement strand
TGCGCGCCGGCGCGCATGAGGACATCAACACCATCACCCTCCTGCTCGGCGCCGAGGAGGCGGGGCTGCAGCTGCTCGACCGCGACGGCCGCTGGCTTCCGGTCGCGCCCAAGGAGGGCGAGCTCGTCGTCAACATCGGCGACATGCTGCAGCGGCTCACCAACAACGTGCTCAAGTCGACCTCGCACCGAGTCGTCAACCCGCCGCCCGAGCGCCACGGCAAGGCGCGCTACTCGATGCCGTTCTTCCTCCACTTCCGGCCCGACTTCCTGATCGAGACGCTGCCCGGCTGCGTCGCCGCGGATCGCCCCAACCTCTATCCCCAGCCGATCACCGCCCACGACTTCCTCCTGGAGCGCCTCCGCGAGATCAAGCTGGTCTGAGCGGCTGATGGCCAAGCTCTATTTCTACTACGCGTCGATGAACGCGGGTAAGTCGACCGTGCTGCTCCAGGCGGACTTCAACTATCGCGAGCGCGGCATGCGCACGATGCTGTTCACGGCCGCGCATGACCACCGCTACGGCCAGGGTAGGATCGCGTCGCGGATCGGAATCGCGGCCGCGGCCAACCTGTTCGGCCCCGACACCGACCTTCGGGCCGAGGTCGAGGAGGAGCATCGCCGCGATCCGCTCTCCTGCGTGCTGATCGACGAGGCCCAGTTCCTGTCGAAGGCGCAGGTGTTCCAGCTCGCCGCGATCTGCGACGAGGTGAAGATCCCGGTGCTCGCCTACGGCCTTCGCACCGACTTCCGGGCCAACCTGTTCGAAGGCAGCATGTGGCTGCTCGCGCTCGCCGACACGCTGTCCGAGATCAAGGCGATCTGCGGCTGCGGCCGCAAGGCGACGATGAACCTCCGGCTCGACGAAACCGGCCGGGCCGTCCGCGAAGGCGAGCAGACCGAGATCGGCGGCAACGAACGCTACCTGGCCGTCTGCCGCCGCCATTTCATGGAAGCGATGCGGTAGGTCCCCACGGCCGCGGGGCTATGCTCCGCGCAGTGGCGAGGTCAGCGGAAGGGCGGCTCGTCGAAGCTGCGCAGCTTTCGCGAATGGAGCTGGCCGCCTTCCTCCTTGAGGATGCGCAGAGTCTCGATGCCGATGCGCAGGTGCTGGCTGATCGCGCGCTCGTAAAAGGCGTTGGCCTGGCCCGGCAGCTTGATCTCGCCGTGCAGCGGCTTGTCGGACACGCACAGCAGGGTCCCGTAGGGGACCCGGAAGCGGTAGCCCTGCGCCGCCACCGTCGCGCTCTCCATGTCGATCGCAACCGCCCGCGACTGGTTGAAGCGAAGCGCCGACAATGTGTAGCGCAGCTCCCAGTTGCGGTCGTCGGTGGTGACGACGGTGCCGGTGCGGAGCCGGCGCTTCAGGTCCTGCGGCTCTTCGCCCGTCACCTTGGCGGCGGCGTCGAAGAGCGCCTGCTGGATCTCGGCGATCGCCGGCAGCGGGATCTCGATCGGCAGCACGTCGTCGAGCACATGGTCGTCGCGCAGATAAGCGTGGGCGAGCACATAGTCGCCGATCGTCTGGCTCGGGCGCAGCCCGCCGCAATGGCCGATCATCAGCCACGCCTCGGGGCGAAGCACGGCGAGATGGTCGCAGATCGTCTTGGCGTTGGACGGGCCGACGCCGATATTGACCAGGGTGATGCCGCCGCCGTCGGGCGCGATCAGGTGATAGGCCGGCATCTGGTGCTTGCGCCAGCCGCCCTCGGTCACCTTGCTCACCGCGTTCTCGGTGTCGCGCGTGACGTAGACGCTCCCCGCCGCCGACAGCGCCTCGTACGGGCTGTCGTCGCGGCCGAGCTCATCGACCGCCCAGCGGACGAACTCGTCGACGTAGCGGACATAGTTGGTGAACAGCAGGTAGCGCTGGGTGTGCTCGGCCGGCGTGCCGGTATAGTGGCGCAGCCGGGCGAGGCTGAAGTCCACCCGCGGCCCATCGAACAAAGCGAGCGGCCGCCCCGAATGCAGCGCATGATCCCAGGCGCCGTCGACGATCTCGTCGCCGATATGGGCAAGCTCGGTGGTGGGGAACCAGCGGCTGAGGTCGGCGGCATGCGCGCCGTCGAGCCGGAGGTCGTCGGTGCCGTCGAGCACATAGGGGTAGGGGATCTCGCTCGCCGAGCGGCCGACCGACACCTCGACATGATAGTCGCTGACCAGGAAGTCGAGCTGCTCCTTCAGGTAATGATTGAACAGCCGCGGCCGCGCGATGCTGATCGCGTAGCGCCCGGGCTGGTTGAGCCGCCCGAAGGCGCGCGCCGGGAAATTGGTCGGCTGGTCGTAGCGATAGTCGATGCGCAGCTCGGGATAGGCGAACAGCCCGTCCGCGCGAGCCTCCAGGTCGGGCCGCTCGCCCGTCGCCAGGTAGCGCGCCAGCGAGCTGCGCAGCGCCGCGACCGAATCGTCGTAGATTTCGCAAAGGCGGTCGAACAGGAAGGGTATCTCGTCAACGCGTGTCACTTGCTTTCCTCCCGAAACGGTCATGGCACGACTGGATGATCTCCGCGAGATTATCCTTCTTCTGGGAACCAGCCCAGGCGGCCGCCGAGCGAGCTGCGCCGAGCCGCCTAGAGGAACGCGCGAAGCTGCAGCCACGCCGCGCGCTTGGCGTCGAGCGGGAGGGTGTAAGCGGGGCTGCTCGACGGCAGGTCGACCAGCGCCAGCGCGGTTTCCCCGAGCGCCTTGCGCCCGATCTTCGCGGAAGTCCTGCCGTTGAAGGCGATCGCCCGAAGCGAGCCGAGCGTTCCGACGAGCTCGGGCAGCGCATTGGGCGCGTGGCCGCGGATGGCGGCGTCAAGCGCGCCTTCGCGCTCCGCCGAGGCGATCGTGTCCCACAGGCCTATGCCGGCCTCGCGCAAAGCCGCCAGCCGCGGCTCATAATCGAGCGGCGCCAGGTCGCGCCCGATCACCGCCCCGATCAGCCGCCAGAAATGGTTCTGCGGGTTTCCGTAATATTGGCCCTTGGCGAGCGCGATCTCGCCCGGCAGGCTGCCGAGCACGAGCAGCCGCGTGCGCTGATCGCAGACGGGCGGGAAGCAGCGCTTGCGCGCCTCAGTCGCGGCCGCCCCCGCCGCTGTTCTGGTTGCCGGTGCGGCTGTTCTCGTTGCGGTTGTCACGCTGCTTCTTGTCGCCGCCCTTGTCCTCACGCTGCCACTGATCGAAGTCGCCCTTCTTCTTGTTGTCGGTCATCGCCGTCTCCTTTGGCAGACCCAACGGACGGACCCGGGGATCGTTTCCCAGTCCGGCCGGCAGCGCGCCGCCGGAGCGCTAGCCGCGCCAGCGCCGGATCGCCTTCTCGTAGGCCGCGGCCGCTTTGTCGCGCGCGCGGGCCAGCCGTGCCGTTTCCGCCGCCTGCGCCTTCTCGATCGAGCGGCGTTCGCGGGCGAGCGCGGCTTCGCGTTCGGCGAGCGCCTTGCGGTCGGCCGCGCGGCGGGCCTCGGCCTCGGTCAGCGCCTGCTCGGCGGCCTCGATCGCAGCGCGGCTGGGGCGCGGAGCAGGCTTGCGCTTCGGCTTCCCGGCAGGGGAGGCGGGCCTGCCCGCGGGCTGCTTCGCCCGCCGCGCCTCTTTCTCGGGCGGAAGGGCGGCGATGTGCTCGGCGGCGGTGCCGCGCAGGCGCTTGATCACCGTGCCGGGCGCGGCGAGCGGCTCGGCGGTGAGGGCGGGGTCGGTCACCAGCTCGGCTTCGCCGCGCGAAAACACGTCGCGGTCGCTGCCCCACGCCTCGATCGCCGCCTTCTGGCTCGGCGCCGCCACATAGGCGTCGTGGAAGCCTACCGGCATCCGGAACACCTTCAGCTTGGCGGCAGGCGGCATGGCGACGTCTTCATCGCGGCAATGCTTCACACTGTTGCGCGAATTACTCAAGCACCCGCGCAAGCATCTTTGGAGAAGCTTGCGGAGGCGCGGCGGCGCCTGCAGCGCGAGGCGGCGGCGGGGGACGAGGCGCAAGGCTGAGCCGCGCACCCTTGACCCGTACCGGCGCGGCGCTACCAGATGGGGCATGAGCGACGACGCGCCCGACAGCCTGATTCCCTATGACGAGATCGTGCAGGAAGCGCTTCGCGCGGTCGTCGGCCGGGTGCTCGGCGAGGTCGAGGCGACCGGCACGCTGCCGGGCGAGCATCATTTCTACATCACCTTCAAGACCGCCGCCGGCGGGGTCGAAATCCCCAGGCACCTGACGGAGCGCTTCCCCGACGAGATGACGATCGTCATCCAGAACCGCTTCTGGGACTTGAAGGTGCGCGCCGACGCGTTCGAGGTCGGCCTCAGCTTCAACCAGGCGCCGGCCAAGCTCGTCATCCCGTTCGCAGCGATCACCGGCTTCGTCGATCCGGCCGTCAATTTCGCCCTCCAGTTCCAGGCGCAGGCCGAGGAAAACGGGCCGCAGGCGCACGAGGAAGCCGAGAACGACCATCCCGCGGCGGAGCCGGTCGAGGATGGTTCGAACGTCGTGTCGGTGGATTTCAAGCGGAAGAAGTGACGGCCCCGGCGGGCCGTCCCCCTGAACTCGTTGCAGGGTGCTGGGGCGAGTCCCAGCGGTGGAAGAATGGATGCTGAAACGAGTTCAGCATGACGGAGAGGCTTGAATGTCAGCGACCCGCACTGAAACCGACAGCTTCGGGCCGATCGACGTGCCCGGCGACTGCTATTGGGGCGCGCAGACGCAGCGTTCGATCGAGAATTTCCCGTTCGGCCCGCGCGAGGTGATGCCGGTCGAGATCGTCCACGCGCTCGGCTTCGTGAAGCAGGCCGCGGCGCGCGTGAACGCCAAATCGGGCGGCCTCGACGCCGAGCTGGCCGAGGCCATCCAGGCGGCCGCGGGGGAAGTCGCCGGCGGCGCGCTCGACGATCAGTTCCCGCTGGTCGTCTGGCAGACCGGATCGGGCACCCAGTCCAACATGAACGCCAACGAGGTGATCGCCGGCCGCGCCAACGAGATCCTCACCGGCAAGCGCGGCGGCAAGAGCCCCGTCCACCCCAACGACCATGTCAACATGGGCCAATCGTCGAACGACAGCTTCCCGACCGCGCTGCACGTTGCCGCGGCGCGGGCGGCGGCGGGGCGGCTGCTGCCCGCGCTGGGGCGCATCCACGACCGCCTGTCGCAGCAGGCGCAGGCATGGGACCGAATCGTCAAGATCGGCCGCACCCACCTCCAGGACGCGACTCCGCTGACGCTCGGCCAGGAATTTTCCGGCTATGCGGCGCAGATCGCCGACGGCATCGAGCGGGTGAAGGCGGTGCTGCCGCGGCTCCACCGGCTGGCGCAGGGCGGGACCGCGGTCGGCACCGGGCTCAACGCACCCAAGGGGTTCGGCGAGGCGTTCGCGGCCGAGATCGCCAGGCTCACCCGCCTCCCGTTCGAAACCGCGCCCAACAAGTTCGAGGCGCTGGCAAGCCACGACACTCTCGTCGAGCTGTCGGGCGTGCTCAACGTGCTCGCCGTGTCGCTGACCAAGATCGCCAACGACATCCGGCTGCTGGGCTCCGGCCCGCGCTGCGGCCTCGGCGAGCTGAAGCTGCCGGAGAACGAGCCGGGCAGCTCGATCATGCCGGGCAAGGTCAACCCGACCCAGGCCGAGATGCTGACGATGGTGGCGGCGCAGGTGATGGGCAACCATGTCGCGGTGACGATCGGCGGGCTCCAGGGCCATCTCGAGCTCAACGTGTTCAAGCCGCTGATCGGCGCCAACGTGCTGCGCTCGATCGAGCTGCTGTCGGTCGGCATGGAGAGCTTCACCGAGCGCTGCCTCGACGGCGCCGAGCCCGACGAGCGCCGCATCGCCGACCTGATGAACCGGTCGCTGATGCTGGTCACCGCGCTCGCTCCGGAGATCGGCTACGACAACGCCGCCAAGATCGCCAAGAACGCCCATGAGAAGGGGCTGACGCTGAAGGAATCCGGGCTGGAGCTCGGCCTCGTCGACGAAGCGACGTTCGATCGCGTGGTCAAGCCGGAGAACATGCTCGGCCGCTAGGCGCAGCCGTTCGCTCCGGGGCGGCAGGGGGCGTCGGTCTCCACCTGGATCGTGACGTGGCGGATGTGGAAGCGGTGCTCGAGGCGGTGGCGGACGTCGTCGAGGAAGGCATCGCCGCCGCTGCCGGCCGGGACGACGAGATGCGCGGTGAGCGCGACCTCGGTGGTGCTCATCGGCCAGATGTGGAGATCGTGGACCCGGCTGACTCCGGGCGAGCGCTGCAGCTCCGCCTCGACCTCGTCGGGATCGATTCCGGAGGGCACTCCGGCCAATGACATGGTGACGGAGTCGCGAAGCAGGCTCCATGTGCTCCAGAAGATGGCGCCGGCGATGAGCAGGCTGATCGCGGGGTCGATCCAGGCGCGGCCGGTCCACAGGATCAGCGCGCCCGCGGCGACGACTCCGGCCGACACCGCCGCGTCGGCGGCCATGTGCAGGTAGGCGCCGCGGATGTTGAGGTCGCCGTGGCGGCCGCGGAAGAAGAGCAGGGCGGTGAAGCCGTTGACCAGGATTCCGGCCGCCGCGACGATCATCACCGCGCGGCCCTCCACCAGCCGGGGATCGGCGAAGCGATGCAGCGCCTCGAAGGCGATGCCGCCGACCACGATCATCAGCAGCAGCGAATTGAGCAGGGCGGCCAGGATGGTCGAGCTGCGCAGGCCGTAGGTGAAGCGCTTCGAAGGCGGCCTCTTGGCGAGCGCCGCGCCGCCCCAGGCGATGACGAGGCCGAGCACGTCGGACAGGTTGTGGGCCGCATCGGCGAGCAGCGCCATCGAGCCGGCGACCAGTCCGATCGCCCCCTCGACCACCACGAATGCCATGTTGAGCGCGATCCCGATCGCGAAGGCGCGGCCGAAATCGCCGGCGGCGTGGCCGTGCTGATGACCGCCGGCACGATGGGGATGGGAATGCGCCATGGCGGGACTGTAAGCGACGGGGAGCGGGATAGGCTAGGACAAGCCGCCCGCCGCCCGCGCTACCGCAGCTTGTAGTTCAGCCGGACGCCGATGCTGTCCATGCCGGGATTCTGCCGGCTGAAGAGCTGGGCCTGGCTGATATGGACCCAGCTCGCCTCCAGCGAGACGCGCTCGCCGAGCTGGTAGCCCAGGCCGATCTCCGGCGCGAAGAGGACCCGGGCGCCGAGGTCGCGGCGGAAGCCGTCTTCGCCGACGATCAGGCTCTTGCGGTCGTGGATCGCGATGCCGAGGCCGGGGCGAAGATAGAGCCGCCCGCCGATCCGCCAGCTCAGGCCGGCCGCGGCGAAATCGGTCTCGCCTGCGGTGCTCAGCGATCCGAAGACGTAAGGCGAGGGCGCGCCGATCGCCCGAAGCGCGGCGATCGGGCCGCCGCGCCAGCCGAGCTGGAGGTCGGCGCCGCCTTCGAAGCCGCCGCGGGTGAAGCGGGTCTCGACGTCGTGGGCGAGGATTCCGCCGAAAACCTCGGAAGCGGACGCCGGTGCCGCCGGCGCAAGCAGGGCGAGGAAGAATGTGGCTTGGGGCAACCGCATTGACGTCGAAGCTCCGCTGGCCGCCGACCGGCCCGCAACTGAACCGTCGCTGCGCGGCCAAGTTCCGCCCCAGCTTCTCTGCTGAAAATCGAGGAACCGCGCGTGCGCCGCGCGGTTGGCACCCCAGCAAGGGCCGCCGCTGCGACGCCCGTCGTCCAGCAGCGGCTCGCGCAGACTCGGCGGATCAGGAGCATGATCGGGTGAACGGGATGGCTGAAGACACCGCACCGGGCGACGAGGCGGCGCCGGGAACAGCCGGCACCGGCGAGAATCTTTGCCGTCACTGCAACGGCACGGGCGAGCATGACGGCAAACCTTGCCCCGTCTGCGACGGCACCGGCAAGGTCGTGGAGGGGATCGGCGGCGCCTAGCGCTGCGCCGGCGCCTCGAACCAAAGCGGCGGATTTCGCCCATCGCGGCGGCGATGTCCCTTGAATCGCTGGAGACGCTCTATAAATCGAGGGAGCGGACCGGGCCCCTCTGGCGGCGTTCTCCTGAACGACCGCGATGTCGGACCGCATCGGGTTAGCCCGGTGCAGGTTCACTTGCCCCTGTCTCCTGCATCGCGGCTAGCCCGATCTTGCTTGACGCCCCGCCGCGCGCCACGCCAGTAGCGCCCATGGTGACCAATCCCCTCCAGCGGCGCGGGCTTCTCTTCATCCTTTCGAGCCCGAGCGGGGCGGGCAAATCGACGATTGCTCGGATGATCCTCGACAGCGACGACGGCATCGGCCTTTCGGTGTCGGCGACGACGCGGCCGATCCGCCCGGGCGAGGTCGACGGGCGCGACTATCATTTCGTCGGCGACGCCGAGTTCGACGCCTTGGTCTCGGGCGGCCAGTTCCTGGAATGGGCGCACGTCTTCGGCCACCGCTACGGCACCCTCAAGAGCGAGGTCATCAAGCAGATCGAGGGCGGACGCGACGTCCTGCTCGACATCGACTGGCAGGGGACGCAGCAGTTGAAGCAGGTCGATCCGGATATCGTCCGGGTCTTCATCCTGCCGCCGTCGATGGAGGAGCTGGAGCGCCGCCTGCGCTCCCGCGGCACCGACAGCGGCGACGTGATCCAGCGCCGAATGACCCGCGCCGCGGTCGAGATCAGCCACTGGGCCGAATATGATTACGTGTTCATCAACGATGATGCCGAGCATTGCCGCAAGCTCGTCCACACCGTGCTCAAGGCCGAGCGGCTGAAGGCGAACCGCCGAATCTTCCTGCACGACTTCGTCCGCGGCCTGATCGGCTGAGCTTTTGCTCGGCTGGCTTTAAGTCTAGGTTCCCCGTCGGCAACGACAAGGGGAAAGACATGATCGGACGGGCTTTGGTCGGGGCGGTCGCAGCGGCGGTCGCGATGTTCATCCTGGGCTTCATCTTCTTCGCGACGCCGATCGCCGGCCTCGGGCTCGACAGCGTGCCGGACGCGCAGGCGGCCGCGGTGCAGGCGTCGCTTGCGCAGAGCCTGCCGGAGACCGGCACCTATTCGGTGCCGTCGGGGCTCACCTCGTCGCAGACCGTGATGTACGGGCAGGGGCCGATCGCCACCATCCACTACAACAGCCGCGGCTACGCGATCGGCGACGCCCAGACCATGATCGCGGGGTTCGTGCACATGCTGGTGGTGGCGCTGCTGCTCGCGGCGGCGCTGGGTTCGCTCTCGCGCTTCGTACCCCGCTTCGGCGAGCAGACTCGGCTGCTGGTGCTGGCCGTGCTCGCCGCGACCGTGTTCATGCGGCTCGGCGAGCCGGTCAGGTATCACCACGACTGGACCTATGCGATCTACCTGTTCGTGACCGACACGATCTCGCTGCTGGTCGCGGGCCTGATCATCCTCAAGCTGCTGCCGCGCGCCGCCGCGGCTCCCGCGGGCGCGCGCGCCGAAAGCTAGAGCAGCCTGAGGAAGCGGAAGGCGGAGTCGAATTCGCGGCGGCGGGCGGCGAGCGCCGCCGCGGCCTCCCGATCCTCGCCCCAATGCTCGGCCTGCCACGCCTCGTCGAGCGTGGCCGCGTCCCAGCCGCTGTCGACATCGATCGCCTCCTCGGCGAGCGCGAGGGCGATGACCAGCGAGCCGCTGATCGTGACGAGCGGCGACAAGGCGGCGAGCTCGAACGGCGTGCGCGCCGCCACCGCCCTTGCGAGGCGATCGACGGTGAGCGGCGGCTGCGGGCGATGGATGATGCCGCGGACCAGCTCGAAATCCACGTCGAAGCGGCGCCGCGCCCAGGCGAGCGGCGGGTCCCACAGCGCCGCCTCGCGGGCGACAAGGGCGTCCGGGCCTTCGGCGCGGTAGCAGAGCAGATCGCTCTCGCCGTACAGGGCGAGGCCGCGGGCGAAGGCGGCGGGATCGGGCGCCACCCGGTCGATCGCCGCGTTGGCCAGGCCGGTGAACGGCATCGAGCGCGGGTCGACCTTCTCGCCCTGCGCGTTCCACTCGGCCGCCACCGCCTCGCCCAGGGCCTGGCTCGGGACCAGCAGGGGCCGGCGCGCCGGCGTCATCACCGGCCTGCCGTCGAGCACGATCTCGTGGCCGCCCTCGGCCGGGCGGGCCGCAGCCTGCTTGTAGAAGCGCTTCATGGAGCGGGCGGCGTCTTCCATTTGCGCGCCAGCTGCATCGGTCCCCAGAAGCTGATGACGAGGCCGATCAGCGCCAGCGGCAGGCCGACCTCCATCGCCCCGCCTTGCCGATAGAGGTCGCCGTGCCAGATCAGCAGCCCGATCAGGACGACCAGAGTGCCGCCGATGCGGGTGAGGTTGAGGATGATGAAGCGGTTGCGCCAGGTCGCTTCGTCGACCGGCCGCGGTTCGATTGTCATACGAGAGCCTTTACCAGCTCGGTGATTTCGGACGGATGGCCCGCAATGTAATGAGCGCCGGCGCGGGTTAGTTCCTCCGCTTCATGATAGCCCCAGGCGACTCCGATCGCGGTCACGCCGGCGGCGCGCGCCATCGCCATGTCGTAGCTCGTGTCGCCGATCATCAGCGTGGTCTCGGCCGCGGCGCCGGCGTCGGCAATCGCCTGCTCGATCATCGACGGGTGCGGCTTGGAAGGATGGCGATCGGCGGTCTGGAGCGTGACGAAACGGCCGTGGATGCCGTGATGCTGCAGGCACAAAGCGAGGCCGCGGTCCGACTTGCCGGTGGCGACGCCGAGCTGCCAGCCGTCCTGCGCCAGCGCCTCGATCAGCTCGATTATGCCCTCGTAGAGCGGCTCCTCGACGAGCCCGTTGCCGCGCAGGCGCTGGAAGGCGTGCTTATACTCCTCGGCGAGCGCCGTGTGGACGTGGGGCTCGGCGTCGGGCGCCATCGCCCGCATCGCTTCGGGGAGGCTCAGCCCCACCACCCGCCGAGTCCGCTCGCGCGGCGGCACGGGAAGGCCGGCGCCGGCGAAGCACGCTTCCATGGCGAGGCAGATGTTCGCCTGGCTGTCGACCAGAGTGCCGTCGCAATCGAAGATGGCCAGGCGGTTAGGCACGGCGGCTCCCCGTCGGCGCCGCGTCGGCCGCCGCCGGCATGGGCGCGACCGGAGGCTCTTCCGGCCGGGAGAAGGCGCGGCTGGGATGCATCAGCCCCTCCCCCGGTTGCGGCGCTCGCCCTTGCGCTCCTTGCGGCGCGCCTTGGCGGCCGAGGTCGCGGCCTTGCGCTTGCCTTCGGCCGTTTGCGAGAACTTCACCTCGTCGAGCGGCAGATCCCCCTGTTCGAGCTCGAAGCCCAAGGTGGCGAGGCTCTCGGCGAAGTGGCCGGGGAGCTCGGCGCTGACGTCGATGCGTTCGCCGTCCGGATGGTCGATGCGCAGCCGGCGGGCGTGGAGGTGGAGCTTGCGGCTGATCGCGCCGGTCAGGAACGCCTCCTGTCCGCCATATTTGCCGTCGCCGACGATCGGGTGGCCGATTGCCGCCATGTGGACGCGAAGCTGGTGGGTGCGGCCGGTCAGCGGCTGCAGCTCGATCCAGGCGGCGCGGTTGCCCGCCCGTTCGATCACGCGGTAGCGGGTGCGGGCGGACAGCCCCTCCGCCTCGTCGACGTGCATCTTCTCGCCGCCGGTTCCGGGCTGCTTGGCGATCGGCAGGTCGACATAGCCGTCCCTGATCTCCGGCACGCCCACGACCAGCGCCCAATAGACCTTGCGCGCGGTCCGGCCGGAGAAGGATTTGGAGAAGAAGGCGGCGGCGCGGGCGGTGCGGGCGAGGAGCAGGACCCCGGACGTGTCCTTGTCGAGCCGGTGGACGAGCTTGGGCCGCTCGCCGCGCTCGTCGGCGAGGCCGTCGAGCAGCCCGTCGAGGTGGACATTGGTCTTGGTGCCGCCCTGGGTGGCGAGGCCCGGCGGCTTGTTGACGACGATCGCCGCCGGATCGCTGTGGATCACCAGCTCGTTGACGAAGCCGATCTCATCCTCGCTGAGCGCGCGGCGTTCGATCTTCGGCCGCGCCTTTTCCGGAGCCGCGGCCTCGGCCGGGGGGACTCGGATCGTCTGTCCCGCCTCGATCCGGTCGCCTGGCGCGGCGCGCTTGCCGTCGAGGCGGAGCTGGCCCGTCCGCGACCAGCGCGAGACGAGGTTGAAGCTGGCGTCCGGCAGGTTGCGCTTGAACCAGCGGTCGAGGCGGATGCCGTCGTCATCGGGCGCGACGGTGAACACTCGGACTTGGTCGCTGGCGGCTGAGGGGTTCGGCATGGCGGCGATGTAGCCGCGCCGCCGCCGCTCCGCCAGTGGCCGCCGCGATGGGCTTTGTCCGGCGCTAGGGCGCCTTCCGCCGAACCGGCACCAGCGCGTTGCACAGGTCGACGCCGCCGGCCGGGCGGATGAAGAAGCTGCCGCCGCGATTGGCGCGGCCGGTCACGAAGGCGGCGAAGGCCGGCGTGTCGGTGCGCATCGCCTCATAAGCGGGGCGCTCGGCGGGCGGCAGGTCCGCGGCGAGGCGGGCGCGGGCGATCGGCACGTGCTGGGCCGGGTCCTTGATGAAGCCCAGCGCCTCGGTGCCGCGCGGGCGGGCGGTGAGCGCGGTGAAGCCGTCGATGACTCGGCCGATGGCGGCGATGTTGAGGTCGAGATGGCGCGGCGCGTGCCCGATCACCGCGTAGAGCTCGCCGCCGGTGCCGGTGTCGGGCGAGACGTCGCGGCCGACTCCCACCGTGGCGTAGCAATGGGTCAGCCAGGCGCGGCCGCTCTGCGGATCGTAGCCGATCGGCCAGCCGCCGGCGTAGCCGGCGATCGGCGCATAGCTGTCGGGATAGCCCAGCGGGCGGACATCGAGGCCGGCGAGCGGGCGGTCATACTCGGCGGGCGGCGCCTTGACGACCCCGGGCGGGAGCGGCCGCGGGCTTTCGTTGACGCCCCACTGGACGACGTAATTCTCCTGGATCCGGTAGACGCTCGCGCCGTCCCACCAGCCGGCGCGGGCGAGCGCGCGGATGTTGGCGACGTGCACCGGCGCGAAATCCGGCGCGAGTTCGATCGCGATCCGGGCGCCGTCCCGAAGATCGAGGAGGAGGAGGTTTTCGGGGGCGATGTCGCGCCAGTCGGCGGCGGTGGATTGGGCGACGACCTCGCTCGGCTCGACGGCGTTCGCGGCCGGAGCCGGGCGCCACTGGGCCGCGGGCGGGGCGGCGCACGACGCGAGCAGGAGGAAGGTCAGGAGGGACTTGGGCATGGTTTCTCCAGTTCAGTCGCAGCCGGGGCGGAGGGGGCGAAGGCGGCGGCGCCGCTCGGCGGCGATGGCGTCACCCGCGTCCTGCGAAGACAGAAGAGAAGGTTCCACCGCCGGTCTCCCGGGGCCCGGGTTTAGCATGGAGGCGCGCCGGCCGTAACAATCGAAACGAGCGCGCGCCGCGGCATCGATCGGAGAGGTTCACCCGCTACGCCTCGTTTCCCCGATAAGCGGCGACGGTCAGTGCGCTCAGACACAAAAAAGGCCGGCGCTGGGCCGGCCTTTTCCAAAAACTTGTCGATCGCTCGACTTACATGCCGTTGGTGGCGGCTGCGTTGATGTCGGCTTCGTCGATCGCTTCTTCCTGGGCTTCGCCGGTCTCGCGCAGCTGATCGGCCTGGGCCTCGAGCGATTCCGCGGCAGCGTCGTTGGCCGTGTTGTCGGCAATCGCCTCGACTGCCTCGGCCTTGTTCTCATAGGCTTCCTGGACGTTATCGCCGGCAGCGTCGTCGCCCTGGCCGCCGCAGGCGGCGAGCGCCAGGAGGCCGGCACCGGCGAGAAGCTTTGCTGATCTGATCATTCTTTCAATTCCCTGTCTCGTTATCGAGGCGGCGGAAGATACAGAAGATCGGCCGGGCGTCCAGTCCCCGCTGCTGTGGGCCGATCCTGGGCGTCGCCGAAGCGGCCGCGCCGCTATTCCGCGCTGCCGGCGAGCATCGCCTTGACCCCCCGGGCCGCCTGCCGGATGCGCTGCTCGTTCTCGACCAGCGCGATGCGTACGAAGCCTTCGCCCTCCTCGCCGAAGCCGACGCCCGGCGCCACCGCCACATGCGCCTCGCCGAGCAGGCGCTTGGCGAACTCGACCGAGCCCATCGCCCGGAACGGCTCCGGGATCGGCGCCCAGGCGAACATGCTCGCCGACGGCGGCGGTATTTCCCAGCCGGCGCGGGCGAAGCTCTCGACCAGCACGTCGCGCCGCCGCTTGTAGAGCAGCCGGTTCTCCTCGACGATGTCCTGGGGCCCGTTGAGAGCCGCGCAAGCCGCCGCCTGGATCGGCGT
The DNA here is from genome assembly GCA_036402575.1 of Allosphingosinicella sp. Lineage (GTDB taxonomy): Bacteria > Pseudomonadota > Alphaproteobacteria > Sphingomonadales > Sphingomonadaceae > Allosphingosinicella. Next base: position 27,673 of record DASWSP010000118.1, on the reverse strand, counting down.
GAATGCGCCGTAGTCGAGATAGGATTTCACCCGGGTGAGCGCGTTGATCAGCGTGCGGTTGCCGACCGCGAAACCGATCCGCCAGCCGGCCATGCTGTACGTCTTGGACATGCTGGTGAACTCGATCGCCACGTCCTTCGCGCCCGGCACCTGCAGGATCGAGGGGGTCGGCTCGTCCCCGAAATAGATCTCGGCATAGGCCAGGTCGCTGATCACCCACAGCCCGTATTCGCGGGCGATTGCCACCACCCGCTCGTAGAAAGGCAGATCGGCGACATAGGCGGTCGGGTTCGACGGGTAGCCGATCACCAGCACGGTCGGCTTGGGCACCGTGTAGCGCATCGCCCGCTCGAGCATCTCGAAGAATTCGTCGCCCGGCGCCGCGGGGATCGATCGCACCGCCGCGCCGGCGATGATGAAGCCGAACTGGTGGATGGGGTAGGACGGGTTGGGTGCCAGCACGACGTCGCCCGGCGCCGTGATCGCCTGCGCCAGGTTCGCGAGCCCTTCCTTGGAGCCCAGGGTGACGATGACTTCGCTGTCCGGGTCCAGCGCGACGTTGAAGCGGCGCGCATAATAAGCAGCCTGCGCCTTGCGCAGCCCCGGAATGCCCTTCGAGGCCGAATAGCGGTGAGCGGTCGGCTTGCGGGCGACTTCGGCCAGCTTCTGGATGACGTGGTCGGGCGGGGACCCGTCGGGATTTCCCATGCCCAGGTCGACGATGTCCTCGCCGCGTGCCCGAGCGGCGGCCTTCATCGCATTGACCTCGGCGAACACATAAGGCGGCAGGCGCCGGATTCGGTAGAAATCGTCGTTCATGATCCCTCCCATAGCGGGAAGCGGCGGCCGCGCCATGACCCTCTGACACTTTCAGCTTGGCCGCTTGTTGGGTAATGGTGCCGAACGGAGGCGATGATGGCCGATCAAGACAGCAGTCCCACCCTCGCGATGCCGACGCTGGAGGACATGCAGCACTGGACCTGGGTGATGGGGCGGGCGCAGCAGCTGATGATGGAGCATGTCGCACGCCAGGTGGGCGAGGCGGGCGCCCAGATCCCGAGCTCGCCCGACAAGATCGCGGCGCAGTGGCCCGGCATGAACATGTTCCCGGATCCCGCCTCGATCGCCAAGGCTCAGGTCGACCTGTGGACCGAGGGGATGTCGATCTGGCAGCGCGCGCTCGGCGGCGGCCCGCCGCAGGGCAGCGATCTTGCCGATAAGGCGGACGCGGACAAGCGCTTCGCCGCCAAGGAGTGGCGCGACAACCCGCTGTTCGACATGATCCGCCAGAGCTACATCCTGATCTCGGACCGGCTGCTCGGTTCGGTCGACGCGCTCGACGGGATCGACGAGCGGCAGCGCGAGCGCCTGCGCTTCGCCACCCGAGCCTTCGTCGACGCGATGGCGCCGTCCAATTTCGCGCTGAGCAACCCGCTGGTGCTGCAAAGGACGCTGGAGACGCGCGGCGAGAACCTGCTCAAGGGCCTCGGCAACATGCTGCGCGACCTCTCCAAGGGTCAGCTCACCCATACCGATCCGCAAGCGTTCGAGGTCGGGCGCAACATCGCCACCACGCCCGGCAAGGTCGTCAAGCAGACGCCGCTCTACCAGCTCATCCAGTATTCGCCGGCCACCGATGAGGTGTTCGAGACGCCGCTCATCATCTTCCCGCCGTGGATCAACCGCTTCTACATCCTCGACCTCAATCCCAAGAAGAGCTTCATCAAATGGGCGGTCGGGCAGGGGCTGACGGTGTTCGTCGTCTCCTGGAAGTCGGCCGACGAGAGCCTCGTCGACACGACGATGGACGATTACGTCCTCGCCCAGATCGAGGCGATCGACGCGATCCGCGACCTGCTCGGGGTCGAGGCGGTCCATTCGATCGGCTATTGCGTTGCCGGCACCAAGCTCGCCGCGACGCTGGCGTTGCTCGAAACGCGGGGCCAGGCGGACAAGGTGGCGAGCGCGACCTTCTTCACCGCCCAGGTCGACTTCTCCGAAGCCGGCGACCTCAGCCTCTTCCTGGGCGACGAGCAGATGCAGCTCATCCAGCAGCTGTCGGCGGAGAAGGGCTATATGGACGGCCGCTACATGGCCGCCACCTTCAACCTGCTGCGCGGCCGCGACCTCATCTGGAACTATGTCGTCAACAACTACCTGATGGGGGAGGACTATCCGCCGTTCGATCTGCTCCACTGGAACGGCGACACCACCAACCTTCCGGCCAAGTGGCACCAGACCTACCTCAAGCAGCTCTACCAGGAGAACCGGCTGGTCCAGCCCGGCGGGATCGTCATAGACGGGACGCCGATCAACCTCTCCCGGGTGCGCACCCCCACCTATGTCCAGGCCGGGCGCGAGGACCATATCGCGCCGCCGCAAAGCGTGTGGAAGATCACCCATCATTTCCAGGGGCCGCTGCGCTTCGTGCTCGCCGGCTCCGGCCATATCGCCGGCGTCATCAATCCGCCCGAGGCGCAGAAATACCAATATTGGACCAACGACGCGAAGGTGGATTCGCTCGATGAGTTCATCGCCGGCGCCACCGAGACCAAGGGCAGCTGGTGGCCCGACTGGCTGGCGTGGATCGAGAAGAAGTGCGACGGCAAGGTGCCCGCGCAGGGCGCCCGGGTCCCCGGACAGGGCAAATTCGAGGCGATCGAGGACGCGCCCGGCAGCTACGTCAAAGGGCGTTAGCGACGAGCCGTTTCCGCTGCGCGACATTTTATGTTGCAGTGCACAAAAAGTTCTTGCAAGAAGGTGCCGCGATCCCTAATTGTTGCAGTGCAGCATAAAGGGAGCCCGTATATGGCCGACCGCAAAGTCAAGGCAGGCGTATCCAAGGCAGCGACGGCGAAGCCCGCCGCTCCCGAGCCGAAGAAGCTCGCGGAGACCAAGCCGCCCGTCGCCGCCAAGGCGCCCGAGCCCGTTAAACCGCCGCTTGCAGCGCCGGTGGTGGAAGCCAGGCCGGCGCTGGAGCCGGCGGCGGAAGTCTCCCGGACCGCACTCGAGGCCGCCCAGCAGGCGGTCGAGCTTACCAACCAGACCGTGAACCGTGTGAACGAAGGAACCAGGACCATGACCAACGAGACCATCGAGAAGGTGCAGGCCACCCAGGCCGCCGCCGCCAACCGCATCCAGGCCGCTTTCGGCGACGTCAACGAGCGCGCCAAGACCGCCATGGAGAAGAGCACCAAGGTGCTCGAGGAAATGACCGACCTGACCAAGGGCAACGTCGAAGCGATCGTCGCTTCCTCGAAGGTCGTCGCCCGCGGCGTCGAGACGCTCGGCCAGGAAGCCGCCGACTATGGCCGCCGCAGCTTCGAGGAAGCTTCGGCTGCCCTCAAGAGCCTCGCGGAAGTGAAGTCGGCCACCGACTTCTTCCGTCTGCAGAGCGACTTTGCCCGCTCGGCTTTCGACAGCCTCGTCGCCGAGACCTCGAAGGTCAGCGAGCAGGTGATCAAGCTCGCCGGCGAAGTCGCCGAGCCGATCACCAGCCGCTACTCGGTTGCCGCCGAGCGCGTGAAGAACGTCGCCGCTCTCTAAGCAGCGATCGTTCGTGAAAGGTCGGGGGCGGTCGCTCTGGGGAGCGGCCGCCCCTTTCCTTTGTGCGGCATCCGCGCCGCCCGCTGCAGCTTTATCGTTCGTAAACCACGCCAGACTCTTGCCGTTTGCGCGGCGCTTGCCATATTTAGACCTTGCAATGAATTGGCGTGATTCAGACACGGTCGCTGCGGGCGAGCGAAAGGGGGACGACGAAGGCACCGGCCTCGGCGTAGCCACGCGCACGCGCACCCGCACCAAGACCCCGTCGCCCTACAAGGTGCTGATGCTCAACGACGATTACACGCCGATGGAATTCGTCGTGCTGGTCCTGCAGCGCTTCTTCAAGATGGGCATCGAGGACGCGACCCGGGTGATGCTCCACGTCCACCAGCGCGGCGTCGGCGTGTGCGGCATCTTCAGCTACGAGGTCGCCGAGACTAAGGTCAGCCAGGTCATCGACTATGCCCGCGAGAACCAGCACCCGCTGCAGTGCACGCTTGAGAAGGCGTGACTTGCGCGGCTGACGCCAAGCCCTAGAAGCCGCGCATGGATCGCATCATCATCCGCGGCGGCAAGCGTCTCGAGGGCAAGATCTGCATCTCGGGCGCCAAGAACGCCGCCCTCACCCTGCTCCCCTGCGCGCTGCTCACCGACGAGCCGCTGACGCTCCGGAACCTGCCGCGGCTCGCCGATGTCGACAGCTTCGGCCACCTGCTCAACCAGCTCGGCGTCTCGACCATGGTCGAAGGCTCCAAGCCCGACGAGTTCGGCCGCGTCATGACGCTTCGCGCCTCGACGATCAGCTCGACGGTCGCCCCCTACGACATCGTCCGCAAGATGCGCGCCTCGATCCTGGTGCTGGGGCCGTTGCTCGCCCGCGCCGGCCAGGCGACCGTCTCGCTCCCCGGCGGCTGCGCGATCGGCACCCGCCCGGTCGACCTCCACCTCAAGGCGATCGAGGCGCTCGGCGCGCAGATCGAGATCGCCTCCGGCTACGTCAAGGCGACGGCCCCTCCGGGCGGCCTCATCGGCGGCACGATCAGCTTTCCCAGCGTCTCGGTGGGCGCGACCGAGAACGCGCTGATGGCGGCGGTGCTCGCCAAGGGCACGACCGTGATCGAGAACGCCGCCCGCGAGCCCGAGATCGCCGATCTCGCCAAGTGCCTGGTCGCGATGGGCGCCAGGATCGACGGCATCCGCACCGACACCCTCACTATCGAGGGCGTCAAGGAGCTCCACGGCGCGACCTATGCGGTCATGCCCGACCGCATCGAGGCGGGCAGCTATGCCTGCGCGGCGATGATCACGGGCGGCTCGCTCGAGCTGCTCGGCGCGCGCAAGGAGACGATGCCCTCGATCCTGTCGGGCCTCCAGGACGCCGGCGCGATCATCGAGGACGTGCCGGGCGGCATCAAGGTCAGCGCCGACGGCGGGATCAAGCCGCTGTCCATCTCCACCGCCCCGTTTCCCGCCTTCCCGACCGACATGCAGGCGCAATTCATGTCGATGCTGAGCCTGGCGCAAGGCACCAGCCTGCTGACCGAGACGATCTTCGAGAACCGCTACATGCACGTGCCGGAGCTGGCGCGGATGGGGGCCGACATCGAGGTGCGCGGCCGCTCCGCCGTCGTTCGCGGCGTGCCGAAGCTCCACGGGGCGCCGGTGATGGCGACCGACCTTCGCGCCTCGATGAGCCTGATCCTGGCGGGCCTCGCCGCCGAGGGCGAGACCCAGGTCTCGCGCGTCTACCACCTCGACCGCGGCTACGAGCGGCTGGAGGAGAAGCTCCAGGCCGTCGGCGCCGACATCGAGCGCGCGAGCGACGGGTAAAGTCCGCGCGCGGACTCCACGTCGGAGCGGCTAGTCGACGCTGGTGAGCTGGCGCTCGCCGCCAAGCTTGTGGACCCGGCCGTGCTTCATCACGAAGCCGACATTCTCCAGCAGCCTGACGTCCTGCACCGGGTCGCCGCGCACCGCGATGATGTCCGCATCCTTGCCCGCTTCGATCGTGCCGATGCTCGATTCGCGGCCCAGCAGGATCGCGGCATCGACCGTGGCGCTGCGGATCGCGGCCGCCGGAGTCATCCCCGCCCCCACCATCAGCGCGAACTCCTGTGCGTTCTGGCCGTGCGGGCTGACTCCGCTGTCGGTGCCGAACGCGATCTTCACGCCTTCGCGGACGGCCCGGGCGAAGCTCTTCTCGGCATTGCCGGCCGCCTCGCGCGCTTTCTGGAACTGGGCGGGGGTAAGCGCGCCGCGCTCTCCGTCCCGAAGCGCCGCCGCCGGCGCCAGCAATGTCGGCACGTAATAAGCGCCGGTGCGGCGATAGAGCTGGAAGGTCTCGTCGTTGGTGAAGGTGCCGTGCTCGATCGAATCGACGCCGGCCCGAAGGGCGCCGTTGACCCCGTCCACCCCGTGCGCGTGAGCCGCGACCTTGCGGCCGAAGGTGCGGGCGGTGCGCACCACCGCCTGCATCTCGTCGTCCATCATCTGCTGGGCGAGCCCGCCGGGCACGTTCGAGAGCACGCCGCCCGTCGCCGCGAACTTGATCACGTCCGCCCCGGCGGAGATCTGCTCGCGGGTGGCGCGCCGGCAATCCTCGGGTCCGTTGCAGGTGTTGGTGGCGCGCGGCGCGAACACGGAATCGAGGTCGCGGTTGAGGCCGTTGACGTCGCCGTGCCCGCCGGTCACGGAAACGCTGCGCGCGGCCGCCAATATCGTCGGCCCGGCAAACTCGCCGGCGTTGATCGCATCGCGAAGGGTGGTGATGGTCGGCCCGTCCGCGCCGAGATCGCGCACGGTGGTGAATCCGGCCATCAGCGTCTCGCGGCCGTTGAGCAGCGCGGTGTAGGCCTCGTCCTCAGCGTCGCGGTTGTTGGCCTGCAGCCGGCGCTGCAACCGGTCCTTGAGCCCGACCAGGTGGACATGGCTGTCGATCAGCCCCGGCAGCACGGTGCTGTCGCGAAGGTCCACCACCCGCGCTCCGGGAAGCTCGACATAGCCGCTGCGGACCTCCTCGATGCGCTGCCCGCGCACGATCACGCTCGCCTCGCGCTGCGGCGGCCGTCCCGGCACCGCCAGCAAGGTGCCGGCATGGATCACCGTGACCGGCTGGGGCGCCGCGGGCGCCTGGGCTGCCGCGGGCGCCGCCAGCGCCAGCGCGAGAACCGTGAACGTGTGTGCAATCCGCATCGATTGTCCTCCCCTGTTCATGGCCGACAAGAGCCGGAACCGGCGCAGGCTTCAACCGATTTTTGGGCGCGGGCCCGCGTCGATCGGCTGGGCCGGCCGGCGCGCGGGCGCTCAGGTCGAAAAGGGGAGGGGGAGGGCGCTCAGCCTGCGACCTCGATCGTATGGATCACCAGGCCGACGAGGCCGCCGACCAGCGTGCCGTTGATCCTTATATATTGAAGGTCGCGCCCGACGGCGCCTTCGAGCCGTCCCGTCACCGTCTGCGCGTCCCAGCCGCGGATCGTGTCCGATACCAGGGTGACGATGCCGCTGCCGTAGCCGGCGACGGCGCCGACGACGGCGCGGCGGGCGAACTGGTTGATCGCGTGGCGCAGGTGCGCGTCCTCCTGCAGCGTCGTGCCGAGCTGCCGGATCGCGTCGCCGAACTTGCCGGCCATGGTCGCGTCGGGATCGCGCGCCGCCTTGAGCAGGCCGGCGCGGGCCTTTTCCCACAGGCCGTCGATCCAGTCGGTGACGGCCTTGTTGCCGATGATCTCGCGCTTGAGCGCCTCGACCTTGGCGCGCATCTCGGGATCGTGCTGGAGGTCGGCGGCGAGGTTGGCCAGGCCCTCCTCAGCCTTGGCGCGCAGCGGGTGATAGGGATCGACGGCCATGTCGATCGTGAGTCGCCTCAGGCCGTCGACGATCGCGTCGGCCAGCTTCTCGTCGAGCCCGGCCAGGCGCATGATCCAGCCGGCGCGCTGCTGGACCATGTCGCGGATCATGTCCTCATTGGCATCGAGCGTCCGGCCGGCCCAGGTGATGATGCCGTCCAGCATCGGCACGTGGCGCTCGGTGCCGATCGCCGAATCGAGCGTCTGGCCGAGCAATGGCGACACCTCGAGCGACTGCATCCGCAACGCGACGGCGCCCTTGACCATGCCGCCGAGCCGCTCCTCGTCGAGCGCCTCGAGCACGTCGGCGATCAGCCGCGACGCACCCTGGCGCAGCCGCCCCTCGCCGGGCGGGCTCACCAGGAAACGGCCGATCGCGCCCGCGACATCGACGCTGCGCATCCGCCGCGCCACCACCGAGGGGGTGAGGAAATTGTCGCGCAGGAACTGGGCGAGCGTGTCGCCGATCCGGTCCTTGTTGTTGGGGATGATCGCCGTGTGGGGAATCGGAAGCCCGAGCGGATGGCGGAACAGCGCCGTCACCGCGAACCAGTCGGCCAGCCCGCCGACCATGGCGGCTTCGGCGAAGGCCTTGACGAAGCCGAGCGCCGGATAGCGCCCGTCGAACGCGTCGGCGAGCAGGAACACCCCCGCCATCGCCACCAGCATGCCGGTCGCGACGATCTTCATGCCGCGGGCGCCGCCCTGCGCCGGGTTGAAACGAACAAGGCCGGACGTTGCGAGCAGGCTCATGCCCGCCTCAATAGCCGAGTGCCGCGATTAGTTCACTCCGCCGCTTGCGGCGCCGGCTGCGGGCCATGGTCCTGCGGCCCCTTGTAGGTGAGCAGGCGGGCGAACTTCGGCCCCAGCCGCTTCTCGAAGCCGTCGGCCAGGCTGAAGGCGGCGGGCACGATCACCAGCGTCAGCAGGGTGGAGAGGATCAGGCCGCCGATCACGGTGATGCCCATCGGCGCGCGCCACGCGGCGTCGCCGCTCAGCGAAATCGCGGTCGGCACCATGCCGGCCACCATCGCCACGGTCGTCATCACGATCGGCTGGGCGCGCTTGTGCCCGGCGTCCATGATCGCGTCGAACCTGCCGACGCCCTTCTGCATCTCCTCGAGCGCGAAATCGATCAGCAGGATCGAGTTCTTGGCGACGATTCCGAGCAGCATCAGGATGCCGATGAACACCGGCATCGAAACCGGCTGGCCCGTGGCGTGAAGCGCGAGCGCGCCGCCAAGCGGCGCCAGCAGCAGCGAGCCCATGTTCACGAAGGGCGGCATGATCCGCTTGTAGAGCAGCACCAGCACCGCGAAGACGAGCAGGATGCCGGAAACCACGGCGGTGACGAAGTTGACCAGCATCTCCTCCTGGAACTTGCTGTCGCCGGCGGTGATCTTCTGCACGCCCGGAACCTGCCCGGCGAGCACCGCCTTCATCGTCGGCAGCCCGTTGACCTTGGCCATCGCCTGGCTGGTGACGAGGCCGGGCGCCAGATCGGCGCCGATCACCACTCGGCGGATCTGGTTGTAGCGCCGGATCGCGGTCGGACCGGCGCCGAACTGCACGTCGGCCACCACCTTGAGCGGCACGGATCCGCCGTTGGTGGTCGGCACCGGCAGGTTCTCGATCGTCGCCAGGTTGCGCCGCGATTCCTCGTCGAGCGCGACTCGGATCGGGATCTGCCGGTCGGCCAGCGAGAATTTGGCGCTGTTCTGGTCGATGTCGCCCATGGTCGCGATCCGGATCGTCTGGCTGAGCGCCGCGGTGGTGACGCCCATGTCGGCGGCAAGGTCCATGTGCGGCTTGATGATGATTTCCGGCCGCTGCATGTCCCCGATCATTCGCGGCGCGCGCACCTCGCTGACCGCCGCCAATTCGCCGACGATCTGGTTCGCGGTCTGCTCCAGCTTCGCCGGATCGTCGCTGCCGAGCATGATGATGATGTCGCGCCCGAAGCCGCCGCCCGACTGCGACTGGAAGTTGACCCGCGCATCGGCCACCGTCTGGAACTTGGGGGCGACCTGGCGCTCCCAATCGACGCTGGAGACCGGCCGGTCCTTCTTCAGCGTGAGGTAGATGGTCGCCTGCGTCGGATTGATGTCGGCGAAGGCGGCGTCGACCACTTCGGTGTCCGAGGCCAGCATCGCGGCGACGCGCTGGGTCACCGCGCTCGTCTGCTCGAGCGTGCTTCCGGGCACCATTTCGACCTGGACCGAGCTGTAATCGGTGTTGATCGTCGGCTGGAACGCCATCGGCAGCGTCGCGAACGAATAGACCGTGGCGACGAGCGCGCCGCCGCCGCCGATCAGCACGGTCTTCCAGCGGTTGCGCACGCACCAGGAAAGGACGGTCATGTAGCGGTCCATCATCCAGCCCTCGCCATGCTTGGCGGGGCCGTGGGCCTTGAGGAAATAAGCGGCGAACATCGGCGTGATCAGACGCGCCACGGCAAGGCTGATGAGCACCGCGATCACGACGGTCATCCCGAACTGGATGAAGAACTGGCCGGAAATGCCCGGCATCATCGCCACCGGCAGGAACACCGCGACGATCGACATGGTGGTGGCGAGCACGGCGAGGCCGATCTCGTCGGCGGCCTCGATCGAGGCCTGATAGGCCGATTTGCCCATCCGCATGTGGCGCACGATGTTCTCGATCTCCACGATCGCGTCGTCGACCAGCACGCCGGCGACAAGGCTGAGCGCGAGCAGCGAGATGCCGTTCAGCGTGAAGCCGAGCATGTCCATGAACCAGAAGGCGGGAATGGCGGAAAGCGGGATCGCCATCGCCGAGATGATCGTCGCCCGCCAGTCGCGCAGGAACAGGAACACGACGATGACCGCCAGCACCGCGCCTTCGATCATCGCCAGCATCGACGAATTGTACTGGTCCTTGGTGTAGTCGACGCTCGTATAGAGCTGCCGGAAGGTGATCTTGGGATTCTCCTTCTGCAGTCTCTGCAGAACCTTCATCGCCTCGTCGTAGACGGTGACGTCGGAGGAGCCTTTCGCCTTGACCATCGAGAAGCTGGTCACCTGCCGCCCGTTCATCATCGAGAGGTTGCGCTGCTCGGCATAGAGGTCGCGGACCTCGGCGACGTCTGAGAGCTTGATGGTGCGGCCGCCGCCGACGCCGATCTGGGTCTCGCCGAGGGCATAAGCGTTGGCGGCGTTGCCGAGCACGCGCACCGACTGCTCGGATCCGGCGATCTCGGCGCGACCGCCGGCCGCGTTGAGGTTCACCTGGCGGAGCTGCTGGTTGACCTGGGCGGCGGTAAGGCCCTGCGCCTGCAGCTTGGCCGGATTGAGGATGACTCGGATCTCGCGGCTGACTCCGCCGCCGCGCTGCACCTGCGCCATTCCCGAAATGCCGAGCAGCTGCTTGGAGACGGTGTTGTCCACATACCAGCTCAGCTCCTCCAGCGTCATGTCGGTCGCCTCGACGCTGAAATAGGCGATCGGGCCGCCCTCGATGTCCATTCGGGTGACCTGGGGCTCCAGGATCCCGTCGGGCAGCTGGCTGCGGACCTGGTCGACCGCGTTGCGGACGTCGTTGACGGCACGGTCCACCGGCGTGCCGATGTCGAACTGGACGATCGTGAAGCTCTCGCCCTCCGAGGCGCGGGAAGTGATCTCGTCGACGCCGTTGATGGCGCGCACCGCCGCCTCGATCCGCTGCGTCACCTGCGTCTCGAGCTCGGACGGCGCGGCGCCCGGCTGGTAGACGCTCACCGTCACCGCCGGAAAGCTGACGTCCGGCATGTTGTTGACGTCCATCCGCATGAAGCTGACGAAGCCCGCCAGCATCAGCCCGAAGAACAGGACGAGCGGCGGCACCGGGTTCCGGATCGACCAGGCCGATATGTTGCGAAAGCTCATATTGCTGCCTTCAGTCCTGTTTCAGATGCCCGCTCAGCGGGCGCTTGCCCGCACCGGCCGAACCTTGTCCCCCGGGGAGAGGAAGGCGCCGGCGGATTGCACGACGCGCTCATTGCCGGTCAGCCCGGCGACGACGGTCACGCCGCCATCGGTCACCTCGCCGACCGTGACGTCGCGCCGGACGACCTTGTTGTCCGGGCTCACGATATAGACGTAATTGCCCTTGGCGTCGCTCTGCACGGCCGATTCCGGGAGCAGCGGCGCCTCCATCGTGCCGGCGGTCAGGGCGGCGCTGGCGAAGCCGCCGGGGCGAAGCAGGGGATCGTAGCTGAGCGCGACGCGCGCTTCGCCCTGGCGGGTCTGCGGATCGATGACCGGCGAGACCTGCCACACCTGGCCCGTGAAGCTGCGGCTGGAGCCGACCGGCGTGACGGTGGCCGGGATTCCGGGGCGCACCTGCGCGAGATCGTCCTGCGACATCCGGGCCAGCAGCTCCATCTCGCCGCCCATGGCGATCCGGAACAAGGCGCCCGCGCCGGCGCCGACCACCTGGCCCGGCTCGACCATCCGGTCGAGGACCAGGCCCGCGGCGGGCGCTCGGATGTCGAGGCGGCCGATGCGCGCTCGGGTTTCGCCGAGCTGCGCCTGGGCGACTCGAACGCGGGCGTTTGCCGCGTCGCGGGCAGCGGTGCGCCGCTCGACGTCGGCCTTGGAAACGAAGCCGCGCGACACCAGCGCCTGGGCGCGCTCGAGCTCCTGCTGGGCGAGGCGGGCGTCGGCCCGCGCAACCTCTATCGAGGCGGCAAGCTGCTGCGCCTGCTGCGCCTGGACCGAACGCTCGATCACCGCGAGCGTCTGGCCGGCGCCGACCCACTGGCCCGGCTCGACCAGCACGTGGGCGATCATCCCACCTTCGCCCGCGACTCCCACCGGCATATCCCGCCGCGCCGCCAACGAGCCGGTGGCGGAAATGACGCGCGAGACCTGCTGGCGGCCGGGAACGATGACGGTGACGCTCGGGGCGGAAGCCGCGCCCGCCTTGCCCGCGCCCGGCGCCGCCGCTTCCTCGCCGCCGGTGAGGAAGATGACGGCGACCACCACCGCGGCGATCGCGGCAAGCACGATCAGGATCAGCCGCTTGCGCCGGGCACGCTCCGCCAGGATCTCCGCGTCGAGGACTTCACCCTCGATGGCGCTGCGCCGCCACTTGGCAGATTCGAAATTCATGGTCTTCATCTTTCCCACACCGCAAAGCGGCCGCGCCGCGCCGGCGACTGTATTATCTTAATAAGTCACCGGCCTCAAGCCAATAAATCTTCGGTGCCCCCGCGACAGTGTGGCGCCCTTACGACAAAACCCTTTCTTTTTCCACCGCCGAAGCTTCGATAATGGATCGAGCAAGAGCATGCGGCGCGTCCGCTAAGCCGCATGTGGCGATCGCCGAACGTAAAGGCAAATGCTTGGCGCCTATGGATTTATCTGGTGAGACCGGTTCACCGCGCGACTGCTCGACCGCCGCCGCCGATCGGAGCCGTAACGTTCAGCAACGATGCAGCCGCCGAGGCCATAAGGGACGCGTCGAACCTGCCGGGAGCCTGCTCATGATCCGTATCCTCACCCTGGCGTCCGTGCTGGCGCTTTCCCTCCCCCTCACCGCCGCCGCCGCCCAGGATGCGCGGATGCAGTCGGTCTCCGGCACGCGTCTCGACGTCGTGGCGTCCGGGGAGGTGACCCGAGTGCCCGATATCGCCCGGATCAGCGCCGGCGTCGTGACTCAGGCGCCGACCGCGACCGCCGCGATCCAGCAGAACGCTCAGCAGATGAACTCGGTGCGCGCGGCGCTGCGGCGCGCCGGCATCGCCGACCGCGACATCCAGACCAGCTCGATCAACCTCAATCCGGAATATCGCTATGAGGAGAACCGAACGCCGATCCTGGTCGGCTATCGGGCGGGCAACGAAGTGTCGGTGCGGTTCCGCGACATTGCCAACACCGGCCGTATTCTCGATGCGCTGGTCGCTCAGGGCGCCAACCAGATCAACGGCCCGATGCTGATGCTCGAGAAGCCCGAGGAAGCGCTCGACGAAGCCCGGGCCGCCGCGCTTCGCACCGCTCAGGCGCGGGCCGCGATGTACGCCCGCGCCCTCGGCAAGAGGGTGGGGCGCATCCTTTCGGTCAGCGAAGCGGGCGGCTTTTACCAGCCGCCGCGGCCGATGATGGAGATGGCGCAGGCCCGCGACGCCGCGAGCACCAAGATCGATCCCGGCGAGCAGACGGTGGCGGTCAGCCTCTCCGTCAGCTTCGAGCTGGAATAGCCACGAAAAGGGCCGCCACGCTTCGCAGCGGACGGCCCTTTGAACGCCTGGACTTATCCGCCTAGCGGACGCGGCCGCGGCGGAAGAGGTTGACGATCGCAAGCAGGATGATCGCGCCGAGCAGCGCCACGATCAGCGTGCGGACGTCGAACGAGCCGCTCAACAGGTTGCCGCCGCCGAGCAACGGCCCGAGCAGTAAGCCGCCGAGCAGCGATCCGATGATTCCGACGACGATGTTGAGCAGGATACCCTGCTGAGCGTCGGTGCGCATGACGATGCTGGCCAGCCAGCCGATGATGCCACCGATGATGAGTGCAATGATAAGATTCATGTCTTCCCTCCTGCATCCGAAGCCGAGAACCGAAGGTTATCGATCGGCGGTCTGGACCTAAGACGCTCGGATGCGGCCCAGGTTCCTGTCGGCTGCCGTCATTATAGGTTCAACGGCAACGGAACGAACGCGGGAGGAAGGCGATTGTTTCGCCTTAGTATCAAATTGCGCGGTTACTCCGCGGCGATGTCCAGCGGCCGGCGATGCTGGAACTCGCCGACTTCGCCCAGGAAGGCGTCGATCGCGTGGTCGACGGGGCGGAGCATGTGCCCGCGGGCGCTGGCGAGGGCGGTGTTGGCGGGCGCGTCGTCGATCGGCAGCACCAGCGCGGGATCGTAGCCCGCGCCTTCAGCGACCTGGGTGGCGAATTCGTGCCAGCTCAGCTTGCCCTGGTTGGCGAGGTGCCAGAGGCCCGTCTCGCCGTCGATCAGCAGGTCGAGCGCGGCGTGGCAGAGATCCGGCACGTACGTGGGCGAGACCGCGCTGTTGCGGCCGGCGCGGACCGGCTCGCCCCGAGCCAGCGCGTCGAGCGTGTTCCAGGCGAAATTATACTTGTCCCATGGCCCGAAGAAGGCGCTGGTGCGGATCACCAGGGCCTGCTCGTCGATGCCGAGGACCCGGCGCTCGGCCATCGCCTTGCTGAGGCCGTAGACGTTGGCGGGGGCGACCGGGTCGGTCTCGAGGTAGGGGCGGCCGAGCTGGCCGTCGAACACCAGGTCCGACGAGAAGGTGACGAGCCGGATGCCGGCGCCGGCGCAGGCCCGCGCCAGTTTCTCAGGCCCGACCGCGTTGGCGCTGAGGCAGGCTTCCCGCTCGCGTTCCGCGTCGGCAACCCGGACAAAGCCGGCCGTGTTGATGATCGCCCAGGGGCGATAATGTTCGAGCGCTCGCGCAATCGAGGAGTCGTCGGTGATGTCGACATCGGCGCGGCTGGTGAGGCAGTAAGGCAGGCCGCGATGCTCGCAGATCCGGGCGAAGGCGTTGCCGAGCGTTCCCGTGGCGCCGGTGATCAGCAGCTTGCGGCCGCCCTCGCCAAGCGTCTTGCAGTTGCTGTGCCAGGGGTAGAGCCGCTCGGGCCGCCGCCACCAGCCCGGCCCGTCGAGCACCGGATGGTCGAAGGCGGCGCCGCGGGCGAACGATCTGGCCGCGGCGGCGATCGCGGTCGGCCGCGGCGCCGCCCCGCGCACGTCGAACGCGCCGACGTCGTAGACACCTTCGTTGCGGGTCAGCAGCGAGCGCCAGTCGACGTTGCCGAACAGCGACCAGAGCGTGACCGCGCGCAGGTCCATTCCCTCGTCGCGCAGCGTGCTTGCGGTCGCCCACACCTCCGCGAACCACCGCAATTGCTCGTCGCGGGTGCAGCCGTGATGGACTTCGGACACGACCATCGGGATGCCGTAGCGCTCCCAGGCCTCGCGCAGCCGCGGTCCGAGGCCGGTCTGGAGGTCCAGCCGCTTCACCCGCACCGCTTCGGCGTCGACATAGCGGTCGCGGCAGTTCCCGCCCGCCGGCAGCCCCGGATAGAGGTCGAGCCGGTGATCGAGGAAACGCTCGCTGGTTAGGTAATGATTGATTCCCAGCACGTCGGGCTTGCCGGCGCCGGTGGCAAGCGCGTCGAGCTCGTTCCAGCGGACTCCCGCGCCCAGCAGCAGCTTGAGCCACGGGTGGTCGTCGCCGACGCGGCCGCACAGCAAGTCGAAGCTCAGCCACCGCCGCTCATTCTCGTGGCGCGCCTGGTACTGGAGCGGGGCGGTTGAGAAGGTCTTGCCGAGATCCTCGGTCTGAAGCAGCTTCGCGGCCGGATTGACGGCCCGGATCGCCTGCATCGCCAGCTTGGTGCCCAGGCATTCGTTGACCAGGGCGCGCAGGAACGAAGGATAATCCTGACGGTGCGGATACCAGTGGCCGTAGAGGCCGGAGAAGCGCGCCGTGGTCAGCGGCTCGTTGACCGGCGTCCAATATTCGATCCACGGATAGCGCTCGGCGACGCGGGCGGCGTAGCGCGTGAACTTCGCCGGGAAATCGGGATCGAGCAGGCTGGTGTAGCGCGGCCCGGAGCCGTGGTGGAGCAGGCCGCCCACGACGCCGATGCCGCGCTCGCGAAGCATCTGGAGCCGCTCGTCGGTCCACGAGAAATCATATTCGTCCGGTCGCTCCGGAGCGACCGTTTCCCACAGGATCGGATAGCGCACCGTCTTCACGCCCAACCCGGCGATCAGGTCGATATCCTCGCGGCGGAGGTGGTGCCCCGTCTCGAGCGTCTGGTCGCGATACTCGTCGCCCACGCGGGCGATCGTGCATTCGACTCCGCCCCACAACTCGAGTGACGAGGCGTGGGACTGTTCCCCTATTCGTGTCATGTCCAGCTATCGAGTTCCTAACGCTGGAGAAACGAACGGCCAACAAGCTGACCCGGTTCCAAAAAACTCGGTCTCGGTTAAAGCAGGTTAGCCAGTTTTGCGGTTTCCACAGCCAGGCCAACGACCAATCTTGCGTCCAAAGCCGCGGGCAGCGTATCGCGCCGCTACCTCACCCAGCCCCCGGCTCCGGAGTTCATCGATGATCAAAGGCATAGCCGCCCTCGCCCTGCTCCTCCTCTCGACCGCAGCCATCGCCCAGGCCAAGGACGACAAGAAGAAGTGGAACGTCGCGGCGCCGCCGATGAAGCTTCGAACCGTTCCGATCAACGTGTCGGAGGGCACCTGGATGAACCTCGACGTCAGCCCGGACGGGCGGACGATCGCGTTCGACCTGCTCGGCGACATCTATACGATGCCGATCACCGGCGGCCGAGCCACCCGCATCGCCGCCGGCATGCCGTTCGAGGTCCAGCCCCGCTTCTCTCCCGACGGGCGGCTGATCGCCTTCACCTCCGATCGCGGCGGCGGCGACAACATCTGGGTGATGGGCACCGACGGTTCGAACAAGCGCCAGGTGACCAAGGAGGATTTCACGCTCCTGAACAACCCGACGTGGAGCGCCGACGGCCGCTTCGTCGCCGCGCGCAAGCATTTCACCACGCAGCGCTCGGCCGGCACCGGCGAGGTCTGGCTCTACCATCTCTCCGGAGGCAAGGGCGTGGCGCTGGTGGAGAAGCCGAACCCGCGCTTCCAGAAGGAGCTCGGCGAGCCGATGTTCACGCCCGACGGAAGCGGCATCTATTTCAGCCGCGACACCACGCCGGGCGACATCTTCCAATACGCCCAGAATTCGAACGATCAGTTGTTCGCGATCGAGCGCTACGACCTCAGGAGCGGGGAGCGCACCACCGTCGCCGCCGGCCCGGGAGGCTCGGTGCGCCCGACGCCGTCGCCCGACGGCCGCTGGCTCGCCTTCGTCCGCCGCGAGCGCGCCAAGTCAAAGCTGTACGTCAAGGACCTGCGCTCCGGCGAGGAGCGCAAGATCTACGACAATCTCGACCAGGACCTGCAGGAAACCTGGGCGATCACCGGCGTCTATCCCAATATGGACTGGACTCCGGACAGCCGCTCGATCCTGTTCTGGGCGGGCGGCAAGATCCGCCGGGTCAACGCCGATGGATCGGGCGCCGCCGAGATCCCGTTCCAGGTCGCCGACAGTCGCGAGGTGGTCGATCCGGTGCGGCCGCAGGTGGCGGTCTACAGCGACACCTTCACCACCAAGGTGCCGCGCTTCGCCGCCACCTCGCCGGACGGCCGCCGGGTCGTCTTCGAGAGCCTGGGCCGGCTGTACGTCAAGGACGTCGGCGGCGGCGCGCCGCGCCAGCTCACCGCGCCCGACGGCGAATTCCAGCTCTTCCCGAGCTGGTCGCGCGACGGCAGCCGGATCGCCTTCGTCAGCTGGAACGACCGGCGGCTCGGCGAAATCCGAGTGGTCGGCGCCGACGGCAGCGGCCTTCGCACCGTCAGCGACATACCGGGCCACTATCGCCGCCCGCGCTTCTCGCCCGACGGCGCGACGATCGTGTTCGAGCGCGGCGGGGGCGGCAACCTCACCTCCGACGCCTGGTCGGAAGATCCGGGAATCTTCAGGGTCTCAGCCGCGGGCGGCGCCGCCACCCGCCTCGGCCGCGACGGCGGCAACCCGCATTTCGGCGCCGCCTCCGACCGCGTCTATTACGAGCTCAGCGAGGATCAGAAGCTCAAGCTGATCAGCGTCGACATGAACGGCAAGGATCGGCGCACCCACGCGCAGGGCGAGCTCGTCACCGAATATCAGGTCTCGCCGACCGGCGATCACCTCGCGTTCCGCGAGAATTACAACGTGTTCGTCACGCCCTTCTTCGCCGGCGCCAAGACGCTTGATCTCGGCGCCAAGGCGACCCAGCTCCCCGTCACCAAGGCGAGCGGCGACGGCGGCCAGTATCTGCACTGGGCGGGCGGCGGCCGCAGCCTTGCCTGGAGCCTCGGCCCGACGCTCTATTCGGCCGATACCGCCTCCTTCATCCGGGCGCTGCCGGCCGGCGACGACAAGGAGTCGCCGGGCTATGCGGCGCCCAAGTCGGGCCTGTCGCTCGCCATGTCGGCCGCGGCCGACAAGCCGCAGGGCGTCGTCGCCCTCACCGGCGCCAGGATCATCACCATGGCGGACGAAGCGGGGGGCATCGTCGAGGACGGTGTCGTGATCGTCGAGCAGAACCGGATCCGCGCGGTCGGCCGCCGCGGCCAGGTGGCGATCCCCGCCGGCGCGCAGGTCGTGGACGTCGCCGGCAAGACGATCATCCCGGGCCTGATCGATGCCCACGCCCACGGCAGCCAGGGCGAGGACGACCTCATCCCGCAGCAGAATTGGGAGGCGATGGCGCATCTCGCCTTCGGCGTCACCACCGTCCACGATCCCTCGAGCACCTCGACCGAGATCTTCCCGGCGGGCGAGATGCAGCGCGCCGGCCTGATCCTGGCGCCGCGCACCTTCTCGACCGGCGAGATTGTCTACGGCGCGAAGAACGCCAACCGCTTCGCCGCCGTCGACAGCTTCGAGGACGCGCTGGCGCATGTCCGCCGCCTCAAGGTGCAGGGCGCGCATTCGATCAAGAACTACAACCAGCCGCGCCGCGACCAGCGCCAGCAGGTCGTGGCGGCCGCGATCCGCGAGAATATCGCGGTCGTCGCCGAGGGCGGATCGCAGTTCAACATGGATATGGCGCTGATTGCCGACGGCAACACCACCCTGGAGCACAACATCCCGCAGGCGGTGCTCTACGAGGACGTGCTGAGCTTCTACGGCGCCACCGACGTCGGCTACACGCCCACCCTGGGCGTCACCTATGGCGGAATGGGCGGCGAGCCCTATTGGATCCAGGAATCGGAGGTGTGGAAGCACCCGCTCCTCATCCGCCACGTCCCGGCCAGCCAACTCAATCCGGAGCTGGTGCGCGTCACCAGCGCGCCCGAGGAGGATTATGTCGACCGCGTCAGCGCGGCCTCGGCCAAGCAGCTCGCTCAGCGCGGCGTGGCGGTCTCGATCGGCGCTCACGGCCAGCAGCAGGGCCTCGCCGCACATTGGGAAATGTGGTCGTTCGTGCGCGGCGGCTGGAGCCCGCTGGAGGCGCTCAAGGCCGGCACGATCACTCCGGCCAGGGCGCTGGGCTTCACCGACATCGGCTCGCTGCAGCCCGGCAAGCTCGCCGACCTCGTCATCCTCGACGCCGATCCGCTCGCCGACATCCGCAACACCGACAAGGTCGCCAAGGTGATGCTCAACGGCCGGCTCTACGACGCCGCGACGCTTAACGAGGAAGTAACCGGAACCCGGCGCCGGCAGCCTTACTGGTGGGAGAAGGACGAGGCAGTCCCGGCCGCGGCGGCTCAGCGATAGCATCGCCCGCCGCTAGGAATTCGGTAAGCCATTTCAGGCATTGTCATCCCTCTGCATGAGGGGTGGCGCTGCGATGGGCATGCAAAAACGCAAGCTGGGGCTGGCCGGAGACCTGATCCCGCGCACCCAGCCCCGGCTGGTGGAGCAGCGTTCCGAGCCGCGCCACGAAGAGGTGGTCGAGCGCGCCGTCATATCCTTCCGCGGCCAGGATTATCTGGTGCCGGTGATCAACATCTCCTCGCGCGGCACCATGGTCGAAAGCGACATCCTGCCGCACATCGGCGAGACGATCGTCATCCAGTTCGAGAACTGCACCAGGATTCACGGCTTCGTGCGCTGGGTGCGCGACGGCCGCCTCGGCCTCAATTTCGGCCATGAGATCATCCTCGGCTGATGCCGGGGGTCGGACGCGACGAGGTTAGCGATAATCCCAGGGCGGGCGTTGACGAAGCATCCACACTTTTTCGTGTAGCGCTGGCCGTGGAGAATAGGGGAATTTTACGCCGATGATCAACGCCAAGATCGCTCCCGATCTGGACACCGACCCGCGCCGTCGTGAGCCGAGGCTCGAGGTGTCGGCCGCAATCCCCATGCGCGAGCTCGGCGCGATGGCCGTCGACGCGCGCCTCGTCAACATCTCCAGCAACGGCTTCATGGCGGAGACCAACGCCGACATCGGGGCGGGCTCGCGGGTCTGGCTGACGCTGCCGGGGGTCAAGCGGGTGAACGCGCTGGTGGTCTGGACCAACAACGGCCGTCTCGGCGGCCAGTTCGCCGAACCGATCGATCCGCTCAAGGTCTTCCAGGCGCTCGGCAAGAACGCCCCGCGCTAAGCTGCCGCTAGGCGGGTGCCCGCGTGCGGCCCCCCGCCATCATCGCGCGCGGGCGAACTCCTTCACCATAGCGGCGGAAGCCCGGTCGGGCGGCCGCTTCTGCGCGGCATGAGGATGAGGTGGATGCCCGACGTGGATTCGAACCACGATTGACGGATTCAGAGTCCGTAGTCTTACCATTAGACGATCGGGCAGCGAGGCCGGCGAAATAGGCGGCGGAGGGAGGGCTGTCAACGGCGGCGGCTTGCCCGGAACTTCCGATCCATGTACCTAGGAGTCAGGTCAAAGGCCGCTTTGCGGCCTGTAACGAGAACATAAAGAGTGTCCTGAGCATGGCGCAGACAGCCGCCACGGCTCCGCAGCCACCCGGCCCCGCGCCGGACCATGCGGCCTTGCCCGCCCCTTTCGAGCGGCGGCGCACCAACCGTCACACCTATGGCGCGCTCGATCTGGGCACCAACAATTGCCGCCTCCTCATCGCCCGCCCGGCCGATCAGGGTTTCGTCGTCATCGACGCCTTCTCGCGGGTCGTGCGGCTGGGGGAGGGGCTGGCGAGCAGCGGCCGGATCAGCGATGCGGCGGTCGAGCGGGCGCTGTCGGCGCTGGCGATCTGCGGCGACAAATTGAGGCGGCGCCGGGTCTCGCTGTCGCGTTCGGTCGCGACCGAGGCGTGCCGCCGCGCGGTCAACGGCCGCGAATTCGCCGAGCGGGTCTATGAAGAGACCGGGATCGCGCTCGACATCATCCCGCCCGAGGAGGAGGCGCGGCTCGCCATGCTCGGCTGCCACCGTCTGCTCGAGCCGGGCGACGGTCCGGCGCTGATCTTCGACATCGGCGGCGGCTCGACCGAGCTGGTGCTGATCGAGGCGGATGGAAGCGCAACGCCCAAGATCAAGAGCTGGTGGAGCGCGCCCTGGGGCGTGGTGTCGCTGACCGAAAGCGAGGCTCGGGGGCTGACCGATCCCGACGAGCGGCTCGCCGGCTACCACCGCATGCGCGAGAAGGTCCGCCACGCCTTCAGCCGCTTCGCCGCGACCTTGCCGGGGGACAAGCAGGACATCCGGCTGATGGGCACCAGCGGGACGGTAACGACGCTGGCGAGCGTCCATCTCGCGCTGCCGAGCTACGATCGGCGGGCGATCGACGGGCTGATGGTTCCGGCCGATTCGATGCGGGCGATCAGCACCATGCTGTCGCGCATGTCGCTGGAGGAGCGGGCGGAGCTGCCGTGCATCGGGCTGGAGCGGGCGGACCTGGTGGTGGCGGGCTGTGCGATCCTGGAAGCGATCATGGACATCTGGCCGGCCAAGACGCTTGGAGTCGCCGACCGCGGCATACGCGAGGGCATATTGCGCTCGCTGATGGCCCGCGACGGCCACCCGATATGAGCCGCGGCAGCGGCCATACGCGGGTCAAGACGGCGAAGGGGCGCAAGATCGGCTCGACCCGATGGCTCGAGCGCCAGCTCAACGATCCTTACGTCAAGCGCGCCAAGGCGGAGGGCTACCGCTCCCGCGCGGCCTACAAGCTGATCGAGCTCGACGATCGGTTCGGCTTCCTGAAGGGCGTGCAGCGTGTGATCGACCTCGGCATCGCTCCGGGCGGCTGGACCCAGGTGGTGCGCCGGCAGGCGCCGCGGGCTGCGGTGGTCGGAATAGACCTGCTGCCCACCGACCCGATCGAGGGGGCTACGATCCTGCAGATGGACTTCATGGACGAGGCGGCGCCGGAGCGGCTCGGCGAGGCGCTCGGCGGGCCGGCCGACCTCGTCCTGTCCGACATGGCGGCCAACACGGTCGGGCACCCGCAGACCGACCATCTGCGCACGATGGCGCTGGTCGAGGCCGCGCTGCGCTTCGCCGTCGAGGTGCTGAGGCCGGACGGGGCGTTCGTCGCCAAGGTTCTGGCGGGCGGCGCGGACAGCGGCCTGGTCGCCGAGCTCAAGCGCCATTTCTCGACCGTGAAGCACGCCAAGCCGCCGGCCAGCCGCAAGGGCTCGTCGGAATGGTACGTGGTGGCGCAGGGGTTCAAGAAACCCTGAGGGGCTTGGGCGCGGTCCGGCACACCCGGAGCGGCCGTCGCAGGCCTAGACCGCGGCGGCGGCCTTGCTCGGCTCCTGCGAAGCGAAGGCGATCGCCTCGGCCATCTGCTCCGGCGTGAAGGGCTTGGTGAGGACGAGGACCCCCTTGGGCCGCCGCGAGATCGACTGCGCCTCGGCATAGCCGGTGATGATGATGCCGGGCATGCCGGGCATGATCTCGCGCGCCTTCTCGATCACGTCGGCGCCCGACAGCACGGGCATCGCATAGTCGCTGACGATCAGGTCGTAGGCGCCGGCATCCTTCTCGAACATCGAAAGCGCCGCGGTGCCCTCTTGGGCCTGGTCGACGCTGTGCCCCATGTCTTCCAGCAAAGCGGCGGTCGTCGCGCGCACGCCGGCATGGTCGTCGACGAGCAGGATGTGGAGCGGCCGCATCGGCGCGCGGTCGACCTTCGGCTTGATCTGCCGAGGCGCGGTGCGACGCTCCTCGGGCGCCCGCGGCAGCCAGATCTCGACCCGAGTGCCGCGACCCACCTCGCTGGTGATGTTGATCGCGCCGCCCGATTGCTTGGCGAAGCCATAGACCATCGACAATCCCAGGCCGGTGCCCTTGCCGATCTCCTTGGTGGTGAAGAAAGGCTCCATCACCCGTTCGAGCATCTCGCGCGGGATTCCCGAGCCGGTGTCGCTGACCGCGAGCATGACGTACTCGCCCCTCGGCAGGCCCATGTCGTTGCTTTCGCCGATCTTGCGGTTCTCGCCGGTCACCGTCACCGTGCCGCCTTCCGGCATCGCGTCTCGCGCGTTGATGATGAGGTTCATCAGCGCCAGCTCAAGCTGGGTTTCGTCCGCATAGGCGCACCACAGGCTGTCGCCGCTTTCCCAGTCGAGCTGGACCCGGCCGCCGAGCGTGTGGGCGAGCAGGTCGCGGACGGTGACCGAGAGCTTGCCGATCTCGATCCGCGCCGGCTCCAGTTGCTGGCGGCGCGCGAAGGCGAGCAGCCGGCCGACGAGCTCCGAGCCCTGCTCGGCGGCGTGCCGGGTCATCGACAGGATCTTCTTCTGCTCCTCGTTGAGCTCGACCCGCCGCTCGACCAGACCAAGGCCGCCCAGCACTGCCGCCAGCAGATTGTTGAAGTCGTGCGCGATTCCGCCGGTCAGCTTGCCGATCGCATCCATCTTGCGCGCCTGGACGAGCTGGCTTTCGAGATTCTTGCGATCGGTGACGTCGAGTAGGGTGCCGGCGAACTCCGCCGATTGGCCGTCGGCGTCGCGCAGCAGCACCGCCTGATCGAGGAAATGCTTGTAGCTCCCGTCGGCGCACCGCCAGCGATACTCCATCGACAAGGTGCCGTGCTGCGCCCGCTTGGCGATCGCCTCGGTGACGCGGTCGCGGTCCTCCTCGTGCAGCCGCTCGGCCCACAGGTTCGGGTTCGCCTGCACCTCGTCGAAATCGAAGCCCGTGAGCGCCTTGAAGTCGCCGCTGACGAATTGCGGCACCCGCGGCACCGCTCCGACCCGCTCCAGGTAGAGAACGATCGGCAGCGACTTGATGATCGCCGCCTGGCGCTGCTCCGCCAGCCGCAGCTCCTGCTCGGCGCGCAGCAGTTCGTTGTTCGCCCGCAGGTTCGCGTCGAGCAGCGCCTGCTCCTGCTTGGCCTTGCGCTGGATCTCGCGGGTCATCTTGAACAGGTCGACGAACACCGCGACCTTGGACTGGAGCACGACCGGCTCGACCGGCTTGAACACATAATCGACCGCGCCCATCGAATAGCCGCGGATGAGGTGCTCGGTCTCCTTGTTGACCGCCGACAGGAAGACGATCGGGATGCGCTTGGTCTGCTCGCGCGAGCGGATGATCTGCGCCGTCTCGTAGCCGTCAAGGCCGGGCATGAAGACGTCGAGCAGGATGACCGCGAAATCGCCCTTGAGGAGATGGCGAAGCGCCTCCTCGCCCGACGCTGCGGTGACGACCTCCCCGACATCCTCGAGCACTGTCTTGATCGCGAGCAGGTTGCGCTCGTCGTCGTCGACAACGAGCACGCGCGCCGGCTCCTCCGTCTCGGCGGCCATCGGTGCTTCCGAAGCCGGGCGGAGCGCCGCCGCCGAGGCCCGGCCGGGCTGGCTTCGCAGAGGTCGTTCCGCCGTCATTCGCTATTCCGCTGCGTTCCGCGTCAGCCGTGACGCCAAACCGCCCGTACGCTCCCTGGAGCGGCCGATCCAGACCCGTAGCAGCGCGAGCAGCAGCTCGATGTCGACCGGCTTGGCGATATAGTCGGACGCGCCGGCGTCGAGGCACTTCTGGCGGTCGCCCTTCATCGCCTTGGCCGTGACCGCAACCAGGGGCAGGTCCGCGAGCGTCGGCCGCTGGCGGATCTGCTGCATCGTCTCATAGCCGTCCATCTCCGGCATCATGATATCGATCAGCGCGATATCGATCCCCGGCGTCTGCTCGAGGATCATGATGCCGTCCTTGCCGCGCTCGGCGTGAAGGACTTCCACGTCGTAGCTCTCCAGCACGCTGGTCAGCGAGTAGATGTTGCGGATGTCGTCGTCGACGATCAGGATCTTGGCGCCGGTAAGCTCGGGCACCGCACGCAGGCTCGGCATCGAATCGGCCATGAGATCGGCGGGCGGCGTGTGCCGCTCCGAAGCCTCGGCGCGGTCGGCGAGGTCCTTGAACACCTTCGCCAGCTTGTCGTGATCGGCCGGCTTCTCGGTCACTCCAAACGCGCCCATGTCGAGCACCGAGGCGATCTCGTCGGCGCCTGAGATGACGTGGATCGGCACATGGCTGGTCTGCGGGTCGTGCTTCAGGAGGTCGAGCAGGACGAAGCCGTCGATGTCGGAGAGGCCGAGGTCCAGCGTGATCGCGTCGGGCTGGAGCTTTCGCGCCATCGCCAGGGTACCCGCGCCGGCGGTCGAGACGACGCCCTTGAGCCCGGCGCCGTGCGCGAGCTCGAGCAGGATCGAGGCGAAGGTGGGGTCGTCCTCGACGATCAGCACCAGCGGCTCGTCGCCGAGGGTGTCGCGGTCGTCGATCACCGCGAACTCGGTGGGCAGCGCGGTCGGGATGATCGCGCCGCTATTCTCGTAGCGGGCGACGGTCGCGCCCTCGATGATCGGCGCCGCGGGGATCGCCTGCAGCGGCACGAACAGGGTGAAGGTCGAGCCCTCGCCCGGCGTCGAGCGCACCTGCAGCTCGCCGCCCAGCAGTCGCGCGATCTCGCGGCTGATCGACAGGCCGAGGCCGGTGCCGCCATATTTGCGGCTGGTCGTTCCGTCGGCCTGCTGGAACGCCTCGAAGATCAGCTTCTGCTTGTCCTCCGGGATGCCGATGCCGGTGTCGGTAACCGCGATCTCGATCGCCTTGTCGGCACCGCGAAGCACCGGGTGGCTGGGGCTCCAGCCGCTCGCGGCGCAGCGCACGGCGAGGGTGACGCTGCCGTGCGAGGTGAACTTGAACGCGTTCGACAGCAGGTTGAGGACGACCTGCTGGAGGCGCTTCTCGTCGGTCCGGATCGAGGCCGGCAAATTGTCGTCGAACTGGACGTCGAACTCGAGACCCTTGTCGGCGGCGAGCTGACGGAAGGTGCGCTCCATATGCTGCTTGAGGCTGCCCATCGGCATGTCGCCGACCTCGATCGACACCGTTCCGGATTCGATCTTGGAAAGGTCGAGGATGTCGTTGATGAGGCTCAGGAGGTCCGACCCGGCCGAGTGGATGGTGCGGGCGAACTCGGTCTGCTTCTCGTTCAGATTGCCCTGCGGGTTGTCCGCCAGCAGCTTCGAGAGGATCAGCAGCGAATTGAGCGGCGTCCTGAGCTCGTGGCTCATGTTGGCGAGGAACTCGGACTTGTACTTGGAGGTGAGCGCCAGCTGCTCGGCCTTCTCCTCGACCGCGCGCCGCGCCATGTCGATCTCGAAGTTCTTGGCCTCGACCTGCTTCTTCTCGTTCTCGAGCAGCTGCGCCTTCTCCTGCAGCTCCTCGTTGGTGTTGTGCAGCTCTTCCTGCTTGGTGGTGAGCTCGGTCTGGCGCGCCTGAAGCTCCTGGGTGAGCAGCTGGGACTGCTTCAGCAGGCCCTCGGTGCGCATGGTGGCGGCGATCGTGTTCAAGACGATTCCGACCGATTCCATGAGCTGGTCGAGGAAGCTCTGGTGGGTCTCGTTGAACTCGCTGAACGAGGCGAGCTCGATCACGGCCTTGACGTCGTCCTCGAACAGGGCGGGGAGGATGTTGACGTTGGCCGGCGCCGAATGGCCGAGGCCGGAGCCGATTCGGACGAAGTCCGACGGCACGTTCTCGAGCAGGATCGGGCGCTTGTCCGCCGCCGCCTGGCCGACCAGGCCCTCGCGCAGCTTGAACACCGGCTTCAGCTCGTCGCGGTTCTCGGCGCCGTAGCTGGCGGCGAGCTCGAGCACGGTCTCGTCGGCTTCGCGCTTGGTGACGTAGAAGACGCCGTACTGGGCGTTCACCAGCGGGGCGAGCTCCGACATGATCAGGTTGGAGACGGTGGTGAGGTCCCGCTCGCCCTGCAGCATCCGCGAGAAGCGCGCCAGGTTGGTCTTCAGCCAATCCTGCTCCGCATTCTTCAAGGTCTGTTCCTTGAGGTTGCGGATCATCTCGTTGATCGTGTCCTTGAGCGCGGCCATCTCGCCCGAGGCTTCCACCGCGATCGAGCGGGTGAGGTCGCCCTTGGTGACGGCGGTCGCCACGTCGGCGATCGAGCGCACTTGGTTGGTGAGGTTCGCAGCCAGCTGATTGACGTTATCGGTTAGGTCGCGCCACAGGCCGGCGGCTCCGGGCACGCGCGCCTGGCCGCCCAGCCGGCCTTCGATGCCGACCTCGCGGGCCATGTTGGTCACCTGGTCGCCGAACGTCGACAGCGTGTCGATCATGAAGTTGATCGTCTCGGCGAGCGCGGCGATCTCGCCCTTGGCGTCCAGGGTGAGCTTGCGCTTGAGGTTGCCCTGCGCCACGGCGGTCACGACGTCCGCGATGCCGCGCACCTGGTTGGTGAGATTGGTCGCCATCAGGTTAACGTTGTCGGTAAGGTCTTTCCAGGTGCCGCCCACTCCGGG
>DASWSP010000117.1:0-5327 GCA_036402575.1 Allosphingosinicella sp. | reverse complement strand
GCCAGGCCCGCGCCTGGCTTTCGGAACTCAGCCGCCGCGCGGCCTGACCTCCCCAGCGGCAGCAGAAGAGCTCCTCGATTGCACAGGCGCCGCCTCCATCGCAGCCTGCGCCGGCTCTAGCTCTTCCTGAACGGGGTCATCTCTTCGAGCGCCTGGATTTCGTGGACCACGGCGCGGCGTTCCGCCTCCAGATAATCCGCTACCGCGGCATGCAGGCGGGGATCGGCGAGGTGATGCGCCGAATAGGTCGGCACCGGGCGATAGCCGCGGCTCAGCTTGTGGCCGCCCTGCGCTCCCGCCTCGACCCGCTTCAGCCCGCGCTCGATCGCGGCGTCGAGCGCCTGATAGTAACAGAGCTCGAAATGGAGATGCGGCACCTCCTCGGTGCAGCCCCAGTAGCGGCCGTAGAGCGTGTCGGCGCCGATCAGGTTGAGCGCGCCGGCGATCGGCACGCCGCCGCGAAGCGCGAAGATCAGCAGCACCTTGTCCGCCAGCCGCTCGCCGAGCAGCGAGAAGAAGCGCCGCGTCAGGTACGGCCGCCCCCATTTGCGCGAGCCGGTGTCCTGGTAGAAGCGCCAGAAATGGTCCCAGTGCCGCTCCTCAAGTCCGGCGCCGGTGACATGCTCGACCGTCAGTCCCTCGACCGCCGCCGCGCGCTCCTTGCGGATCGCCTTGCGCTTGCGTGACGAGAGGGTGGCGAGGAAATCCTCGAAGCTCTTGTAGCCTTCGTTGTGCCAGTGGAACTGGCTGTCGATCCGGATCAGCCAGCCGGCGCGCTCGAACAGCGGCACTTCCTCGGGCGCGATGAAGGTGGCGTGGGCGGAGGAAAGGCCGTTCTGCCGCACCACCGCCTCGGCCGCGGCGATCAGCGCGGGCGCCAGCGCGGCATCGGCGGCGAGCAGCCGGCGGCCCGGCACCGGCGTGAACGGCACCGCGATCTGCAGCTTGGGATAATATTCCCCGCCCGCCCTTTCGTAGGCCTGGGCCCAGGCGTGATCGAACACATATTCGCCCTGGCTGTGGCTCTTGGCGTAGGCCGGCATCACCGCCGCCGGCCGGCCGTCGGCGCCGTCGATCGCGACCGGCATCGGCTGCCACCCGGTCCGCGCCGTCGCGCTTCCGGATTCCTCCAGCGCCGACAGGAAGGCGTGGCTGAGGAATGGGTTGCCGGGCCCCGCACAGCGGTCCCAGTCGGCCGCTTCGAACCGCGCGACCCCCTCGACCAGGCGCGCGGTCACGTTGTTCACGGGTTCTCGTAGATGATCTGGTCGGCGTGGTCGGCGGCGCGGGCGCGGTCCTCTTCGCCGCGGCAGGTCCAGGTGAAGACGGGGATTCCGCGCCCCCGCGCCGCCACCGACATCGACGTCGGCAGGTCGCGGATATCGTAGGCGAGGAAATCCGGCCGCGCCCGCCACAAGGCCAGCCGCCGCTTCAGCCGCCCGCGGATGCGCCGCTTGCCCTGCTCGGTCACGACCAGCCCGCGCGCCACCCGCCCGCCGTGGATCGAGAACCAGCGCGCCACTTCGGGGTGGAACGACATCACGCCGACCGCGCCGCGATAGCCGTCGAGCGCGCGCAGCACCGACAGGCACAAGGCGCCGACATGCCGCGTCGGCACCTTGACCTCGATCAGCAGCGGCACACGCCCTGCGATCAGTTGGAGCACTTCGGGAAGGGTGGGGATCGTCTCGTAAGTGTCCTTGAGCTTGATGCGCTTGAGCTCCGAGGTGCTCCGGGCGGCGAGCGCGCCGCTGTCGCTGGTCAGCCGGTCGAGCTCGTAGTCATGGAAGACGAACGCGTCGCCGTCGCGGCTCGCCTGGACGTCGAGCTCGATCCCGTGGCCCTCGCCGATCGCTTCGACGAAGGCGGCGCGGCTGTTCTCAAGCCGGGTGGCGCCGTGCAGCCCGCGATGCGCCAGAGGCTGGGCGACGAGCGCGGAGATCCGCTTGGGGCTGGGCGCCGGGGCGAGCGCCCGGTCGATCCACCCTAAAGGGCTAAGCAGCCCGAACGGCGACAATGGCATCGATCTCGACCGCGGCCCCCAGCGGCAGCACCGGCACGCCGACCGCGCTGCGCGCGTGGCGGCCCGGCTCGCCGAACACCTGCTCCATCAGCTCGGAGGCGCCGTTGGCGACCTTCGGCTGATCGGTGAAGCGGGCGTCGGAATTCACGAACACGCCGAGCTTGACGATGCGCTCGACCCGGTCGAGCGAGCCCAGCGCCTGCCGGATCTGCGCCAGCAGCATGATTCCGCACGCCCGTGCCGCGCGCGCTCCATAGGCGACGTCGCGGTCCTCTCCGAGCCGGCCGACCATCAGCTGCCCGTCCTCGAACGGCAGCTGTCCGGAGATGTGGAGCAGCCCCGCCGCTTCCACCGCCGGCACGTAGGCGGCGACCGGCGCGGCCGGCTGCGGCAGGCTGATGTCGAGTTGTTTGAGGCGGTTGGCGATAGCGTCGGTCATGGCGCCCGTAAGCACCGCCCGGAGCCGCGGGTCAAGGTGCGGCGTGGCCGGCCCGGTCGAGCCGGCGGCCGATCGCAACGAAGCCCATGATGAGGAACGGCACCAGCAGGAAGCTGAGCACGACCTTCGCCACCGCCTGGCCGAGCATCAGGTCCAGGATCGGACGGACGCCGTAGAAGGCGATGGTGATGAAGATCAGGGTGTCGATGATCTGCGAAGCGGCGCTGGCGATGGCGCCGCGCAGCGCGAGCCATCGCCCGCTTTCACCCTTGAGCCGCGAGAAGATGTAGACGTTGAGGAACTGCGACACGCCGTAGGCGACGATGCCGGCCGCCATCAGCCGCCAGCTCTGGCCCAGGATGATCGGAAAGGCGGGCTTGGCCGGCTCGTACATGCCCTCGTCGGTCGGCAGCTGGATCACGATCCAGATCAGCAGGATCGAGGTGACGAGCGGCACGAAGCCGAACCGGACGAGCCGGTTGGCGACCGCTCGGCCGTGAAGCTCCGCCACGGTGCTCGACAGCACGACGAGCAGGAGGAAGGGGAAGATGCCGGCTTCCACGGCAAGCGGGCCGAGCTCCACCTGCTTGGCGCCGAGCACCCCGGCGATGCAGGTCATGCCGCCGTAGAGGACCGCGAAGACGAACAGCGAGCGGGGGAGGGCGGGCGCGGGGTCGTTCGGCATCCGACCGTTCCTAACCGCTTTGGTGCTCCGGAAAAAGGGCTTGCCGTTGCCGTCCTTTCCCTCAATCAAGCAAGCCTGGGCCAAGGCGGGAAGGTTTCGGATTGTTGAAGCGGCTGGCCGTCTATTGCGGCTCGAGCATGGGGACGGACCCGGCCTTCGCCGATGCGGCCCGCGCGGTGGGCTCGGCGATGGCGGCGCGCGGCATCGGCCTCGTCTACGGCGGCGGCCGGCTCGGGCTGATGGGCGTGGTCGCCGATACCGTGCTCGGCCACGGCGGCGAGGCTTACGGAGTCATCCCGCAGGCGCTGATCGACCTCGAGGTGGCCCATACCGGCCTCACCGAGCTCCACGTCGTCGCCTCGATGCACGAGCGCAAGGCCAAGATGACCGATCTTACCGACGCTTTCGTCGCGCTTCCGGGCGGGATCGGCACGCTGGACGAGCTGTTCGAAGCCTGGACCTGGAACGCGCTCGGCTATCACGCCAAGCCCTTTGCCTTGCTCAACGTCGGCGGCTTCTGGGACGGCATGATCGACTTCCTCGACACCGCCGCCGCGAGCGGCTTCATGTCGCCGGCGCGGCGCGCGCAATTGCTGGTGGCGGCCGACGTCGAAGAGGTGATCGACAAGCTGAGCGCGGCCGCGGACGCGAGCGAGCGGAAGATGATCTGGTGAGCGCGGGGGTGCACGCATGACGAGGATTCTGACCGCTGTCGCGGGCATGGCGCTGATCCTCGCGATCGCCGTCCTGCTCTCGTCCAATCGGCGGGCGATCCGCCTGCGCGTGGTCGCCGCCGCCTTCGCGCTGCAGGCGGGGATCGCGGCGCTGGTGCTCTACACGCCGTGGGGACGCGCCGGGATCGCCGCGATGGCGCGCGGCGTGTCGAACCTGCTGGGCTATGCCGGCAAGGGCACCGAATTCCTGTTCGGCCCGTCCGCGACCAATCCGCTGGCCAACACGTTCGCGATCGCGGCCCTGCCGGTGATCATCTTCTTCGCGTCGCTGGTGGCGATCCTCTATTATCTCGGGATCATGCAGCGGATCGTGCGCTGGGTCGGCGGCGCGATCGGCTGGGTGACCGGGATCACGCGCGTCGAATCGCTGAGCTCGGCCGCCAACATCTTCGTCGGCCAGTCCGAATCGCCGCTGGTGATCCGCCCCTATCTGGCCGCGCTGACGCCGCCGCAGCTGTTCACGGTGATGGTCGTCGGGATGGCGGGCGTCGCCGGGACGATCCTGGCCGCTTATGCCAGCCTGCTCGGCGACCAATACCTCCCCTATCTGCTCGCCGCCGCCTTCATGTCGGCGCCCGGCGGGATCCTGATGGCGAAGATCATGATGCCGGACGAGCCCGTCCGCGAGGGCGAGCTTCCGCTCCCCGGCGCGGCGGCCCTGGACGACCAGGTCGACGTGTCGGAGACGTTCGAGGAAGGCGAGCGGCCCGCGAACGTCATCCAGGCGGCGGCGCAGGGCGCGCTGACGGGCGTTCGGCTCGCCGTGGCGGTGGGCGCGATGGTGCTTGCCTTCGTCGCGCTCGTCGCCCTCGCCAACGGCATCCTCGCCGGCATCGGCGGCTGGTTCGGGGTCGAGGGGCTGACCTTCCAGCGGATCGTCGGCTACCTGTTCCAGCCGATCATGTTCCTGATCGGCGTGCCCTGGGCAGAGGCCGGCATCGCCGGCGGCCTGTTCGGCACCAAGCTGGTGCTCAACGAATTCGTCGCCTTCATCGACCTCGGCAACGCCGCCGGCCCGGCCGCGGCGCTCAGCGAGCGGAGCCGGGCGATCGTCACCTTCGCCTTGTGCGGCTTCGCCAATTTCAGCTCGATCGCGATCCAGATGGCGGTGACCGGCGGGCTCGCGCCGAACCAGCGGCCGGTGATCGCTCGGCTGGGCATCAAGGCGCTGATCGCCGGATCGCTCGCCAATCTGATGAGCGCCGCGCTGGCCGGGCTGCTGCTCGTCGGCTGACGGCCGATTTGGCTTGGATGGCAAGCGGCGCTAAGCTGGCGCGATGAGCACCCTTGCCAGCGCCTCCACCCTCGCTTCGGTCTCGTTGCGGTCGGCGGCCGAGGATCCCGAGGCGTTCGCCCGGGAGATCGGCGGCTCGTTCGAGCGCTACGGCTTCGCGATCGTCTCCGACCACGGCATCCCGGCCGACCTCATCCACCGCGCCGAGGAGA
>DASWSP010000116.1:0-14440 GCA_036402575.1 Allosphingosinicella sp. | reverse complement strand
CTGTGGCAAAGTGAGCACCGGTTAGATGAATGGACCACCGGATCGCCGCACGACCCAGCCTTACTCAGAAGAGGCGATGCGGCGGCTGCCAAATCGACGTCGGTAAAGAATGACGGCTCGCCAAAACCCCAATCTCCGCTGGCTGCAGGCTCCCGCAACCAGGCTATCCCAACTCACCGAGCCGATCTGACAAGCCCGGTGAGTCATCCGGCATCCGCATTAGTCCAACGATGTTTTCCGTACGTTTTCCGTACGGGCACTTACCAAGGTGGCATAAGTCATTGAAAAGATGGCGCACCCGACAGGATTCGAACCTGTGGCCTCTGCCTTCGGAGGGCAGCGCTCTATCCAGCTGAGCTACGGGTGCCTGAACGCCGAAGACGGCGCTTAGCAAAGCCCGGCTGCCGCTGCCAACCTTTATCGGGCGTCGAGCGCGATCGGCTGGAAGTCGCCCAGGCCGCAGCTCGCCCCGCGGCCGTTCGAGGTCAGCACGGTGATCGTGTCGATCGAGCACAGCCGGCTTATCGAGGTCGCGTAGGCGAACCGCTCCTCGAAGCCGAGCTGGGGACAGCTGCTGGGCAGGCGGTTGCGGTAGACGCTGCCGCCGCGCATGTAGAAGTCGATGGTGGCGTCGTCGCGCACCCGGGTCTCACGAATGCCGGTGAGGGGGACGCAATCGACCGGCGGCCCCACGGGCCGCGCCTCGGCGAGCGCGCGCCGGTCGGCCATGTCGGCCTGGGTGGGGGCGCAGCCCAGCAGGAGTGCCGTGGCGGCCGCGGCCAATAGGGTACGCATGGGTCACCTCCGCTTGTTCGACTTCCTCGCCGCCACCATAGCCGCTTCCGGGCTGCCTGGCGCGGGTGTTTTGGGCCTGTAGCGGCAAAGGTCGACCACCACGCAGCGCCAGCATTCCGGCCGCCGCGCCTTGCACACATAGCGCCCGTGCAGGATCAGCCAGTGGTGGGCGTCTCGGCGGAAGGGCGGGGGCGTCGCCCTGTCGAGCTTGAGCTCGACTTCGAGCGGGCTCTTGCCGGGGGCAAGGCCGGTGCGGTTGCAGATGCGGAAGATATGGGTGTCGACGGCGAAGGTCTCGGCGCCGAAGGCGGTGTTCATCACCACATTGGCGGTCTTGCGCCCGACGCCGGGCAGCTCGACCAGGAGGTCGCGGTCGGCCGGCACCTCGCCGTCGAACCGCTCGACCAGGATCCGGCTCAGCAGGATGACGTTCTTCGCCTTGGTGTTGAACAGGCCGATCGTCCTGATCGCCTCGCGGAGCCGCTCCTCGCCCAGCTCAAGCATCTGCTGCGGCGTCTGCACCCGCCGGAACAGCTCCCGCGTCGCCATGTTGACCCCGGCATCCGTCGCCTGCGCCGACAGCACGACCGCGACCAGCAAGGTGTAGGGGTTGGTGTATTCGAGCTCGGTCTTGGGCTCCGGGATGCGATCCGACAGGCGCCGGTAGAACTCCGCGACGTCGGCGCGCTTCACGTCAGTCCCAGCACGTCGCCCATCGTGTAGCGGCCGGCCGGCTTGCCGACGAGCCAGAGCGCTGCCTTGACGGCGCCTTCGGCGAAGATGGCCCGGCTTTCGGCACGGTGGCCGAGCTCGATCCGTTCGTCCTCGCCCGCGAACACCACCATATGGTCGCCGGTCACCGATCCGCCGCGCAGCGAGGCGAAGCCGATCGTCCCGCCGCGGCGCTTGCCGTCGTTGCCGTCGCGCCTGACGCTGTCGAGATCGGCCTTGCGCCCTTCCGCCGCCGCCGCGCCGAGCAGCAGCGCGGTCCCCGACGGCGCATCGACCTTGTGGCGGTGGTGCATCTCGACGATCTCGATGTCCCAATCCTCCTGGAGCCGCGCCGCGGTCTCGCGCACGAGGTGGGCGAGCAGGCTGATCCCGAGCGAGGTGTTGGCCGCCTGCAGAACCGCGATACGGGCGGCGGCCTGGTCGATCAGCCGGTGGTGCTCGTCCTTGAGGCCGGTGGTGCCGACGAGGATCGGCTGGCCCGCCTCGACGGCCTGGTCGAGGTGGTCGCGCAGGCCCTCCGGCGCCGAGAAGTCGATGAACACTTCGGCGCTGTCCTCGACGATGCTGATGTCGTCGCGGTCGGCCGCCACTTCGGCGATCGCCCGACCCATTCGCCCGCTGGCGCCGAAGAGGGTGATGCTGGTCATTGCCTTGGGTCCGCCTCTGCTGCCTAATGGGCGAGGTGACCGACATCCGCAACATCTTCATCCTCACCGGCGCCGGCGTTTCGGCCGAGAGCGGCGTCGCCACCTTCCGCGGCCCCGACGGCCTGTGGGAAGGCCACCGCGTCGAGGACGTCGCGACTCCCGAAGCCTTCCGGCGCGATCCGGCTCTGGTCCAGCAATTCTACGACGCGCGCCGCGCGAAGCTGCGAACGGTCGATCCCAATGCGGCGCACGAGGCGCTCGCGCGGCTGGACGCGGACTGGCCGGGCGAGCTGCTGATCGTCACCCAGAATGTCGACGACCTGCACGAACGCGCGGGCGCCCGCCGGGTGCTCCACATGCATGGCGAACTCAAATCCGCCTGGTGCCTCGGCTGCGACGCGCGGATTCGGTGGGAGGGGGACCTGGGCCATCGTCCGCCCTGCCCGCGATGCGGCGCGCCGCGGCTGCGTCCGGACATCGTCTGGTTCGGCGAGATTCCCTATGAGATGGATCGGATCGACGCGGCGCTGATGAAGGCCGACCTGTTCGTCTCGATCGGCACTTCGGGCGCGGTCTACCCCGCCGCCGGCTACGTGCAGACCGCCCGCTACCTCGGCGCCCGAACGCTCGAGATAAACCTGGAGCCGAGCCAGGGCAGCTTCTTCTTCGACGAAAGCCGGATCGGCAGGGCAGGGGAGCTGGTGCCGGCGTGGGTGGAGGAGATGCTCCAAGGGTCACGTTCGTCCCGAGCGTAGTCGAGGGCGTTGCACTAAGGCCTGACGAGCGCCCCTCGATTTCGCTCGGGACGAGCGATGCGGCAACTCACTCGATCCAGTCGAGCCCGATCTCCTCGTAGAGGCCGCGGTCCTCCTCCCAGTCGGGCTTCACCTTGACGTGGAGGAAGAGGTGGACCTTGCGCCCGAGCAGCGCCGAGAGCTGCTCGCGCGCCGCGGCGCCGATCTGCTTGATCCGGGCCCCGCCTTTGCCGAGCACGATCGCCCGCTGGGTCGGCCGGCCGACCAGGATCTGCTGGTGGATCGCGACCGAGCCGTCCTTGCGCTCCTCATATTTCTCGGTCTCCACCGCGCTCACATAAGGCAGCTCGGCGTGGAGCTGGAGATAGAGCTGCTCGCGCGTCACCTCGGCCGCCAGCATCCGGTCGGTGGCGTCGGAGACCTGGTCCTCGGGGAAGTGCCACGGCCCCTCCGGCACCCGCGCCGCCAGCGCCGCCTTGAGGTCGCCGACGCCGTCGCCGGTCGTCGCCGACACCATGAAGATCGATTCGAACGGCAGCCGCTCCGAAAGCCGCGCCGTCAGCGTCAGCAATTCCTCCTTGGGAGTCACGTCGACCTTGTTGAGCACCAGGATCTTGGGCTCGTGCCGCCCCTTGAGCGTGTCGAGCATGCCTTCGATCCGGGTCGAGAAGCCGGTCTTCGAGTCGATCACCAGCGCGATCAGGTCCGCGTCCTGAGCGCCGCCCCACGCCGCCGCCACCATCGCCCGGTCGAGCCGCCGCCGCGGCTCGAAGATGCCGGGCGTGTCGACCAGCAGGATCTGCGCCTCGCCATGGATCGCGACGCCCATCAGCCGCGTCCGCGTGGTCTGCGCCTTGGGGCTGACGATCGCGACCTTCTGCCCCACCAGCGCATTGACCAGCGTCGACTTGCCGGCGTTGGGCGCACCGACCACGGCGACAAGACCGAACCGCTCGCTCATTTCAATTTCTCCAGTAGCGCCCTGGCAGCCTCGGTTTCCGCCTCCTGCTTGGACAAGCCTTCGGCGCTGGCGGTGCCGGCGTCCTTGATCGCGACTTCCACAACGAAGCGCGGGGCGTGGTGGGGCCCGGAACGTCCCGTGAGCTGATATACCGGCGGCTTGAGATCGTTGGCCGCCGCCCATTCCTGCAACGCCGACTTGGGATGCTTCGGCGCCTTGTCGCGCGTGCTCACCCGGTCGTCCCAGGCGCTTCGGATGAAGTCGTTCGCCGCCTCCAGTCCCGCTTCGAGGTAGAGCGCGCCGATCAGCGCCTCGACCACGTCGCCGAGCACGTTGTCGCTGTCCGCGGCGCCGTCGTCGCGCGCCTGCTTGCCGAGCAGCACCTGGCCGCCGATGCCGAGCTCGCGCGCGATCTCGGCGCAGGTCTCGCCCGACACCAGGGCGTTCAGCCGCCTCGACAGCTTGCCCTCCGGTTCGTCCGGGAACAATTCGTACAGCCAGCGCGCCACCACCATGCCGAGCACCCGGTCGCCCAGGAATTCGAGCCGCTCGTAATGGTCTTCGCCCCGGCTGCTGTGGGTGAGCGCGCGCTCGAACAGCTTGCGATCGCGCGGCCGGTGCCCGAGCGTCGCCGTCAGCCAGCCGGAGAGGTCGGCGATGTCGTTCAAAACGTCTCTCCGATCCGGTCCCAGCGCGCGGCGCCGAACCAGGTCCAGGGCTTCAGCCATTCGGCCGATCCGTCGGTCGAGAAGAAGGTGATCAAGGCCTCGCCGATCAGATAATCCTCCGGCAGGAAGCCGACCCCCTCCGCGGCGCGCGAGAATCGGCTGTCCTGGCTGTCGTCGCGATTGTCGCCGACCATGAAATAATGGCCCGCGGGAACGGCGAAGACCGGCGTGTCGTCGGCCGGCCCGTCCGGCACCTGGTCGAGCACATGGTAGGAGCGGCCACCCGGCAGCGTCTCGCGGTAGCGCGCATAGGCGCAATAGCGCTCGCCGCCGTCGCCCTCGACGATGCGCAGCGCCTCCGGATCGATCGTCCGGCACGGGCTGTTGGGCGAGATCGGCATCAGATAGTCGGCGACCCGCACCCGCGCCACCGGGAGCCCGTTCAGCCACAGCGCGCCGCCGCGCATCTGCACCCGGTCGCCGGGCAGGCCGATCACACGTTTCACATAATCGTCGTCGGTGCCGGGGTAGCGGAACACCGCCACGTCGCCGCGCTCCGGGGCGCCGCCGGGGAAGCGGCCCTCCCAGCCGGGAACCGCGACCGGGAGGCTGTAGCGCGAATAGCCGTAGGACCATTTGCCGACGAACAGATAGTCGCCGATCATCAAGCGCGGCAGCATCGAACCGGACGGGATGCTGAACGGCGCGACGATGAAGCTGCGCAGCAGTATCGCCACCACGAACAGCAGCAGGAGGAAGCGGCTGGTCTCGCCGAGGCCGCCTTTTTTGCGCGGCCGCGCCGCCGCCCGTTTCGCCACTATCGTCTCGCTGCCGTTCACACGGCCGCTTTCGCTTGGCCCCGGCACCGGGTCAAGCGTGCGCGCTCCGGGATGGCGGCTTCAGGACCGGCCCGGCTGCGCGCCCTTGAAGCAGGCGGCGATGAACGCGGACGGCCAGATCATCGCGCCTTCCCCCCGCCACGGACGCGCCGCGCCGCCCGCGCAAGGTGTAGCGTTTCATCCTTCGCCTCCCTAGATGGGCGCTGCGCAGGCAGGAGACGGTGATGAGCGACCCATGGACGGCGATCGAAGGGGCGCCCGGCCGGACGTTGGGCGAATTGTTCAAGGCCGAGCCCGACCGCCTCTCCCGCCTCGTGCTCGAGGAAGCCGGGATCCGCTTCGACTTCGCCAAGACCCACCTCAGCGAAGGCCTGCTCGCCGCTTTCGCCGCGCTCGCCGAGGCGCAGGACCTCGCCGGCGCGCGCGAGGCGCTGTTCGCCGGCAAGCCGGTCAACGTCACCGAGGGCCGCGCGGCCGAGCATAGCGCCGAACGCGGGCAGGGCGCTCCGGAGAGCGTCGCCCGCGCCCAGCGCTTCCATGCCCGAATGCGTGCCCTGATCGACGCGATCGAGGCCGGCGCGTTCGGCGAGATCCGCAACATCCTCCACATCGGCATCGGCGGCTCGGCGCTGGGGCCGGATTTCCTGATCGACGCGCTGGGCCGCGATTCCGGCCGCTACGACACCGCCGTGGTCTCCAACGTCGACGGCGCGGCGCTCGAAGCGGCGTTCGAGCGTTTCGATCCCAGCGCCACTTTGATCGCCATCGCCTCCAAGACCTTCACCACCAGCGAGACCATGCTCAACGCGCGCTCGGCGCTGGCCTGGCTGGAGGAGGGCGGGGTGCCAGACCCCTACGGCCGAGTCGTCGCGCTCACCGCCAGCCCCGACAAGGCGATCGCGTTCGGCATCGACGAGACCCGCATCCTTCCCTTCTCGGAGACGGTCGGCGGCCGCTACTCCTTATGGTCGTCGATCGGCTTTCCGGCGGCGCTGGCGCTCGGCTGGGAGGCCTTCGAGGAGCTGCTGGAAGGCGCGGCGGCGATGGACCGCCACTTCCGACTCCAGCCGCTGGCGCGCAACGCGCCCGTCCTCGCCGCCTTCGTCGACCGCTATTACGCCAATGTACGCGGCGCGCAGACCCGCGCCGTCTTCGCCTATGACGAGCGGCTGCGGCTGTTGCCTTCCTACCTCCAGCAGCTCGAGATGGAATCGAACGGCAAGAGCGTCACGGTGGACGGCGCTCCGGTGGGCCGGGCAACCTCGCAGATCACCTGGGGCGGCGTCGGCACCGATGCGCAGCATGCGGTCTTCCAGCTGCTCCACCAGGGCACCCACCTCGTCCCGGTCGAGTTCGTCGCCGCCGTCGAGCCCCACCACACGCTCGACTTCGACCATCACCGCCAGCTCCTGGTCAACTGCTTCGCCCAGGGCGCCGCGCTGATGGCCGGCAGGCAGGCCGATGATCCGGCGCGAAGCTATGCCGGCGACCGCCCGTCCACGACCATCCTGCTCGATCGAGTCGAGCCGGGGACGCTCGGCGCCCTGATCGCCTTTTACGAGCACCGCACGTTCGCCAACGCGGTCCTGCTCGGAATCAATCCGTTCGATCAGTTCGGCGTCGAGCTCGGCAAGGAGATGGCGAGGGCGATCGACAATCCGGGCGCGCTGGCCTTCGACCCCTCCACCGAGGCGCTCGTCGAGCGGGCGTTCGGAACAACCGGTTGATCCGTCCTTGCGGGCAGCCAGGCAATCCGGCGCAGCGCGCGGATCGCCTGGTTCTGCTCGCAATCACGGCGAGGAGTGAGAATGACCAAGTACGACTATGACCTGTTCGTGATCGGCGCCGGCTCCGGCGGCGTCCGGGCGGCGCGCGTTTCCGCCGCCCACGGCGCCCGCGTCGCCATCGCCGAGGAGCACAAGGTCGGCGGCACCTGCGTGATCCGCGGCTGCGTGCCCAAGAAGCTGCTCGTCTACGGCGCCCATTTCGCCGAGGACCTGCAGGACGCCCGCCGCTTCGGCTGGGAAGTGCCTGATTGCCGGTTCGACTGGCCCACGCTGCGCGACAACGTCCTGGCCGAAGTCGCCCGCATCGAAGGCGCCTACACCGACACGCTGCGCAACCACGGCGTCGAGATCGTCAAGCAGCGGGCCACCGTCACCGGCCCCAACGCGGTCCGCCTCGCCGACGGCCGCGAGATCAGCGCCGGCACCATCCTGATCGCGACCGGCTCCTGGCCGCAGGTGCCGGATTTCCCGGGCGCCGAGCACGGCATCACCTCCAACGAGGTCTTCCACCTCGACGAGATTCCCCGCCGGGCGGTCATCGCCGGCGGCGGCTACATCGCCAATGAGTTCGCGGGCATCCTGCACGAGTTCAGCTGCGACGTGACCCTGGTCAACCGCGGCGAGCAGATCCTGCGCTTCTACGACGCGCAGATCCGCGACCGGCTGATGCAGATCTCGGTCACCAAGGGCATCAACTTCAAGTTCAACGCGCCGTTCGAGCGGGTCGAGAAGAACGGCGACGGAAGCCTGGTCATCCACCTCAAGGACCAGGACCCGATCGAGGCCGACATGCTGCTGTTCGCGATCGGCCGCCTGCCCAACACCGCCGGCCTCGGCCTCGAAAGCGCCGGCGTCGACCTCGCCAGCAACGGCGCCGTCATGGTCAATGCCGACAACCAGTCGACCTGCCCCTCGATCTACGCGGTCGGCGACGTCACCGATCGGGTCCAGCTCACTCCGGTCGCGATCCGCGAAGGGCAGGCGTTCGCCGACACCCTCTTCGGCAACAAGCCGACCCGGGTCGATTACGAGAACATCCCTTCGGCCGTGTTCAGCCACCCGCCGATCGCGGGCGTCGGAATGACCGAAAGCGAGGCCCGCAACCGCCTCGGCTCGGTCCGCACCTACGTCTCCGACTTCCGGGCGATGAAGAACGTGCTTGCCGGGCGCAACGAGCGCTCGCTCTACAAGCTGGTCGTCAACGGCGAGACCGACCAGGTCGTCGGCATCCACATGATCGGGCCCGACGCCCCGGAGATCCTCCAGGCGGCCGCGATCGCCGTCAAGGCGGGCCTCAGGAAGGCCGATTTCGACGCCGTGGTTGCGCTCCATCCGACGATGGCGGAAGAGCTTGTCCTGATGCGGTGACGGAGGATGAGGGTGTCCAACGGAGCTTATATGAGCGGCTTCGGCAGCCACTTCGCGACGGAGGCGGTCGCGGGCGCGCTGCCGGAAGGGCGCAATTCGCCGCAGAAGCCGCCGTTCGGCCTTTATGCCGAGCAGCTCTCCGGCACCGCTTTCACCGCGCCGCGCCACGAGAACCGGCGCAGCTGGCTCTACCGCATGCGCCCCAGCGCCGAACATCCCGCCTACCGCCGCTACGAGGGCGCGGCGCTGTTTGCCCCCGGCACCGTTGAGGGGCCGCTCCCACCCAACCGCCTGCGCTGGGACCCGCTGCCGATCCCGGACGAGCCGCTCGACCTGATCGACGGCCTCGTCACCATCGCCGCCAACCGCTCGCCGGAGACGCTGGAGGGCGTCGCCGTCCACGTCTACCGCGCGAACCGCGGCATGGAGCGCCGCGCCTTCTTCAATTCGGACGGCGAGATGCTCTTCATCCCGCAGCAAGGGAGGCTGAGCCTCTTCACCGAAATGGGCCGGATCGAGGTCGAGCCCGGCGAGATCGCGCTCGTTCCGCGCGGGGTCCGCTTCCGCGCGCTGCTGCCGGACGGACCGAGCCGCGGCTATGTCGCCGAGAATCACGGCGCGCTCTTCCGACTGCCCGAACTCGGCCCGATCGGATCGAACGGGCTCGCCAATCCACGCGATTTCCTGACGCCGGCGGCCGCCTACGAGGACGTCGACGGCGATCACGAGCTCATCCAGAAATATATGGGCAGCCTGTGGACCACGACGATCGACCACAGCCCGCTCGACGTCGTCGCCTGGCACGGCAACCTGGCGCCGTTCAAATATGAGTTGAGCCGCTTCAACACGATCGGCACGATCAGCTTCGACCATCCCGATCCCTCGATCTTCACCGTCCTCACCAGCCCGTCGGACGTGCCCGGCCGCGCCAATGCCGACTTCGTCATCTTCCCGCCGCGCTGGATGGTGGCCGAGGACACGTTCCGCCCGCCCTGGTTCCACCGCAACGTGATGAGCGAGTGCATGGGCCTGATCTTCGGCGCCTACGACGCCAAGGCCGAAGGCTTCGCCCCCGGCGGCATCTCGCTCCACAACCAGATGGCCGGCCACGGCCCCGACGTCGCCAGCTGGAAGGGCGCGAGCGAGGCGGTACTGAAGCCCCACAGGGTCGAAGGGACGATGGCGTTCATGGTCGAAACCTGCTGGCCTTACCGCCCGACCCGCTTCGCGCTGGGAACGGACGCGCTTCAGAAGGATTATGACGACGCCTGGGGCGGCTTCCCCAAGGCCGATATCCCGAGGGGAAGCAGGGCATGAAGACCAGAGCTGCCATCGCCGTCGCGCCGAACCGGCCGCTCGAGATCCACGAGGTCGATCTCGAAGGGCCGCGCGCCGGCGAAGTGCTGGTCGAGATCATGGCGACCGGCATCTGCCATACCGACGCCTACACGCTGGAAGGGAAAGACAGCGAGGGCATCTTCCCATCCATCCTGGGCCACGAAGGCGCCGGCATCGTCCGCGAAGTCGGCGCTGGCGTCACCTCGGTCGCGGTGGGGGACCATGTCATCCCGCTGTACACGCCCGAATGCCGGCAGTGCAGGTCGTGCCTTTCCCGCAAGACCAACCTGTGCACCGCGATCCGCGGAACGCAGGGCAAGGGCGTGATGCCGGACGGCACCAGCCGCTTCCGCCTC
Organism: Allosphingosinicella sp.; assembly: GCA_036402575.1. Taxonomy (GTDB): domain Bacteria; phylum Pseudomonadota; class Alphaproteobacteria; order Sphingomonadales; family Sphingomonadaceae; genus Allosphingosinicella. Next base: position 4,194 of record DASWSP010000116.1, on the reverse strand, counting down.
GGCTCCGAGACGATCTACCATTATATGGGCTGCTCGACCTTCTCGAACTTCACGGTGATGCCGGAGATCGCGGTCGCCAGGGTCCGGCAGGACGCGCCGTTCGACAAGATCTGCTACATCGGCTGCGGCGTCACCACCGGCGTCGGCGCGGTGATCTGGACCGCGGGGGTCGAGCCGGGGGCGAACGTCGCCGTGTTCGGCCTCGGCGGAATCGGCCTCAACGTCATCCAGGGCGCCCGCCTGGTGGGGGCGGACCGGATCGTCGGGATCGACATCAATCCCGCCAAGCGCGCCATGGCCGAGGCGTTCGGGATGACCGACTTCATCAACCCCGCCGAGATCGGCTTCGACAAGGTCGTTGAGGCGGTGATCGACGTCACCGGCGGCGGCGCCGACTACAGCTTCGACTGCACCGGCAACACCGAAGTGATGCGCCAGGCGCTCGAATGCTGCCACCGCGGCTGGGGCACGAGCGTCATCATCGGCGTCGCCGAGAGCGGCCGCGAGATCTCGACGCGGCCGTTCCAGCTCGTCACCGGCCGCGTCTGGAAGGGGACCGCGTTCGGCGGCGCGCGCGGCCGCACCGACGTGCCCCGGATCGTCGACTGGTACATGGACGGCAAGATCGCGATCGACCCGCTCATCACCCACACCATGCCGCTCGACCGGATCAACGACGCGTTCGAGCTGATGCATGAGGGCGAAAGCATCCGGAGCGTGGTGATCTACTGACGTATCCGAGGAGTCGTTTGGAATGGTATTGGAGACCGTCTCGACGGCGAAGTGCTTCGGCGGCACGCAGGGCGTCTACCGCCACAAGAGCCGCGAGACCGGCACCGACATGACCTTCAGCGTCTACCTGCCGCCGCAGGCCGGGGAGGGGCGCAGGCTTCCCGTCGTCTGGTACCTGTCGGGCCTCACCTGCACCCACGCCAACGTCACCGAGAAAGGCGGCTTCCAGCGGGCCTGTGCGGAGCTCGGCCTGATCTTCGTGGCTCCCGACACCAGCCCGCGCGGGCCCGACGTGCCGGACGATGCGGCCTACGATTTCGGCCAGGGCGCCGGCTTCTACGTCGATGCCACCGAGGCGCCGTTCGCCGCCAATTACCGCATGTACAGCTACGTCTCCGCCGAGCTTCCGGAGCTGGTTGGGCAGCGTTTCCCGGCCGACCTCTCGCGCCAGTCGATCACCGGCCACTCGATGGGCGGCCACGGCGCGCTTACCCTGGCGCTCAAGAACCCGGACCGCTTCCGCAGCGTCTCCGCCTTCGCGCCGATCGTCGCGCCGAGCCGGGTGCCCTGGGGCGAAAAGGCGCTCGGCCGCTACCTCGGCCCCGACCGCTCCGCCTGGTGGCACCACGATGCGGTCCAGCTGATCGAGCACGGTGCACGCGTCGATGAGATCCTGGTCGACCAGGGTACTTCCGACAGCTTCCTGGAGCGCGAGCTCAAGCCCGCGCTTCTCGAGGAAGCGTGCCGCGACGCATCGATCGGCCTCACCCTCCGGCTTCAGGAGGGCTACGACCACAGCTACTATTTCATCGCCACCTTCATGGAAGACCATCTGCGCTGGCACGCGGAGCGGCTCGCCCGCTGAGCGGCGGCGGCGGCCGGCAACGAACGCCCTGCCGATCGCAAGGCGGCTGGGATCTAGATGATCGGGTGCCGCTCCCAGTTCACCTGCTCGACCCGCTTCGTCATGCGCCTGTGGAGCTTGTCCATCGTGCGGCTGCCGGTGTTGACGAACAGGAAGGGGAGCAATGCGTGCACCATGACGCAGAGCCCGCCGCCGACCATGACGAGGCCGAAGCCGGCGGCCGTGGCCAGATGGCCGAAATAGCTTTCGCCCACTTCCTGGGGATGCCGGGTAAAGGGGTTGGCCATGGTTTCGCCTGCTGGAGCTGCTTCGCTGCCCGCAACTTAGCCGGGCGAAGCCGCGCCTTCCAGCGCGTTCGCCCTAGCCCCGGCAGACGTTGACCGGCACATCCTCGCGCCGCTGCGGGTCGCGGGTCCATTCGGTCCGGCAGCTTATCTCGCGCGGCTCGGCCTCCGCCTCCCACGCCTCCTGCCGGCTCTCGTCGCTGTAATGGTCGTAGGGGTAGCCGCGGTCGTAATGGTAGCCGCCGCGTCCGTCCGCGCCGCCATGGCCGAAGAAGCCATCGTGCAGCGCCGAGCGGTGGTGCCGCCAGCCGCCTTCGCTGTAGCCGAGGAAGCCGGCATCCCCGAACCGGCCGTGGCGGGGACGGTCGCGCCCGCGCTCCCGCTCGATCACCGGACCGAACACGCCGCCGCGCGTGGCGCCCTCGTGCGCTTTTCCGGCGGAGGGCGATTTCCAGTCCTGGGCGGAGGCTGCGGCGCTGCAGACCATGCCAGTGAGTGCGATCGCCGCCGCTGCGACTCGTGCCAGTTTCATGTCCGCCTCCGCGATCCTGCCGAAAGGCCCAAGCTAGCAAAGCGGCCGGCGGCTGTCGCACCCCCGCGGCTGTCGCCTGTCTCGCGGCGGGACTGTGCGTTAACGCTTCCGCGTCGGGCCGGAACCCCGCTACGGTCTGGCGAAACGCGAAGGGAATGTGTCATGCCGGAAGCCTATATCGTCGCGGCCCTGCGCACCGCCGGCGGCAAGCGCGGCGGCGCGCTCAAGGACTGGCACCCGGCCGACATGGCGGCGGAGGTGCTGGACGCGCTGGTCGAACGCACCGGCATCGACCCTGCCGCGGTCGAGGACGTGATCATGGGCTGCGTCGGCCAGGCCGGGGAGCAGGCCTTCCACGTCGGCCGCAACGCCGTGCTCGCTTCCAGGCTGCCGCAGTCGGTGCCCGCGGTGACCATCGATCGCCAGTGCGGCTCCTCGCAGCAATCGATCCAGTTCGCCGCCCAGGCGGTGATGAGCGGCACCCAGGACGTGGTGATCGCCGCCGGCGTCGAATCGATGACGCGCGTGCCGATGGGCCTGCCCGTCACGCTGGCGATGGAGAAGGGGATCGGCGTCGGCCCTTTCTCCAGGCGAATCCAGGACCGCTTCGGAGTGCCGATGTTCAGCCAGTTCATCGGCGCCGAGATGATCGCCGAGAAATACGGGTTCAGCCGCGAGGAACTCGATGAATTCGCGCTCGAAAGCCACCGCAAGGCGGCTCGGGCGACGCAGGCAGGCGCGTTCGACGGGGAGATCGTGCCGCTGAAGGTGAACGGCAGCGAGCATCGCACCGACGAGGGGATACGCTACGACGCGACCCTGGAATCGATCGCTTCGGTCAAGCTGCTCAAGGAAGGCGGCCGGATCAGCGCCGCCAACGCCTCGCAGATCTGCGACGGCGCCTCGGGCGTGCTGGTGGTCAGCGAGCGCGCGCTTCGCGAGCACGGCCTGACGCCGCTTGCCCGAATCCACAATCTCACCGTCACCGCCGGCGATCCGGTGATCATGCTCGAGGAGCCGATCCCGGCGACGGCGCGGGCGCTCCAGCGCGCCGGGATGACGATCGCCGACATCGATCTCTACGAGGTCAACGAAGCCTTCGCGCCGGTGCCGTTGGCGTGGCTGCGCGAGACCGGCGCCGATCCGGACCGGCTCAACGTCAACGGCGGCGCGATCGCGCTCGGCCACCCGCTCGGCGCGTCCGGCGCGAAGCTGATGGCCACCCTCGTGCACGCGCTCAGGAAGCGCGGCGGGCGCTATGGGCTGCAGACCATGTGCGAAGGCGGCGGCATCGCCAACGTGACGATCGTCGAAAACCTGGCGTAACGGGGCCCCCGGCCCGGACGCGGCGCGGGGCCCGGTCGCGACCCGATCCGGGCATCGCGCGGCCCCGGCCCTCGCGCTTCCGCCGCGCGTGAAGCGGCCGGGCCTTCGTCCGGCGCGCCGGGCCTGCATGACCTCCTCGAGCGAGACGAAAACCCCGGCGACGATGCTACGCGTCGGCGGTTGCGCCCGCCCGCGCCCGTTCGATCGCCGCGGCGTCGATCTTCATCATCGTCATCATCGCGTCCATCGCGCGCTTGGCGGCTTGCCTGTCGGGATCGGCCATCGCCTCGAGCAGGATGCGCGGAGTGATCTGCCAGGAGAATCCCCAGCGGTCCTTGCACCATCCGCACGCGCTTGCCGCGCCGCCATTCTCGACGATCGCGTTCCAGTAGCGGTCGGTCTCCTCCTGGTTCTCCGTGACGACCATGAAGCTGACTGCCTCGTTGGGCTTGAAA
>DASWSP010000115.1:0-42046 GCA_036402575.1 Allosphingosinicella sp. | reverse complement strand
CGAAGACTTCCGCGCCGCCGCGCTGGGGCAGCAAGGCATCGCCTCGGGCGCCATCGAAACGCTGACGCTCGGCACGCTGGAGACCGGCATCAGGAACTTCCACGACCAGATCGAAGCCGCCCTGCGCTAGTCCAGCGCGTCTGAATTCCGGGGTCTGCCTCTTCCAAGCGCTTGGTGCTTCGGCCAGGCTGGTTGCAGGCACAAAAAGGGCCGCCAAATGGCAGCCCTTTCGTACTCTCAACGGCTTGAGGGAGCGACTTACCCCATCAATTCCTGTTCGAGCTTCTTGGCCATTTCCTCGATGTTCTCGGGCGGCCAGCCCGGGATGTCCATGCCGAGGCGAAGGCCCATCGACGACAGCACTTCCTTGATCTCGTTCAGCGACTTGCGGCCGAAATTCGGGGTGCGCAGCATCTCCGCTTCGGTCTTCTGCACCAGATCGCCGATGTAGATGATGTTGTCGTTCTTGAGGCAGTTCGCCGAGCGCACCGACAGCTCCAATTCGTCCACCTTCTTCAAGAGGTAGCGGTTGAGCTGGTTGGCGTCGCTCTCGGTCTCGACCGTGCTCGGCGCGTGGCCGCCGGACGAGGGCATGTGGGTCACCAGGCTGTCGTCGAAATGGACGAACAGCTGGAGCTGGTCCTGCAGGATGCGCGCCGCATAAGCGAGCGCGTCGTCCGGCGTGATCGTGCCGTCGGTCTCGACCGTCAGGGTGAGCTTGTCGTAATCGAGCTCCTGGCCGACGCGGGTGTTCTCGACCTTGTAGCTGACCTGGCGCACGGGTGAGTAGAGCGCGTCGACCGGCACCAGGCCGATCGGCGCGTCGGCCGGGCGGTTGGAGGCGGCGGGGACATAGCCCTTGCCGGTCTCGGCGGTGAGCTCCATGTTGAGAGTCGCGCCTTCGTCGAGGTGGCAGATGACGAGGTCCCCGTTCATCACCTCGATGTCGCCCGTGGTGGCGATCTGGCCGGCGGTGACTTCGCCGGGGCCGGTCGCGGAAAGCTGCAGCCGGCGCGGCTGATCGCCCTCCATCCGAAGCGCGATCTGCTTGACGTTGAGGACGATATCGGTGACGTCCTCGCGGACGCCGGCGAGCGACGAGAATTCGTGAAGCACGCCCTCGATCCGCATCGAGGTGACGGCGGCGCCCTGCAGCGAGGAGAGGAGGACTCGGCGCAGCGAGTTGCCGAGCGTCAGTCCGAAGCCGCGCTCAAGCGGCTCGGCCACGAACGTCGCCTTGCGGCGGGCGTCACCGGCGCCGGCCTTCTTCTCGAGCGCGTTGGGCTTCTTCATTTCCTGCCAGTTCTTTGCGTTGACGGCCATGATCTTCCCTATGTGAACATCGAAATCGGCAAAGGCCGGTTTCGGCAATTTGAACGGCCGCGCGCCCCGGCGCGCTGCCGAAACATCAGACGCGGCGGCGCTTGGACGGGCGCACGCCGTTGTGCGGGATCGGGGTCACGTCGCGGATCGACGTGATCTGGAAGCCGACCGCCTGGAGCGCCCGAAGCGCGCTCTCGCGGCCCGATCCCGGACCCTTGACCTCGACCTCGAGCGTGCGCACGCCGTGCTCGGCGGCCTTCTTGCCCGCATCCTCGGCCGCGACCTGGGCCGCATAGGGAGTCGACTTCCTCGACCCCTTGAAGCCCATCATCCCGGCGGACGACCAGGCGATCGCATTGCCCTGGGCGTCGGTGATGGTGATCATCGTGTTGTTGAAGCTCGCATTCACATGGGCGACGCCCGATGTGATGTTCTTGCGCTCGCGCCGTTTGATGCGCGCCGGTGCCTGTGCCATCTGAGCCGTATCCCTTACTTCTTCTTGCCGGCGATCGGCTTGGCCTTGCCCTTGCGGGTGCGGGCGTTGGTGTGGGTGCGCTGGCCGCGGACCGGGAGGCCCTTGCGGTGCCTGAGGCCGCGGTAGGAAGCGAGGTCCATCAGCCTTTTGATGTTCATCGCCACTTCGCGCCTGAGGTCGCCCTCGACCTGGTAGCCGGCGTCGATCGCCTCGCGGATCTGGAGCACCTCCTGGTCGGTGAGGTCCTGAACGCGACGCTCCGGGGTGATCCCCAGCTGGCCGGTGATTTCCTTGGCCTTGGTGCGTCCAATGCCGTGGATGTAGGTGAGCGCGATCTCCACGCGCTTATTGGTCGGGATATTGACACCCGCGATACGAGCCATGTGCTACTTTCTCCTGCTCCACGGGGCGGCGGCTGACCGACCCCATCTCAGCGCTTCGATGCCCTTGAAACGAGGATAGCCGACGCGCGCACGAAATGCGCCGCCGGTGGTCCGGTCTCACGGGATGACGGGCAGATAGGTTTCGCCCGGCTTCCTGTCAAGCGGCGAGGGGACGGACGGGAGCTCGCTTCGGCGCCGGCGACGGCGCTCAGCGGCGCGGCCTTCGATCGCGCCCCTCCGGCACCGGGGTCGCGACCATTTCCTGGCGGCCGTCGGGCATGATCTTGGGGCTTCGGCGGACCATCGATCCGGGCGGGAATTTCCACTGCTCGCCTTCGCCCATCGGGCCGATGATGCAATATATGTCCTCGCGCTGGCGCAGCGCCTGAACCGGCTTGTAGGCGGCCGCGCCGGCGTTCAGCAGCGGCATGAATAAGGTGATGGGGCGTTCGTCCGACACACGGGGGTCCTCGAAAAGCTTACGGATGCTCAACAACCGGATGCGGCAATTGGTGCCGATGCCGCTCGCCGAAAAGCCGGTTACAGGCGTGCATTTCCGATCTCGTCAACCGGGCGGCTCTGGCGGGGCCGGCGCCGCCGCGCTAGGGAAGCGGCCGTGACCGACCTTTCCGCCCTGCTCCAGCCCGACAGGGGCCAGCCCGCCACCCTTCTCCACCTCGTCGACAAGGCCGGGCTCGACGGCTGGCTCGCGGCGCAGCCCGAGCGGGTGCGGCAGGCCGCCGCCGCCCAGGGCTTCAAGGCGGAAGGCTATCAGCTCGCCACCCTGCCCGGTGACAAGGACTGGTCGGCGGTGCTCGGCGTCGCCAACCCCCAGGAGCTCAGCCCCTGGTGCCTAGCCAGGGCGGCCGAAATCCTGCCGGAGGGGACCTACCGCGTCGCCGGCCGCGGCCCCGGGCCCGCCACGCTCGGCTGGCTGCTCGGCCAGTACCGCTTCGAGCGCTACAAGGCCGAGCCGTCGAAGAAGGGCCCGCGCATCCTGCTCACCGATGAACCCGCGCGCATCGACGAGACCGTGCTGGTGGCGGAGGCGACCCACCTGGTGCGCGATCTGGTCAACATCCCCGCCCAGGATCTCGGCCCGGCGGAGCTGGAGGCCGCCGCTGCCGACCTGGCAAGGCAGCATTCGGCGACGTTTTCGCCGACATCGGGCCGCGCCCTGGAAAGCGGCTATCCGATGATCGCGGCGGTCGGCCGCGCCGCCCCGCCGGATCGGGCGCCGCGCCTGATCGAGCTCGAATGGGGTGACCCCGGCCACCCCCGCATCGCCATCGTCGGCAAGGGCGTCTGCTTCGACAGCGGCGGCCTCGACATCAAGACGGCGTCGGGCATGCGCCTGATGAAGAAAGACATGGGCGGCGCCGCCCACGCCCTCGCACTGGCCAGGATCGTCATGAAGAGCCGGCTTCCGGTGCGGCTCCACCTCCTCATCCCCGCGGTCGAGAACGCCGTGTCTGGCGATGCCTTCCGCCCCGGCGACATCCTCAGGAGCCGCAAGGGCCTGACCGTCGAGATCGGCAACACCGACGCCGAGGGGCGCCTGATCCTGGCCGACGCCATCGCCAAGGCGGTCGAGGACAAGCCCGAGCTGCTGATCGATTTCGCCACCCTGACGGGCGCCGCCCGGGTCGCGCTCGGCCCCGACCTTCCCGCCCTCTTCGCCAACGACGACGGGCTCGCCGCCGATCTCCTCGCCGCCGGCGAGAAGGTGTCGGACCCGCTGTGGCGGATGCCGCTGTGGAAGCATTATAACGAGATGTTCGCCTCCGACGTCGCCGACCTCGGCAACGCCTCGGACGCGCCGCTCGCGGGCGCCGTCACCGCCGCGCTCTTCATCCAGAAGTTCGTTCCCGACGAGCTGCCCTGGGCCCATCTCGACACCTTTTCGTGGCGCCCCGCCGCCAAGCCCGGACGCCCCAAGGGCGGCGACGCGCAAGGGCTGCGCGCCGCCTGGCAGATGCTCAAGTCTCGCTACGCGCCCTGAGACTAACCAGGCATTTGCTGCGTCGAAATTCACTAAGACCAACGAAACGAAAAGCTTCCTTACTGGTTGTAGCTCCGAAACGTGACTCGCGCGAGAATCGGAGAACAGACGTGTCGGAACGCGCGCTCAAGAGCTGGATGCACACCCTGATCAGCTACGTTCGCTCGGGCCAGCCGGACCTCACCAACCGGCAGATGGCGCTGATGCTGCTGGTCTACCTGACGCCCGGCCCGCACACGGTGCGCGGCCTCGCCAACATCCTGGGTGTCTCCAAGCCGGTGATCACGCGCGCCTTGAACACGCTCGGCACGCTCGGCTATCTCCGCCGCGTCCGCGACGAGGCGGATCGCCGCAATGTCTTCGTCGCGAAGACCAACACGGGACAGGAATTCCTTGAAAGCTTCGAAAGGAATATCGAAGGCGACGGAGCGTCCCGGCGTGCCAGCAAGGAACGAGCCTTCATCCTCCAGCACGGCTAAGCGCTTCGCCCTGAGCGGCCCCTCGCTGGTGCTGGACGAGCGCGTCCACGCCTATCGCCGCGACATCGCCGACATCGCCCTGGCGGGCCAGCTGTTCGCGCCGCATTACGCCCGGCCGATGCTCCGCAGCTGCGGCTCGCGCCCCACTTTCGTCCGCCCCGCCCCGTCCGCCGAGGCCCCCCCTTCCTCCGAGCTGCTTCCGGGCGAGGCGTTCGCGGTGCTCGAAATCTCCGGCGGCTGGGCCTGGGGTTATTGCCGATATGATCATTATGTCGGCTATGTCGAAACCACCGCGCTGGTCGAGCCGATCGCGCCGACGCACCTCGTCGCCGCGGCGCAGGCGCCGGCCTATGCCGAGCCCGACGATCGAACGCCGCCCCTCGCCAGCTTCACCATGGGCTCGCGGCTCGCCGGACACGAGCAATCGGGCTTCCTCGCCACTGACAGCGGCTTCGTCCCCATGACCCACGTCCGGCCGATCGGCACGCTCGAGCATGACTCGGCGGCCGTGTGCGAGCGGCTGCTCGGAACGCCCTACCGGCTCGGCGGCCGCAGCATCCAGGGCATCGACTGCTCGGGGCTCGTCCAGCTCTCGCTCGCCTTGTGCGGCATTTGCGCGCCGCGCGACAGCGACCAGCAGCGCGTCCTCGGCTACCCGCTCGGCCCCAGGACGCCGAACGAGCGCGGCGACATCGTCTTCTTCGAAGGCCATGTCGGGCTGATGGCGAGCCCCGAGGATCTGATCCACGCCACCGGCTTCAGGGGCGAGACCGTGATCGAGCCGCTCGCCACCGTCCAGGGCCGAACCGCGATCGTGGAGCGGCGCCGCCTCCCCGGCTGATTGCATCGCGGCTCCGAAACGAGCATCCTCCTCCCCGGGGAACAAGGAGGGGGAAGATGAACGCAGCAGCTGCAACTCGGGCGGATGGCGTGCCCGCCTGGTTCCGGATCGCCGCCATTCTCGCACTGCTCTGGGAATTGTTCGGGGTCGCCATGTACCTGATGCATGTCGGGGTCCTTCCGAGCGATCCCGGCCAGATGAGCGAGGCCGAACGTTCGCTGATGGAAAGCTCCCCCGTCTGGGTGACGGCATTGTTCGCCACCGGGGTGTTCGCGGGAGCGCTCGGAGCGCTCGGCCTGGTGCTTCGCCGGCGCTGGGCGAGGCCGGTCCTGATCCTCTCGCTCGTCGCGGTCGTCCTGCAGTTCGGCGGCTGGCTCCTGTTCACCGACGCCATCGCCATCATCGGGCCGACGGTCGTCCTGATGCCGCTGGTCATCGTCGCGGTGGCGATATTGCTCGTCTGGCTCGCCGGCACGGCCGCCGGGCGCGGCTGGCTGCGCTAGCCGGTCACATCTCGCCGCGCTGGCGGCGGATGGCGTACCATTTGGCGACGTTGGCGTTGTGCTCGGCCAGCGTGTTGGCGAAGATGTGCCCGCCCGTGCCGTCGGCGACGAAGTAGAGCGCCCTGGTCTGCGCGGGGTTGAGCACGGCCGCGATCGACTCCCGTCCGGGGTTGGCGATCGGCCCGGCGGGCAGCCCGGCCATGGCGTAGGTGTTGTAGCCGTTGTCGGCATCGAGCTCGGACCGGCGGATGCGCCGCCCGAGCGGCTTGCCCTTGGTGATCGGGTAGATGACGGTCGGGTCCGCATCGAGCTTCATGCCGATCCTCAGCCGGTTCGAATAGACGCCCGCGACCATCGGCCGCTCCGCCGCCTTCCCGGTCTCCTTCTCGACGACCGAGGCGAGGATGATCGCCTCGCGCTTGCTGTCGACGACGCTGTTCGGCCCCTTCTTCGCCCACAGGCTGTCGAGCGTCTTGGTCATCGCGTCCTGCATCCGCTTGAGCACCGCCGCCCGCGCCTCGCCGCGCTGGTAGCTGTAGCTGTCGGGAAGCACCGATCCTTCGGCCGGCACCGGGATGCTGCCGGTGAGGTGCGGGATCGCCATCAGCTTCTCGTGGACCAGGATCGAGGGCATGCCCTCCGGCACCGTCACCAGCCGCTGCACCGGCTGGCCGTGCTGGAGGATGTCGAGCACGCGGGCGCCGCCGGTGCCCCGCGGGATCACGAACTCGCCCGCCTGCACCGGATCGCCCGAGCCGAACAGCCGCGCCATCGCCCGGTAGGTCGTCGAAGTTCCCGGGATCGCGCCGATCCTGTCGAGCTGGCCCGCCACCCGGGCGAGGCTGGAGCCTTCCTCGACGATCACGGTATGCGGCCCCGCCGCCGGCCCCGGCCGCGCCCACAACATCCAGTAAGCCGCGGCTGCTCCGACGACGGCGAGGCCGGCAAGGATCAGCAGCAGCTTCTTCATCGCTCGGGCTTCAGACCGCCCGCAGCACCAGGCTGGCGTTGGTGCCGCCGAAGCCGAAGCTGTTGTTGAGCACCGCCTTGACCGGCCGCTCCTTGGCGACGTGCGGCACCAGGTCGACGCCGGCGGTGCCGTCGCTCGGATTGTCGAGATTGATGGTGGGCGGAACGATCTGGTCGCGGATGGCGAGCATGCAGAAGATCGCCTCGACCGCCCCGGCGCCGCCGAGCAGGTGGCCGATCGCCGACTTGGTCGAGCTCATCGACAGCTTGCCGACGGCATTGCCGAACAGCTTCCTGACCGCGCCAAGCTCCAGCTCGTCGCCGAGCGGGGTCGAGGTGCCGTGGGCGTTGATGTAATCGATGTCGCTGAGATCCAGGCCCGAACGCCTCAACGCCACTTCCATCGCCCGGTAGCCGCCGGCCCCTTCCGGGTGCGGAGCGGTGACGTGATAGGCGTCGCCCGACATGCCGTAGCCGATCAGCTCGGCGTAGATCTTGGCGCCGCGCTTCTTGGCGCGCTCATATTCCTCGAGCACGACCACGCCGGCGCCCTCGCCCATCACGAAGCCGTCGCGATCCTTGTCATAGGGCCGCGAGGCCCTTTCAGGCTCGTCGTTGCGGGTCGACAAGGCCTTGGCCTGGGCGAAGCCGGCAATGCCGAGCGGGCACAGCGCGCTCTCGGCGCCGCCGGCGAGCATCACGTCGGCATCGTCCAGGGCGATCATCCGCGCCGCGTCGCCGATCGAGTGGGCGCCGGTCGAACAGGCGGTGACGACCGCGTGGTTCGGCCCCATCAGGCCGTATTTGATCGAGACCTGGCCGGAAATGAGGTTGATCAGCCGACCATGGACGAAATGGGGGCTGACCCGGCGCGGGCCCTTTTCGTGGAGGACGATCGATTCCTTCTCGATGCCGGGCAGTCCGCCGATGCCGGAGCCGATCGAGACTCCGACCCGGTAACGCTGTTCCTCGCTCAGATCGGTGAGGCCAGCATCCTCGAGCGCCTGGCCGGCCGCATCGATCCCGTAGATGATGAACGGATCGACCTGCCGCTGCACCTTATGGTCGACCCGCTTAGCGGGATCGAAGCCATATTCATGCTCCGGCGGCTTCACCTCGCAGGCGATCTGGCAGGCGAACCCTTCCGGATCGAAGCGGGTGATCCGGGCGGCGCCGCTCTTGCCGGCGAGGATTCGGCTCCAGCTGCTCTCGACGTCGGGGCCCAGCGGAGTCACCAGCCCGATCCCTGTCACGACTACGCGGCGCATTTAAGAAACTCCCGTGCATGATAGGCAAAACGGCTCCCCGGCCTGGGACGGGAAGCCGTTTTTACGGAGCGGCTCAATCACCACCGGGCCGGGGCCATGATCAGGCCTTGTTCTGCTCGATATAGTCGATCGCGTCCTTCACCGTCGTGATCTTCTCGGCGGCATCGTCGGGGATCTCGACACCGAACTCTTCCTCGAAGGCCATCACGAGCTCGACGATGTCGAGGCTGTCGGCGCCCAGGTCGTCGATGAAGCTGGCTTCCTCGGTGACCTTGTCGGCTTCCACCCCCAGATGCTCGACGACGATCTTCTTCACCCGCTCGGCGGTCTCGCTCATGTTCTAGCCTTCCCTAGCTATTGTTGAAAATCGCCCTAGCCGCTCCCAGCCACGGCTGGCAAGTAGCGGTCCATAAGTGGTTGTTCCGCTCCCGTTTACAACATCGCCATTCCGCCGTTGACGTGCAGCGTCTGGCCGGTGACGTAAGCCGCTTCCCGGCTCGCCAGATAGACGGCCGCCGCGGCCACGTCGGAACCCTCGCCGAGCTTGCCGATGGGGATGCGGCCGAGCAGCGCCTGCTTCTGAGCCTCGGGCAGCGCATCGGTCATCGGCGAGGCGATGAAGCCCGGCGCGATGCAGTTCACCGTGATCCCGCGCGAAGCCACTTCCTGCGCCAGCGCCTTCGACATGCCGACCAGCCCCGCCTTGGAGGCCGCATAATTGGCCTGTCCCGGATTGCCCGTCGCGCCGACCACCGACGTCACCGAGATGATCCGTCCGTGGCGCGCCCGCATCATCGGCTTCAGCGCCGCCCGGGCGAGCCGGAACGCGGCCTCCAGGTTGATGCGGATCACGTCCGACCATTCCTCGTCCTTCATCCGCATCGCCAGGTTGTCGCGCGTGACCCCGGCATTGTTGACCAGGATGTCGAGCTTGCCGAGCCGCTCCACGGCCTGCGGCACCAGCGCGTCCACCGCCGCGGCGTCGGAGAGGTTGGCCGGAAGGACGACATGATCCCCCCCCAGCTTCTCCAGCACGCCCCGAAGCGCCTCCTCCCGCGTCCCCGAAAGCGCCACCCGAGCCCCCTGCCCCGCCAGCGCCTTCGCCACCGCCGAACCGATCCCGCCCGAGGCACCCGTCACGAGAGCCGTCATTCCGCTGAGGTCGAACATCGAATTCATCCTTCTGCCGGCCGGCGCGCAATGAACTGCACGACCGCGCCCGGTCCCTTGTGAAACGCACCTTCGTTCACTTCCCGAACCAGCTCGACGCCGTGCAATTCCTCAAGGTCCGCCAATTCCTCGCGAAGCGCGGCCAGCGACATGAGCATGTCCTCCTGTCCGGGAGGCGGACCGCCCGTGCCCGCCGTGCCGTGCTGGGCAAGAGTATAGGCTTCGAGAATGAGTACGCCGCTTGGCCGCAGCGCTCGTGCGACCCGCCGGTGCAGATCGCGTCGAATGATCGAGGGTAGGTGCGCCGAAATGCTGACCACTGCATCCCACACCGCCTCGCCGGGATCGAAGATTGCAAGGTCGGCTACTTCGGTGCGAATCTCCACGCCTCTGCTCGCCGCAAGCCGCCGTGCCTTTTCAAGACCGACAGAGGACTGGTCCACCGCCAGCACATCGTGACCGGCTGCCGCGAGAAAGACGGCGTTGCGGCCCTCACCCTCTGCAAGGCAAAGCGTGCGGCCAACCGGCAGACGTTCCACGTTATCCCGCAGGAATTCGTTCGGCGCCTCACCATAGACGAAGTCGGTTGAGGAGTAGCGTTCATCCCACATGCCAAGGGCTCCTATACTTCCTTCACCAGCGCTTCGATGTCTTCCATGGTGACGACGCTCGTGGTTCGGACGTCGGGGGCGATGCGCTTGACCATCGGCGAGAGCACCTTGCCGCCGAACTCGACGAAATGGGTCACGCCCGCCGCCGCCATCGCGATCACGCTTTCGCGCCAGCGCACCAGGTCGGTGACCTGCTGGACCAGCAGGTCCCTGATCTGCGCGGGATCGCCGGTGGGCGCGGCGGTGACGTTGGCGTAGAGCGGGACCGCCGGCGGCCGCAGCCGCGCTTCGGCCAGCGCCGCCTCCATCGCCCGCGCCGCCGGCTCCATCAGGGGCGAGTGGAACGGCGCCGAGACCGGCAGCAGCAGCGCCCGCTTGGCGCCCTTCGCCTTGGCGATCTCAAGCGCTCGCTCGATTGCCGCCTTGTGGCCGGAAACCACGACCTGGTTGGGATCATTGTCGTTGGCGACCGTGCAGACCTCCCCCTCGGCCGCCTCCTCCGCAACCTGCCGGGCGGCGTCCAGGCCAATGCCCAGCAACGCCGCCATCGCCCCCTGCCCCACCGGCACCGCCGCCTGCATGGCCTTGCCGCGCAGCTTCAGCAGCCGCGCGGTCGTGGCGACGTCGAAAGCTTCGGCGGCGCACAGCGCCGAATATTCGCCCAGGCTGTGGCCGGCGACGAAATCCGCCTTGAGGATCGAGATCCCGGACACCCGCATCGTCGCCAGCGCATTGGCCATGATCGCCGGCTGGGCGTTTTCGGTCAGGGTGAGCTCGTCCGGCGGACCTTCGGCCATCAGCCGGGTCAGATGCTGGCCCAGCGCGTCGTCCACCTCCTGGAACAGCTCGCGCGCCACCGAGCTGGCCTCCGCCAGCGCTCTGCCCATGCCGACCGACTGGCTCCCCTGGCCGGGAAAAATGAATGCGCGCATGAGATCCTCCTGTCGCGCGGGCTGGTAGGACAGCCCTCCCGCGAAGCGCAAGCGGGGCTTGCCTTTTGAGCGCCTTTGCGCCACATGGCCCGCATCCGGGGCTGTGAGCCGACGCGCTCCAGCCCCGGTCTATTTCAGACGACAGCCGGAGGGGCGACCGCATTGTGCGGCGTCAGCGATCGGCCAAAAGAAGGAAATGCGCCCATGCCGCTGTACGAGCATGTGTTTTTGGCGCGTCAGGACCTGGCCCAGGCCCAGGTGGACGCGCTTGCCGAAAACGCCACCAAGATCATCGAGGACAATGGCGGCAAGGTCGTCAAGACCGAGACCTGGGGTCTCCGCAGCCTCGCCTACCGCATCCAGAAGAACCGCAAGGCGCACTACGTGCTGCTCGACGTCGAGGCGCCCGCCGGCGTGGTCGCCGAGCTCGAGCGCCAGACCCAGATCAACGAGGACATCATCCGCTACATGACCATCAAGGTCGACGCGCATGAGCAGGGCCCGTCCGCCATGATGCGTCGCAACGAGCGCGACCGGGAAGGCCGCGGCGACCGCGGTGACCGCGATCGCGGCCCGCGCGGCGATCGTGACCGGGGCGATCGCGGCGACCGCGGTGACCGCGGTGACCGCGGTCCCCGCATGGATCGCGGCCCCCGCCCCGAATTCGACGCTTAAGAGAGTAGGACCAGCACATGGGACGCCCCTTTTTCCGCCGCCGCAAGAGCTGCCCCTTCTCGGGCAAAGAAGCGCCCGTCATCGACTACAAGGACGTGCGCCTGCTCCAGGGCTTCGTCTCTGAGCGCGGCAAGATCGTGCCGTCGCGAATCACCGCCGTCTCGGCCAAGAAGCAGCGCGAGCTCGCCAAGGCGATCAAGCGCGCGCGCCATCTCGGCCTCCTCCCCTACGTCGTGAAATAAGGAGCAGGAACAATGGACATTATTCTGCTCGAACGGATCGAGAAGCTCGGCGCCATCGGCGACGTCGTGAAGGTGAAGAACGGCTACGCCCGCAACTTCCTCCTTCCCAACGGCAAGGCGCTCCGGGCCAACGATTCCAACCGCAAGGTATTCGAAGCCAATCGCGAGCGCATCGAGGCCGACAACGCCAAGCGCCGCGAAGTTGCCCAGAAGGATTCCAAGGGGCTTGAGGGCGCCCGGATCCAGCTCATCCGCCAGGCTTCGAACGTCGGCCAGCTCTACGGCTCGGTCTCCGCCCGCGACCTCGCCGAGGCGCTGGAGGCGCAGGGCCACAAGATCGCCAAGAACCAGATCGTCCTCGACCGCCCGATCAAGTCGATCGGGATGCAGGACGTGAAGATCGCGCTCCACCCGGAAGTTTCGGTCACCATCCACGTCAACGTCGCCCGCTCGCCCGAAGAGGCCGAGCTCCAGGCGCAGGGAATCGACGTGATGACCGAGATGTTCGAGAAGGACACGGCGAGCTTCACCGAGGAGTTCGATCCCAATGCGGAACCGGGCACCCTGCCGGAAGCGCCGGCGACCGCCGTCGGCGGCGAGGACGACGACGAGGCCGCGAGCGCCTGAACCCCGGGCTCGTCGGGAACAGCAAGGCAAGCGAAGCAATCCATCCGGCGGTGACGCCGCGCCGGATTGCTTCGCTTCTCTCGCAATCGCCAAGCCGGGAACCTAAGGCGGGCCGATGCCCGTTCCGTCCGACCTCGCCTCAGCTCCCCGCTGGTACCCGCACCGGCTCGATCCGGCGACGGGCCAGCTGCTGATCGTCGAGCGGTCCGAGGACGATTTCCGGGCCGCCAGCTTCCTCGACGACCGGTCGCTCAAGCCCGGCGAAGCGCAGCATCTCCTTGCCTGGGACGAGGTTGCCGCGGCCTTCCCCGCGGACGCCCGGCGCGACGTCCAATATATCTTCCACATCGGCCATGTCGGCTCGACGCTGATCTCGCGCCTGCTCGGCGAGCTGCCCGGCGTGCTGGCGCTGCGCGAGCCGCTGCTGCTGCGCACCTTGTTCGATGCACATCTGCACGGGGCGGAGACGTGGCTTGCCGGTCGGCTCGACCCGGCGACCGCCCTCCTCTCGCGCTGCTTCCGCCCGGAGCAGCGGGCGCTGGTCAAGGCGACCAGCTTCGTCGCCGAGATCGCACCGAGACTCGTCCCCGCCGGCTCCGCCGCGCTGCTGCTCTACAGCCCGGCCCAGCGCTATCTCGAGAACATCCTCGCGGGCGAGGCCTCGCGGCGCGAGCTCCACGCGCTGGCGGACGGCCGCCTGAAGCGCCTTCACCGGCGGCTCGGCCCGTCGGGATGGCCGCCGGTGGGTGCCGGCGAGGCGGAAAAGGCGGCGCTCGGCTGGGCCTGCGAGATGACGGCGCTCGGAGCCGCCGCGGCCGGGCTCGGCGAGCGCGCCCGCTGGCTCGATTTCGACGCCTTCCTCGCCGCTCCGGCCGCTTCGCTTGCCGGCATCGCCCGCCATTTCGGGCATCCCTGCGACCCGGCCGATGCGGAGCGGCTCACCGCCGGACCGCTGATGGGCCGCTATTCAAAGGCGCTCGAATACGAATACACGCCGCAGCTGCGCGCCGCGGTGCTCGCCCAGTCGCGCGCCGAGAACCGCGCCGCCATCGCCGCCGCGCTTAAATGGCTCGACGCCGCGGGGCGACGCTTCCCCGCCCTTGCCGAATGCCTCGAGCGGCGCGATTAAGACGGCATGTTCAGGGAAATCCAGGTCCTCGACCGAAGCCAGATCGACGAACTCAAGCGGATCGCCGCCGCCGCGAAGTTCGTCGACGGCCGAATCACCAATCCGCACAACAAGGCCAAGCAGAACCTCCAGCTCCACGACCAGCAGGCCTACCAGAAGAGCTCGCAGATCCTGCTCCAGGCGCTGGCCGCGCACGAGGATTTCCGCAACTTCGCCTTCCCGGCCAACATCGCGCCGCCTTTGCTCACCCGCTACACACCGGGGATGCGCTACGGCGCCCACACCGACAACGCCTTCATCATGCTGCCGCCGCAAGCCGCGCTGCGCTCCGATCTCAGCTGCACGATCTTCCTCAACGATCCGGCCAGCTACGAAGGCGGCGCGCTCAGCATCCAGCTCGGCACCCGCCGGATCGCCTTCAAGCTCCAGCCGGGCTGGGCGATCGTCTACCCGTCCGACATGCTCCACGAGGTCGAGGCGGTGACCAAGGGCGAGCGGCTGGTGGCGATCACCTTCATCCAGAGCCAGATCAAGGACCCCTTCCACCGCGAGACGCTCTACGAGCTCAACGAGGTCGCCGCCCTCGAAGGGCTTCAGATGAAGCATGAGAACTTCACGCGCCTGCAGCTCATCCAGCAGAACCTGCTGCGCTGCTGGGCCGACAAGCCATGAACGGCGGCACAACGCTCGGTTAACCAAAGCGCGCTAACCCGTCCCTTCGCGAGGGGCAGGTCATGCGGCACGGGGTTGAGGGCGAGCTGTTTGCGATCCCGGCGCGGGCGCTCGGCGGCCTGTTCATCTTCGCGACCGCTCTGTCGCTCTGGCACAACGCGTTCAACCTCCAGCAGATGGACTTCATCAGCTTCTGGGCGGCGGCTCGGCTCGCGCTCGACGGCAATCCGGCGGCGGCCTGGGATATCGCGGCGCACAAGGCGGTGCAGGACGGGCTGCGCCAGTTCACCGGCCTGATGTCGTTCGCCTATCCGCCGCCTTTCCTGCTCATGCTGCTGCCGTTCGGGCTGCTTCCCTACGTGCTCGCGGCCCCGGTCTGGATCGCCGGCAGCTACGCCGCCCTGTTCGCGGCCGCCCGGCGGCTCCTCCCCGACAGCGGCTGGCTGATCGCCGCCTTCCCGCCGGTGCTGCTCAACGGGATTGTCGGCCAGAACGGAATGCTGACCGCGGCGTTGTTCATCGCCGGCGCGCTGGCGCTGCCGAAGCGCCCGTTCCTCGCCGGCCTGCTGCTCGGCTGCCTGGTGATCAAGCCGCAGCTCGCTTTGCTCCTCCCTTTCGCGCTCGCCGCCGGCCGCGAGTGGCGCGCCTTCGCCGGCGCCGCCTGCTCCTCGCTGGGCCTGCTGCTGCTCGCCCTGCTCGCCTTCGGCTCGCAAGCCTATGCGGCGATGTTCGAGATCGCCCCCTTCTACAGCCGGATCGCCGCCGACGGCCTGTCGGGCTGGCACAAGATGGCCAGCGTCTACGCCTCGCTTCGCCTCGCCGGCCTGCCCGCCACCCTTGCCTGGGCGGGCCAGGGCGCGGCCGCGCTCGCCGCGGCCGCGCTGGTCTGCGCGATCTGGCGCCGCGACCTCGAGACTCCGGCCAAGGTCGCCGCGCTGGCGGCGGGCTCGATGCTGGTCAGCCCCTATCTCTACATCTACGACATGGTCCTGCTGATCGCGCCTTTCTTCTGGCTCGCGGCCCAGGGCGAGGATCGCCGCCTGCTCGCCGCCTTGTGGTGCCTCCCGCTGGTCGGGATCGCGCAGATGTGGGGCTTCAACGACACGGTGAACCTGATGCCGCTCGCGCCTGCCGCGCTGCTTTTCCTGCTCGCCCGCCGCCTGCTGGCTACCGGATCGCCGCCAGCTCCAGCCCCTTCGTCTCGCGCGCCAGCAGCGCCGTCGCTCCGCTGATCGCGCAGGTCACTCCGACATAGATGGCCACCGGCACCGCGCTGTCGTAGCGCTGGTAGAGCGCGAGCGCGATGATCGGCGCGAGCGATCCGGCCACGATCGACGTCAGCTGATAGGCGATCGATACGCCCGAATAACGGATCCGGGTCGGGAACAGCTCGGCGATCATCGCCGCCTGCGGCCCGTACATGGCGCTGTGGAGGACCAGCCCGACCACGACCGCGAGCACGATCGAGCCATTGTCCCCGCTCCCGAGCAGTGGAAACATCGCAAAGCTCCACGCCGCCAGCCCGAGCCCGCCGAAGGCGTAGACGGGCCGCCGCCCGATCCGGTCGGACAGCGCCGCAAACAGCGGGATCGCGAAGAACTGCACCGCCGCCCCGATCAGCAGCGCGTTGAGCGCCAGGCTGCGCGTCTCGGCCGCCACGTCCACCAGGTACGTCAGCGAGAAGACGGTGAGGATGTAGTAGGAGATGTTCTCGCCGACGCGCAGGCCCGCCCCGAGCAGGAGCGCCCGCGGCCGTTCGCGCACGACCTCCATCGCCGGCAGCTTCGGCGGCACCTCGGCCTCGGCCAGCTCCTGCTGGAAGAGCGGGCTCTCGGCCACGCGGTTGCGGATATACCAGCCGACCACCACCAGCACGGCCGACAGCAGGAACGGGATCCGCCATCCCCAGGCGAGAAAGTCCGCCTCGCTCTGCACGCCCGCCATCAGCGCGAGGATCCCGGCGGCCATCAGATTGCCCGCCGCCACGCCCGCCTGCGGCCAGCTCGCCCAGAAGCCGCGCCGGGCCGCGTCGCCATGCTCCGCCGCCATCAGCACCGCGCCGCCCCATTCGCCGCCGACCGCGAAGCCCTGGACGAGGCGCAGCGCGATCAGCGCGGCCGGCGCCCAGATGCCGATCTGCGCATAGGTGGGCAGGCAGCCGATCAGAACGGTCGCGGCGCCCATCAGGATCAGGCTCAGCATCAGCAGACGCTTGCGCCCGATCCGGTCGCCATAATGGCCGAACACGATTCCCCCCACCGGCCGCGCCACGAAGCCGAGCGCATAGGTGGCGAAGGCGAGCAGGGTGCCGGTGAGCGGATCGTAATCGGGAAAGAACAGCTTGTTGAAGACGAGCGCCGCCGCCGAGCCGTAGAGGAAGAAATCGTACCATTCGATCGTGGTGCCGACGAGGCTCGCCATCACCACGCGCCTGAGCGGCGTCCGCTCCCCCTCCGCCATCGACGATCCTCCTCGGTTCGAGCGCAGACTATCGGCGATCGCCGGCCGCGCAAGGGGACCTTAACCATCCTCCGCTAAGCCTCGGTGCCGCGATGGAGCGGCAGCAGACGATCGGCGAAGGCCCCTATCCGCGCGCCGCCCGGGCGGCCGCCTTGCTCGTCCTGTTCGTCGGCGCGCTGGCGGTCTGGGTGAACCTCTTCCACACCTCCAGCACCGATTTCATCAGCTATTGGGCCGCCGCGGTGCTGGCGCTCGGCGGCGATCCGGCGGCGGCCTACGACGTCGATCTGCACCGCTCCGTCCAGGAACGGGTGATGGCGCGCGAGGGCCTGATGCCGTTCGGCTATCCGCCGCCCTTCCTGCTGCTGGTCCTGCCGTTCGGACTGCTCCCCTATTCGATCGCCGCGGCTTCATGGGTGCTGGCCACCTTCGCCGCCTATTTCGCCGTCTCCGCCCGTGCCTGGCCGGGCTCGCGCTGGCTGCTGCTCGCCTTCCCGGCGGTGCTGGTGAACGCCATCGTCGGCCAGAACGGCTTCCTCACCGCCGCCTTGTTCATCGGCGGCCTGGCGCTGCTCGGCAAACGTCCCTTCCTCGCCGGTCTCGTGCTCGGCTGCCTGGTGATCAAGCCGCAGCTCGGGCTGCTGCTTCCGTTCGCCTTCATCGCCGCCCGCCAGTGGCGCGCCTTCGCCGGCGCCGCGCTCTCGTCCGCCGGCCTGCTCCTGCTCGCTTGGCTGCTGTTCGGTTCGGGTCCCTATCTGGCGATGGCCGAGCTCGCGCCCCTGCTCTCGACGATCGTCACCGACGGCCGTGCGGGCTGGCACAAGATGGCGAGCGTCTACGCCTCGCTTCGCCTGGCGGGCCTGCCCAGCGGCCCGGCCTGGATCGTCCACGGCGCCGTCGCCGCGGCGGCGGCGCTCGCCACATGGCGCGTCTGGCGCTCGAAGGCCGGTCTTCCCGCCAAGTCCGCGGCGCTGGCGGCGGCGACCCTGCTGATCAGCCCCTATTTGTTCCTCTACGACACCCTGATCCTGCTGATCCCCTTCCTGTGGCTTGCCGGCGCGGGCGCCGACCGCCGGCTGCTCGCCTTGCTGTGGTGCGTGCCGTTCGTCAGCCTCGCCCAGAGCTGGGGCTTCAACGACAGCGTCAACCTGCTGCCGCTGGTGCCGGTCGCGCTGCTCGTCCTGATCCGCCGGCAGCTCGCCGATCCGGATCCGCGCCAGCGCCTGGCGGCCGCGCTGGCTCCAGCCCCCTAGCCACCGCCGCCCGCCCGTTATACGCCTTCCTAAAAAAGGGAGGACATGATGCTGTTCAAGCGTACGTTCGCCGTCGCCGCCCTCAGTCTGGGCCTGTGTCTCTCCGCCCCGGCGGCGGCGCAGAGCGAGATCCCCAAGACCTGGTCCCCGGTCACCGACGCCTTCGACCATGAGCGGCGCGAGGTCGAGATCCCGATGCGCGACGGCGTCAAGCTCCACACCGTCATCGTCATCCCGAAGAACGGGCCGAAGCCCGCGCCGATCATCCTCACCCGCACCCCCTACGGCGCCGACAAGCCGACCAGCCAGGCGAGCAGCCCGCATGCCGCGATGGTGCTCCCGCCCGCCGATGAATCGCTGCTCGAAGCCGGCTACATCCGCGTCTACCAGGACGTTCGCGGCCGCTACGACTCGCAGGGCGACTATGTGATGACGCTGCCGGTCCGCGGCCCGCTCAACAACCGCAAGGTCGATCAGACCACCGACACCTACGACACGATCGACTGGCTGGTGAGGAACGTCGCCGGCAATAACGGGCGCGTCGGCATCACCGGCGTCTCCTATCCCGGCTGGCTCACCTTGATGGGAATGCTCGATCCGCACCCGGCGCTGAAGGCCGCGGTGCCGATGTACCCGATGGTCGACGGCTGGATCGGCGACGACTTCTACCACAACGGCGCGCTCCGCCAGACCATGTTCGAGTGGATCTACAACATGGGCACCGACAAGAGCAGCGAGTACAGCCCGCCCTTCGGCTATCGCGACATGTACGAAGCCTACATGGCCGCCGGCTCGGCCGACGACTTCGCCCGCCGCTACAAGGGCGATCAGTTGAAGACCTGGCGCAAGATCGTCGACAACCCGAGCTACAATGAATTCTGGCGCGGCCAGGCGGTGCAGCATCTGCTCGCCCGCTCCGAGCTCAGGCTGCCGGTGATGCTGGTCCACGGCCTGTTCGACCAGGAGGATAATTTCGGCGGGATCGCAGCCTACGAGGCGCTGGAGGCCAAGGACCGCGGCAACGACATGGTCTTCCTCGTCGCCGGCCCCTGGAACCACGGCCAGTCGCAGCACGACGGCTCCGCCCTCGGCCCGCTCAAATGGGAGGCCGACACCAGCCTCTGGTTCCGCGAGAAGGTCCTCCTCCCCTTCTGGGACCAGCACCTCAAAGGCGTGGCGCCCGCCCAGCCGACGCCGCCGGTGCTGGCCTACGACACCGGCGCCATGGAATGGCGCAGCTATCGCAGCTGGCCCGCCGAAGGCCGAGTCCAGACGACGCGGCTCCACCTGCTGCCCGGCGGACGCCTCGGCTTCCAGCCGCCGGCCGGAGTCGCCGCTTATGCCGAATATGTCTCCGATCCCGCCAAGCCCGTGCCCTACCGGGTCCGCCCCACCCTCGCGATGTACAATCCGGATTCGACCTGGCGGAACTGGCTGGTCGACGATCAGCGCCCGTTCGCCGACCGTCCCGACGTGCTCACCTTCGTCAGCGAGCCGCTCGCCGAGCCGCTGACGATCAGCGGCCCGGTCTTCGCCAACCTGTTCGCGTCGACCACCGGGCAGGACGCCGACTGGGTGGTGAAGCTGATCGACGTCCATCCGCCCGAGGTGCGCTCGAACCCGCAGCTCGGCGGCTATCAGCTGATGGTCTCTGCCGACATCATGCGCGGGCGCTACCGCGAGAGCCTGGATAAGCCCAAGCCCGCCACGCCGGGCGAGGTCGCCCCCTATCGCGTCCGCCTGCCCCAGGCCAACCACACCTTCAAGCGCGGCCACCGCATCATGGTCCAGGTCCAGTCGAGCTGGTTCCCGCTCTACGACCGCAATCCGCAGACCTGGGTCGACAACATCGCCAAGGCGAAGCCCGCCGACTACCGACCCGCCACCCACCGCATCTTCTTCGCGCCGAACCAGGCGAGCCACATCGAGCTGCCGGTGGTGAAGTAACGGCGGCGGAAGGGAGCGCCGGTCGCTCGCGGCGGCCGTTCCGGATGTCCGCGAGTTGGCCCCTCGAACGTTGGCTCGCCGCACCGCGCTGGGCAAGCCACATCGCGCCGCAGACGGCTTGACCCCACCCTTGGCATCGCCTCAATTGCCGCCATGCCGAGCGTCGACCAGAGCCCGCCCCAGCTTCGCAATGCGCTCGGCCTGCAGGCGCTCCAGGCGGGCGATGCCGGCAAAGCGATCGTCCATTTCACCGCTGCGGCGCAGGCGGATCCCACCGCCGCCGCCTTATGGATGAACCTTGCGACGGCGCAGCGCGCCGCCGGCGATGACGACGCCGAGCGGCGGGCGCTCGAGCAGGCGCTGGCGATCGACCAGACCCATCTGATGGCGCTGATCCGCTTGGCCGAGCTGCACGAGCGGCGGGGGGAGCTGGGCTCGGCCACCGACCGCTGGAATGTCGCCTTGAGCCTGATGGTCCAGATCCCCGATCCGACGCCCCAGCTCAGCCGGCTGATCGACCACGCCGCCGCCTTCCTTTCCGGTCAGCGGCAGGCACTCGCCGACGCGCTCGACGCCGGCCTCGCGGACGCGCTCGACGCGGCCAGCGAGCGCGACCGCGGGCGCGCGTCGGCGGCGGTCGACATGATGATCGGCCGTCGCGAAATGCTCCCTCACCGGTGCCACGGCTTCTTCTACCCGTTCCTGCCCGCCGACGAATTTTTCGATCGCGATCATTTCCCCTGGCTGGAGCGGCTGGAGGCGGCGACGCCCATTATCCGCGACGAGCTTCAAGCCATCCTGGACAGCGCCGATCCGGGCCTCGCCCCCTACATCGACATGCCGCCAGGGACTCCGCGCAACCTTTGGAGCGAGCTCGACCGTTCGCCCGACTGGAGCGCGCTCCACCTGTGGCGCGACGGAGAGCGGATCGATGCCGTCTGCGAGCGCGTCCCGCGGACGGCGGAGCTGGTCGAGGCCCTGCCTTTGGCGACCATTCCGGGCCGGGCGCCCGCGATCTTCTTCTCGATCCTCAAGGCAGGCAAGACCATCCCGCCGCATACCGGCGTCACCAACATCCGTTCGATTGTCCATTTGCCGCTGATCGTGCCGGGAAGCTGCGGCTTTCGGGTCGGCGGGGAAACGAGGGCGTGGCGCGAGGGCGAGGCCTTCGTGTTCGACGACACGATCGAGCATGAGGCATGGAACCGCAGCGACCAGGACCGCGCGCTGCTGATCCTCGACTGCTGGAACCCGCATCTGAGCGAGGACGAGCGCGCGATCATCGTCAGGATTTTCGAGATCAGCGCCGCCCTTCGGCCCGACAAGCCGCTCCGCGGCTAGGGGCCAACCCCGCGATCATCAACTTCGCGGGCGCTCAGTAACCCATCAGCGCAAGCACCTCGCGCCGGCTGCGCTCGTCCGTGCGGAACGTGCCCATCATCCGGCTCGTCGTCATCATCACGCCCGGCGTGCCGACGCCGCGGGCGGTCATGCAGGCGTGGCTCGCCTCGATCACCACCGCCACGCCCTGCGGCTCGAGATGGTCCCAGATGCAGTCGGCGACCTGAGCGGTCAGCCGCTCCTGCACCTGCAGCCGCCGGGCGAAGCCGTGCAGCACCCGCGCCAGCTTGGAGATGCCCACCACGCGGTCGTTGGGCAGATAGGCGATCGCCGCCTTGCCGATGATCGGCGCGAGATGGTGCTCGCAATGCGACTGGAACGGGATGTCCTTCAACAGCACGATCTCGTCATAGCCGCCGACTTCCTCGAAGGTGCGGCTGAGGTGATGGGCCGGGTCTTCCTCATATCCCCGGGCATATTCACGCCACGCCCGCGCCACCCGCGCCGGAGTGTCGAGCAGCCCCTCGCGCTCCGGGTCGTCGCCCGCCCAGCGGATGAGCGTCCGCACCGCCTCCTGCACCTCCTGCGGCACCTCGATTTTCGGCGGAGAGCCCACCAGATCGCCATCTTCGGGTGTGTCGGTCATCCGCCTTCCGATACACAGGCTGCGGCGCGATGCGAAGCACAGGATTTGAAAGGCCGGATATGAAGCACCGTTTGAGCCCCGACACCGCCGCCCGCTTCGCCGAGATCGCGCTCGGCCATGTGCGGCAGGAATATCCTCACAAGCTCGACCATGTGATGGACGGGCCGGAGGACGTGCTCGGCCCGCGCGCGCTCCACCCGATCTTCCACGGCAGCTTCGACTGGCACAGCTGCGTCCACGGCTACTGGCTGCTGCTCACCGTGCGGCGGCTGTTCCCGGGCCTGCCGCTGTGCCGCCGCATCGAGGCCCTGGCCGATGAGATGCTGACCGCCGACAAGGTGGCGGGCGAGCGCGATTATCTGCTGCGCGCGTACAGCGGCAGCTTCGAGCGTCCCTATGGCTGGGCATGGCTGCTGGCGCTCCACCAGGAGGCGGCGCGGCAGGGGCGGGGCGACGTGCTGGAGCCGCTCGCCGGGGACTTCGCCGATCGCTTCAAGCTCCATCTGCCGCGGCTCACCTATCCGATCCGCACCGGCACGCACTTCAACACGGCCTTCGCGCTGATCCTGGCGCTCGGCTGGGCGCAGGAGCATGACGAAGCGCTCGCCGCGCTGATCCGCGGCCGCGCCCGCCACTATTTCGGCGGCGACCGGAACTGCCCCGGCTGGGAGCCGGGCGGCGACGATTTCCTCTCTTCGGCATTGGTCGAGGCGCTGCTCATGCGGCGCGTGCTTCCGGAGCGTGACTTCCGGGAGTGGTTCGGCCTTTTCCTGCCCGATCTCGCCGCCGGGGAGCCGCGCAGCCTCTTCACGCCGGCCATCGTGTCCGACCGCTCGGACGGGAAGATCGCCCACCTGGACGGCTTCAACCTCAGCCGTGCCTGGTGCTGGCGCGGCCTCGCGGGAGCGCTCGATCCCGCGCTTGCAAAGCTCGCCCTCGACACCGCCGACGCCCATCTCGACGCCAGCCTGCCGCACGTCGCCGGCGACTATATGGGCGAGCATTGGCTGGCCACCTTCGCGCTGCTGGCGCTGCTCGTCGAGCACGGCGACGGCGGCGGGCAACTTATCCAGACCGGCGGCGTTCATCCGGCAACTCCCTCTCAACATTAGGAAACAGCCATGCGCGACCAGCGCTCACCGGATCAGCTTGCCGCCGCCCGCGCCAACGGCCGCCGCGACACCCGCCTCTGGAAGTGGGGCGCCGGCGCGGCCGCGGCCGGAACCGCGCTGGCCGCCACCGCTCTGCTCAACCGCCGGCGCGCCAGGCGCGCCGAGCAGGACAATCCGCCCGCCGGCAGCTTCGTCACCGTCGCCGGGGTCGCGCTTCATTATGTCGAGCGCGGCCAGGGCAAGCCGATCGTGCTTCTGCACGGCAACGGCGCGATGATCGAGGATTGGGAGGCATCGGGCCTGCTCGACGCCCTTGCCGCCACCAACCGCGTGATCGCCTTCGACCGGCCGGGCTTCGGCCACAGCGAGCGGCCTCGAACCACGATATGGACGCCGCGCGCGCAAGCCGAGCTGATCGCCCAGGCTCTGCGCGAGCTCAAGGTCGACAAGCCGCTGGTCGTCGGCCACAGCTTCGGCGCGATGGTCGCGCTGGCGCTGGCCGCCGACCACCCCGGCAGCATCTCCGGGCTGGTGCTGGTGGCCGGCTATTATTTCCCGTCGGTGCGCGGCGACGTCTTCCTGCTGTCGCCGCCCGCGGTGCCGCTGCTTGGCGACGTGATGCGCTACACGGTCTCGCCGATCGTCGGCGCGGCGCTGACGCCGGTGACCGCGCGCAAGGCGTTCAGCCCCGCGCCGGTCTCCGACAAGTTCGCCGGCTTCCCGGTCGAGATGGCGCTGCGGCCCTCGCAGATCCGCGCCGAGGCGGCGGAAGCCGCGCTGATGGTTCCCGCCGCGGGCGCGCTCCAGGCCTCCTATCCCGCGCTGAGGCTGCCGGTGACGATCGTCGCCGGGCGCGGCGACGCCATCGTCCGGACCGACGCCCAGGCGGAGCGGCTGCACGAGCAGGTTCCGGGCAGCAAGCTGACGATCGTCGAGGGCGCCGGCCACATGGTCCACTACAGCGCCACCGACGAGGTCGCGGCGGCGATCCGCGACGCGGCCCGCTAGCGGGCGAGCAACGAGGAGTCGTAGCGGCCGAGCAGATCCTCGGGATCGTCGTAGATCTCGGCCGCGCCCGCCTCGCGCAGCACCGCCTCCTCGAAGCCGCCGCAGCGAAGGCCGACGCACGCGATGCCGAGCTTGCCCGCAGCCTCCATGTCGTAGGGCGAATCGCCGACCACCACGACCTCGTCCGGCCCGAGCGGCGCCACCTTGGCCAGGGCGGCGGCGAAGATGTCCGGGTCGGGCTTGGAATGCTCGACCTCGTCCTTTGACGTGGTCGCGGCGACGAGGTCGTGGGCGCCGATCACGTCGAGGTGGAAGCTGAGCTCCGCGCGCTTGGCCGAGGAGGCGAGCACGATCCGCTTGTCGTCCGCATAGAGCCGCTCGAACAGCGGCCGGACGCCCGCAAACGGAACCACCCGCGGCAGATAGTCGCGCTTGAACAGTTCGGAGCGGTAGTCCTCGATCTCCTGCTGCCGCTGCTCGACCAGCTCGGGCGGGAGCAGCGCCGGGATCAGATTGTCGCCGCCCTTGCCGATCTGGCCGCGGACGCGGTCGAACGGCAGCTCGACTCCGAAATGCCTGAACGCCTGCTGCCACGCGGCGGCGTGGAGGTCGTTGCTGTCGATCAGGGTTCCGTCGACATCGAACAGCACTGCGCGGATCATCGCGCACAGACGCACGGCGCCCGGCTTGGTTTCCTCGGCCGCCCGATCTATCGACGCGCTTTGAGCGGAGGCAGCCATGTCCGACCACATCCTCGTCGAAGCGCGCGGGCCGACGCTCGAGCTGCGGATCAACCGGCCGGACAAGAAGAACGCGCTCACCCACGCCATGTACGCCGCGCTCGCCGATGCGCTCGAGGCCGCGGCCAGCGACGATTCGGTCGCGGTGGCGACGATCACCGGCAGCAGCGGCGTCTTCACGTCGGGCAACGACCTCAAGGACTTCCAGGAGACGCCGCCGGTCGGCATGGACAAGCCGGTCTACCGCTTCATCCGCGCGATCGCGGCCTTCCCCAAGGTGCTGGTGGCGGGCGTGAGCGGGCCGGCGGTGGGGATCGGGACGACGATGCTGCTCCACTGCGACCTGGTGGTGGCGACCCGGTCGGCGCTGTTCCACATGCCGTTCGTCGATCTCGGCCTCGTCCCCGAGGCTGCGAGCTCGCTGCTCTTCCCGCGCCTCGTCGGCCCGCAGGCCGCCGCAAGGCACCTGATCCTCGGCGAGCCGTTCGATGCGGAGAGGGCGCTCGCCTACGGGCTGATCGGCGAGATCGTCGACGAAGACGCCCTCGAGAGCCGGGTCCGCGCCCTTGCGGGGCAAGTCGCCGCCAAGCCGCCCGAGGCGGTGCGGCTCACCAAGCGGCTGATCCGCAGCGACCGCGACTCGGTCGAGAAGCGCTACAGCGAGGAAGGCGAACTGTTCGCCGAGCGGCTGCGCTCACCCGAGGCCGCCGAAGCGTTTCGCGCCTTCTTCGAGAAGCGGCCCGCCAAGTTCGGCTAGCAGGTGCTTCTGGATCTTGCCGGCGGCGGTGCGCGGGAAGTCGGTGACCATGTCGAAGCGCCTCGGCACCTTGTAGGCGGCCAGGCGCTCGCGGCAGAAGGCCTCGAGCTCGCCGCCGTCGAGCGCGGCCACGCCCTTGATCGGCAGGATGAAGGCGCGGCCGACCTCGCCCCATCTGGAGTCCGGCATCGCCACCACCGCGACCTCGGACACGGCCGGGTGGGCGCAGAGCACGTTCTCGACCTCGGCCGGGTAGACGTTCTCGCCGCCCGAGATGAACATCTCCTTCCGCCGCCCCGCCACATAGTAGAAGCCGTCGGCATCGCGGCGGGCAAGGTCGCCTGAGCGCAGCCAGCCGTCGTCGGTGAAGGCGGCGCGGGTCGCCTCCGGGTTGCGCCAATAGCCGGGCGTAACTCCGGGGCCGCCGAACAGCAGGTCGCCGACCGCCTCGCCTTCGACGTCCCTCCCCGCCTCGTCGACGATCCGGACGCTGCACAGGAGCTGGGGCTTGCCCACCGATCCGATCCGGTCCCACGCGTCGGCGGGATCGGCGAGGAAGGCGGTCGGCCCGGTTTCGGTCATGCCCATGCCGTTGCAGACTCGGATGCCGAGGGCGCGGTAGCGATCGACCATCGCGTCGGGCAGCGGCGCCCCGCCGCAGCCCCAATGGCGGACGGCGCCGAGCGGCGCTGCGGCGAAGCGCGGGTGATCGAGCAATGCCTGGTAGACGGCGGGCACCGCGAAGAAGGTGTCGAGCCGCCGCGCCTCGAGTAGCGCCACCAGCGCCTCGGCGTCGAATTCCTCGAGGATGATCACCCGGCCGCCGGCAAACAGCGTCGGCAGGCTATGGAGGTTGATCCCGGCGGTGTGGAACAGCGGCAGGAAATTGGGCGTCGAATCCCCGGCCCGCAGGTCGACCGCCGATCGGATGTTGACGTAATTGGCGAGCGCCATGCGGAAGGTGTAGATCACGCCCTTGGGCCGGCCGGTCGTTCCCGAGGTATAGAGCAGGTACCACACGCCGTCGGCTGGCCAGTGCGCGCGGAAGCGTCCCGGTGCCGCGGCATCGACCAGCGCCTCATAATCGTCGTCCAGTCCGATCGCCGGCGGCGCGCACTTCATCGCCGACGCGGCGCCCGCGTCGCGGCCTTCGTAGAAGAGCAGCGCCGGCTCCGAATCCTGCGCCAGCTGGTCGAGCTCGGGCGGCGGCATGCGCCAGTTGAACGGGACGAGGATGGCGCCGAGCTTGGCGCAGCCGAACAATATCTCGAAAAAGGCGATGCGGTTGCGGCACAGGATCGCGACCCGGTCGCCCTCGCCGATGCCGCGCGCCTGCAGCAGCGAAGCGACCCGCGCGGCGCGGTCGTCCAGCGCGGCGTAGCTGAGGCTGCGCCCCGTGGCGGCCTCCTCCAGCGCCACCCGATCCGGCGCCAGGGCCGCCCGCTTGGCGCACAGATCGGGCAATTGCTCGATCACGTCCGCTTCCTGAGTCCTTCCGAGACGAGGTCGATGGCGATGTCGGCGACCTGCGCCGGCGACAGATCCTCGTCCCACAGGCCGTAGCGCATACCGAGGAACACGCTCATCCCGATCAGCGCCCAGGCGCGCGGCTCGTCTTCGCCGTCGGCGATCTCGCCGCGCGCCCGGGCCGCGGCGAGGTTGCGGCGATAGCCTTCGGCAAAGGTCAGATAATGTTCGCGATAGGCGTCGTGGGCGACGAACTGCGCCTCCTCGATGATCCGGTAAAGCTCGCGATGTTCCCGGACGAACGCGATGAACGCCTCCAGCCCCAGCCGCTCGGCCGTGAGCCGGTCGGGGGCGCCGCGCACCGCTTCGGCGACGTGCTGCCGGGTGGCGTGGCTCATGTCCCGGACGAGGGCGCGGAACACCTCCTCCTTGCTCTCGAAATAAGTGTAGAAGGTGCCGAGCGCGACGCCGGCGCGCTGGGTGATGCCGGTGATCGCCGCGTCGTGGAAGCCGCGCTCGCCGAACTCCTGCGCCGCCGCCTCGAGCACGCGCCGAAGCGTCTTTCGCCCCCGCTCGGTGCGCGGGGTCTTGTCGACGGCGGCCGCACTGCCCGTCACAGTCATCCGCCGATACCCGCAGCCGCGCCGAGTTCCCCTCCCGGGCCGAGCGACCGGGAGTGCGAAACGTTCGGAAAGTTCAGGCCCCTTGGGAGAAATTCTCCTCGATCGACAAGCCGAACTCGATCGATCCGATGGATCAGCGATCGCTCCGGCCGTTCCACTGCTCCGTCCACGCGCCTCTCCCTCGCGCCCTTGGAGCACACGAATTCCTATTCGCCAACCGTGTTTCCCCGCAGCCGTAGCCCCTTGGTGGGCACTAAGTTGAACATTGACTCATGTTTCATATTATGGCAATCGGGATTCGGTGAACTCTCCCGAAAGAGGAGGGCCCGGGGGAGGATCGATTGCAGCATCTCACTACCGCCGACGGCGCCCGTATCGCCTACGACGATATCGGCAGCGGCCGGCCGCTCGTGCTCCTGCACGGCCTGATGGCGCATCACGGCTTCTTCCACCGCCAGCACCCGCTCGCCGAGCGCTTCCGGCTGATCCTCGTGGATCTGCGCGGCCACGGGGAGTCGCGCGACGGCGCCGGCGGCGGCCTCGCGGTCGAGACCATGGCCGCGGACATCGCGGCGCTCGCGGAACAGCTCGACCTTCACGACGCGATCGGAATCGGCTGGTCGCTCGGCGCCGCCATTCTCTGGCACGTGCTCGCCGGCCCCGCCTCGCACCGCTTCGCCGGCGCGGTGGTGGTGGACATGACGCCTCGGGTTCGCAACGGGCCGGACTGGGAACTGGGCCTGTCGCCGGAGCTGTGCGCCGCCCGCGCGGCCGCCATCGAACAGGATTTCCCGAGCTTCGCCGCCGCCGCCGCCCGCGCCATCTTCGCCGGTCCCGCGGCCGAGGCGGACTGGGCCGCGGCCGAATTCGCGCGCAACGATCCGGCCGCGATCGGCGCGCTCTGGGAGTCGCTCGTGGAGCAGGATTTCCGCGACGCGCTGGGCCGGATCGAACAGCCGACGCTGATCGTCCACGGCGCCCACAGCCACCTCTACGACGGCGGCACCGCCGAACATCTCGCCCGCGCCTTGCCCCGGGCGCGAGCCATCCGGTTCGATCGATCGGGGCACGCGCCGCACATCGAACAGCCGGAACTCTTCAACCAGGCCATCGCCGACTTCGCGGCGAGCCTGCCGCGCGTCCGCGACCCCCAGACAGCATAGCCCAGGAGACGACCATGGCCCGCACGACCCGACTCTTCACCGCCCTCCGGATCGGAACGGCGCTCGCCGCCTTGGCCGCCGCCACGCCCGGCCTGTCCCAGGACATCGAGAACACGCCCGGCGCCGGCGACGAGCAGGTCAATCCGGACGAAGCGACCGAGACGACCGGCGACATCGTCGTCACCGCCCGCCGCCGCGAGGAGAATCTGCAGGACGTGCCGATCGCCGTCACCGCCTATACGGGCGAGGCGCTCGAGGCGATCGGCGCGACCGACATCACCGACATCAGCGACACCACGCCCAACGTGACGCTCGAGACGTCGCGCGGCACCAACACCACCCTCACCGCCTTCATCCGCGGCGTCGGCCAGCAGGATCCGGTCGCCGGCTTCGAGGCGGGCGTCGGCATCTACCTCGACGACGTCTACCTGAACCGCCCGCAGGCCGCGGTGCTCGACATCTACGAAGTCGAGCGCATCGAGATCCTGCGCGGGCCGCAGGGCACGCTCTACGGCCGCAACACGATCGGCGGAGCGGTCAAATATGTCACCAAGCGGCTGCCGCGCGATCCGTCGCTGCGGGTTCGCGCCACGATCGGGACCTACGACCAGGCCGATCTGGTGGTGAGCGGAAGCGCGCCGATCACCGACGATTTCAGGATCGGCGCATCGCTCGCCCGGCTGAGCCGCGGCGGCTTCGGCGACAATGCCACCACCGGGCGCGAGAACTACAACAAGGACGTTTGGGCGGGCCGTTTC
This sequence comes from Allosphingosinicella sp., assembly GCA_036402575.1. Classification (GTDB taxonomy): domain Bacteria; phylum Pseudomonadota; class Alphaproteobacteria; order Sphingomonadales; family Sphingomonadaceae; genus Allosphingosinicella. Next base: position 12,470 of record DASWSP010000115.1, on the reverse strand, counting down.
AGCGCCGAGGGCGATCTCGGCAGGGCGTTCCTGCGCTTCTCGGCCGACTATACCAAGGACAGCAGCGATCCGCGCGGCGGCCACCGCCTGATCCCAAGCCTCGTCACCAACACGCCGGTGCTCGACAACGTGTTCGACAGCCGCGGCGGCCTGCTCGATCCGGAGCAGCAGGTCGAGGCGGGCGGCGGCGCCTTCCACGCCGATCTGGAGCTGTCGGACGCGCTCACCTTCCGCAGCATCACCGCCTTCCGCGCGGACAAGAGCGATTCGCCGATCGACTTCGACGCGCTGCCCGCGGTCGATGTCGACGTGCCCGCCGTCTACAAGAACAACCAGCTCTCGCAGGAGCTGCAGCTGGTCTACGACAGCGGCCCGCTCGCCGTGCTGCTGGGCGGCTATTTCCTCGACGCCAATGCCGAGACGGTGTTCGACGTGCGGCTGCCGGGCGGAGTCACCGCCCTCACCTTCGGCGACGTCGACACCGAGACCTTCGCCATCTTCGCCGACGCGAGCTACGATTTCGCCGAGATGTTCAGCGTGTCGCTGGGCGGCCGCTACACCTGGGACGAGCGCACCTCCGACATCCTTCGCCAGGTCTATCTGGGCGGCGGCGGATCGCCTTTCTTCGGCGGCACCGGCAGAGTCATCGCGCTCCAGTCCGACTTCACCGGCACCGCCACCTTCAAGGAGTTCACGCCGCGCGCCTCGGTCGCCTTCCGGCCGAGCGACGACCACAACCTCTATGCCAGCTACGCCAAGGGCTTCAAAGGCGGCGGCTTCGATCCGCGCGGCGTCTCCACCGCCTGCCGCGGACCGAGCGGAGCGCTGTGCACGTCCACCGAGCTCTTCGAGTTCATGTCCTTCGACCCCGAGACGGTCGACAGCTACGAGCTCGGCTGGAAGGCATCGCTGCTCGACCGGCGGGTCAACTTCGCGCTGGCCGCATTCCACGCCGACTATAAGGACGTGCAGGTGCCGAGCTCGGTCGGAACGGTCATCAACGGCCAGCAGACCTTCATCGGGGTCACCACCAATGCCGGCAAGGCGCGCTTCCAGGGCGTCGAGTTCGAAGGCAATGCCAGGGTGGCGGAGGATTTCGGCGCCGACGGCGACCTGCTGAGCTTCGCCTGGTCGCTCGGCTACATCAACGCCGACTACAAGCAGTTCATCGACGCCCGCGGGATCGACGTCGCCGACCGCCGCAAGATCCAGAACACGCCGAAATGGACGGCGAGCGGAACGCTCAATTACGGCACTCCGGCGTTCGGCGGCCGCTTCAACGCGATCACCACCCTCTCCTACCGCAGCAAGGTGTCGCAGTTCGAGCTGCCGATCCCGGGCCTCGACCAGAAAGGCTTCGCGCTGTGGGATGCGAGCCTGGTGTGGGTCGCCGACAACGACCGCTGGTCGGTCGGCCTCCACGGCAAGAACCTGACCGACAAGGAATATATCGTTTCGGGCTACAACTTCCTTCGGCAGAACCAGGATACGGGGCAGTTCGTCCTTGCCAACGGCCAGCCGGGCCTTAGCTCGACGCTGGGCGCCGAGGGCGTGCTTACGGCCTATTACGGAAACCCGCGGCAGGTGTATCTGACCGTCGGACTCAACTTCTAGAGGGACGATCGTGGCGAGGAGCAAGCAAGCCGGAGCGGCAAACGGAGCCCGTGTGCTCTCGATCCTGCTCCTCGCCTACATCTTCAACTTCATCGACCGGCAGATCATCGGCGTGCTGGCCATTCCGATCAAGGCCGAGCTCGGCCTGAGCGACCGGCAGCTGGGGCTGATGGGCGGGATCGCCTTCGCGCTGTTCTACTCGGGGCTCGCGATCCCGATCGCCTGGCTCGCCGACCGCAGGAGCCGGGTCAACATCATCGCCGTCTCGGTCGCGCTGTGGAGCGCCTTCACGGCGCTGTGCGGCCTTGCGCAGAATTTCTGGCAGCTGTTCCTGGCGCGGATGGGGGTCGGCATCGGCGAGGCGGGCGGAGTCGCGCCGTCCTACGCGCTCATCTCAGATTTCTTCCCGAAGGCGCGGCGGGCCCGGGCGCTGGCGCTGTTCTCGCTCGGAATCCCGATCGGGTCCGCGCTCGGGGTGTTCTTCGGCGGCTGGATCGCGAGCAACCTCGACTGGCGCACCGCCTTCATCATCGTCGGCCTCGCCGGCCTGCCGGCCGCCCTGCTGGTCAAGATCGGAATCCCCGAGCCGGTGCGCGGCGGCTTCGACAGCGCCGACGGAAGCGCCAGCGAACCGGCGCCGCCCTTCCTCACCGTCGCCCGAACGCTCGCCGCCACCCCCAGCTTCTGGCTGCTGTCGTTCGGCGCCGCCTCCGGGTCGATCCTCGGCTATGGCCTGATCTTCTGGCTGCCCTCCTTCTTCAGCCGCAGCTTCGGGCTCGAGCTGATGGAGGTGAGCTGGTTCTACGGGTCGATCGTGCTCGTCGGCGGGGTCGCCGGGACGTGGCTCGGCGGCTGGTTCGGCGACCGCACCGGGCCCGACAACCAGGCCACCTACGCGCTGATCCCGGCGGTCTGCTTCCTGATCGCCGCGCCGGCCTTCGCCTTCGGCCTGTTCGCCCCCTCGCTCGCGATCGCCTGGGTGCTGTTCACGATCGGCCAGATGCTGGCGCTCGCCTGGCTGGGGCCGGTGATCGCGGCGGTCCAGCACATCGTTCCGCCGAACATGCGGGCGACGGCCTCGGCCAGCTTCCTGTTCATCAACAACCTGATCGGGATCGGCTTCGGCATCTTCTTCCTGGGCTTCATGTCCGACCGGATGAACGCCGCTTATGGCGACCAGGCGCTCAAATATTCGATCCTCTACGGGCTCGGCTTCTACGTGCTGAGCTCGGTGCTCTATTTCTTCGCCGCGGCGCGGCTGAAGCGCGACTGGTATCGAAGCCCGGCCGAGGGGGGTATATGAAGAGACGCGAATTCCTGCTCTCCGCGGCGCTTCTGGCCGCCGGCTGCGCGGCGCCGCTGGGCAGGGCCGAGCCAAGCTTCCAGTCGGACCGGATCAGCGTGGTAAGCGAGGGCAGCGGGGCCGACGTGGTGCTGATCCCCGGCCTTGGCTCGTCGCGCGAGGTATGGCGCGAGACCGTGGCGGCGGTGCCCGGCTATCGCTACCATCTGGTGCAGCTGAACGGCTTTGCCGGCCACCCGCTCGCCGGCAATTCGGACGGCCCCGTCGCCGCCCCCGCCGCCGCCGAGATCGCCCGCTACATCCGCGAGGCGCGCCTCGATCGGCCGGCGCTGATCGGCCACTCGATGGGCGGGACGATGGCGATGATGGTGGCGGCGCGGAATCCCGCTTTGGTCTCCAAGCTGATGGTGGTCGACATGGTGCCGTTCCTGGGCGGCCTGTTCGGCCCGCCAGGCACGACCGCGCAGAGTATCCGGCCGACGGCCGACGGCCTTCGCGCGATGCTCGCGGCGCCCCAGCCCGCCGAACAGCGGCGCAAGCGGATCGAGGAGTCGATCGCGACCATGATCAAGACCCAAGCCAGGCGCGAAGCGGCGATCGGACACAGCCTGGCCAGTGACCAGGGGCTCGGCGCGCGCGCGATGCACGAGCTGATCACGACCGACCTGCGGCCCGAGCTCGGCGCGATCCGGGTGCCGATGACGGTGCTGTACGTGCGCGCGCCCAACGCGCCGATCGGCGAGGAGCAGATGGACGCTTACTACCGCGCGTCCTACGCGGGCGCGCCGCAGGCGCGGCTGAAGCGCATGCCCGATTCCTACCACTTCATCATGTGGGACGCGCCCGCCGCCTTCGCCGCCGAGGTGCGAAGCTTCCTAGCCGGCTGAGATGACGGCGATCCGGGCGTCGAGGCTCATCTCCTCGCCCGGCTCCAGCACCCTGAGGCCGAGCCGCTCCCACTCCTCCTCGGGCGCGTTCAGCGCGGCGTTGGTGTGCGTGACGGGCTCGGCGACGAACAGCCCTCCGGAGGGCGGCGAATAAAGCTGGAAGCAGCCCGCGTCCGGCGACGACAGCTCGATCCGGAACGGCGCGCCCGGCGTGTGGATGCGCGCGACGCCGCCCCAGCCGTCGAAGCCGTGATCGAGGTCCTGCCCGCAGACCGGCCGGTCGCGAAGGTCGTAGCGCCCGGTGGCGGGAACCCGCTCGATCGGCAGCACGTCAGCGTCGATCGTCCAGACCCCCTCGACCTCGGTGTCGAGCCGGGTCTCGCCGGTGCAGGGGAAATAGGGATGCTGGCCGAGCCCGCACGGCATCGGTTCGCCGGAAAGGTTGCGGCAGCTGAGGCGGATGCCGAGCCCGCCGTCGTCGAGCGTGAAATGCTGCCGCGCCTCATAGTCCCACGGCCACTCTCCGGCCGGGTGGCGAAAGACCAGCTCGGCCTGCGCCGGCGAGGCCCGCTCCACCCGCCACGGCGACATCCAGCCCTGGCCGTGCAGCGGACTGGGGTCGGTCGGCACGTTGGGAGCGACCGTGACTTCGCGGCCGCGGAAGACGAAGCGGCCGCCGCGGATGCGGTTCGAATAGGGCACAAGCGGGAAGCTCGACGACTCCAGCACGGAGGCATATCCCGGTTTCGCGTCGCGCAGCACGGGCAGCCGTGTCCCCCCGGCAACATAGCGGAAACTTGTGATGCTGCCGCCCAGCGACGGGTCGATCTCCAGCCTCAGCGGCCCGCTCTCCAGCCGGAAAACTTCGTCCGAACTCATAAGCTTAACCTTTTCTATCCCCGACATTCAGCGAGCGGCAACTTCCTGTGGGTAAATGCAAGTTACGCCTTGCCACCCGATTCCGCGGCAAGGTATTTAAGAACCCGGGGTTCGGGAGGGGTTGTTATGAGTAGAATGGTCAAGGATTTCATCGAGATCAAAGATTGCACGTCGCTCGATGCGCTTATTGAAAATCTGATTGCGGTTCGCGACGGGCTTCCCGCCGCCGCCGACGCCGAAGTGAAGATGCGGGGGGACGACGTGTTCGGCCGCCGGCTCTCGGTCTCGTTCCGGCGTCCGCAGACCGCCGAAGAGGCGGAATGCGACGCGCGCTACGCCGACGCCTACCGGCAGTCGCGCGAGCGCGAGCTGTCGCGGCTGCAGGCGGAGCTCGGCGTCGAATGCCGGGTGCCGCGCAACCGCTCGCGCCGGCTCAGGATCGTCGCCTGACGAACTGACGGCGGCAGCGCCGGCTGGGGGGCCGGCGCCGTCGACGTTCCCGACTTGCCGGGATTTCGAAACGGGCATGCCGTCGGCGTGCCCGTTTTGATTCCTCACCATTCGGCGAAGCTTCCGTCCGCCTGCCGCCAGACCGGATTGCGCCAGCGGTGCCGGTCCTTGTGCGCCTCGCGCACCGCCGCCTCGTCGATGTCGATCCCGAGCCCCGGCCCTTCCGGGATCGGCAGAAAGCCCTCCACCGGGCTCAGCGCGTCGGGGTTGGTGACGAAGTTCAGCAGGTCGTGCCCGACATTGTAATGGATGCCGAGCGACATCTCCTGGATCGCGACGTTCGGAGTGCAGGCCGCCAGCTGCAGGCAGGCGGCGAGCGCCAGCGGGCCGAGCGGGCAATGCGGCGCCACGGCCACGTCATAGGCTTCGGCCATCGCCGCGATCTTGCGGCATTCGAGGATTCCGCCGGCGTGGCTGAGGTCGGGCTGGATGATGTCGACCGCGCCGCTCTGGAAAAACGGTTTGAAGTCCCAGCGCGAATAGAGCCGCTCGCCGAGCGCGATCGGGGTCGAGACCAGCTGCGACAGCTGCGCCAGCCCCTCCGGATTCTCGGAAAGCAAAGGCTCCTCGATGAACAGCAGGCCGAGCGGCTCCAGCACCTTGGCGAGCTGCTTGGCCATCGGCTTGTGGACTCGGCCGTGGAAGTCGAGACCGACGTCCATCCCCTCGCCCTGCGCCGCCTCGACCCGCTTCACCACCTCGTCGAACAGCTTGGGCGTGCCGAGCCAGTCGAGCTCGGCGGTGGCGTTCATCTTGATCGCCGAGAAGCCCTGCTCGCGGCGGGCGCGGGCGGCGTCGCCGATCTCGTCGGGGCGGTCGCCGCCGATCCATGCGTAAGCGCGGATCCGCTCGCGCACCTTGCCGCCGAGCATCTCCCAGGCGGGAAGGCCGACCGCCCTGCCCTTCAGATCCCACAAAGCCTGCTCGAGCCCCGCCAGCGCCGACATCAGCACCGGCCCGCCGCGGTAGAAGCCGCCGCGGTAGGAGACCTGCCAGATATCCTCGATCCGGCGCGCGTCGTGGCCGATGAAGCGGTCGCGGATCGCCTCGAACGCGCCGTCCACCGCCTCGGCATGCCCTTCCAGGCTGGCCTCTCCCCAGCCGACGGCGCCATCGGCGGTCTCGACCCGGACGAACAGCCAGCGGGGCGGCACGTAGAAGGTTTCGATCCTGTCGATCTTCATGCCTGCTCTCCCTTGCTCACGGCCCGAACTCGGGCGCGGAGGCCTGCGCGTCCTCGCGCGCGGTTCGGCCGACCGCCTCGTCTTCCTGCTGGCGGGCGTAAAGGCCGCCGGACTGCGACGGCGGCACGATCGGCACGACCAGGCAGACGCTGGATGCCGGAAGCACGTCGCGCCAGTCCTGGATCAGCTGCTTGTAGGCCTTGCCGACGTTGCGGATGTTGCGGTCCAGATCGTACAGGCCGAGCGGATTGACGTTGCCGTTCTGCTCCCTGAGCGCGGTGTCCCAGTCGACCTGGTCGGTGAGCGAGTACCAGGTGAAGCCGACGGTCGGGATGCCGACGTTGCGCAGCCGAAGCACGTTGGCCCATTCCTTCCACAGCCACTGCACCGCTTCCTGCCCGGTCGGCCCCTCCCGAAGGTTGGTCTCGGTATGCATCACCGGCAGCCGGTAGCGGTTGTAATATTGCCGGGTGATCTCGCTGTAGCCGAACACCTCCCCCGATGCCTCGGTGACTCCGTCGGCGTGCACCCGGTGCTCGTTGGTCATGTAGTAATCGTTGCCGAGGATGCAGTGCTGCTTGAGGCGGTGGTGGAGGAAGAACTGGTACTCCTCCTTGCTCATGCCGTTCTCGAGCAGATATTCGTACATGTCGCTGTCGACCCTGCGCCCGTAATTGAGGTCGAGGCTGAGGAAGCGCTTCGCGTTCATATGCTCGGCCGGGCCGATCGCCTTCGGGCTGTCGGCGTGGAAATATTCCGAGGACTCGCTCTGGATGAAGATCGCATCGGGCCGCCGCTTCAGTATCTCGATCATGCTCAGCACGTTCGCCTTGACGATGTGCTTGAGCGCCGTGACGAAGCCGCGGTCGGTCTTGAGCTGCTCGTTCCACCAGCCGTATTTGGCCGAGAAGACCGCGCAGATGAACATCTCGTTGACCGGCGTGTAGAGCTGCACCCACGGATAGCGGTCGGCGAAGGCGGCCGAATAGGTCGCGAAAAGCTGCGGGAAATCCGGGTTCTGGAAATTGCCGATCCAGTCCGGCACGCCGAAATGGCACAGGTCGACGATCGGCGTGATGTCGCGCCGCTTCAGGTCGGCGAAGGAGATATCGGCGAATTCCCAGTCATATTTGCCGGGGCCCAGGAAGGTGCGGTGGATCGGCGGGCCGTAGCGCAGGAAGTGGATGCCGAGCTCCTCGACGCAATCGAAATCCTCGCGCCACCTTTCATAGTGGCCGCACGATTCCATCTGGTCGACTCGGGTCCTGCCGTTGTTGATCGTCGGGATGCTGTTCTCGATCCCGGTCGCAAACATGAAATTGGCGATGGTGCCCTCCCCTCTAGAAGTCGCTTCAATCGGGCTGTCGAAAGCCCTGGCCGGCGTGCCGCCGACGCCCACAGGAGCAACAAAGAAACTGATCGCGTAAGGTTGCATCGAACGCGCAGTTCGGCCCCACGAAACGTGACCGGGACGGGCCGAGCAGCCGCTGCGCCGCCGTCCACTCAAGCACGAAGTAGCAGGAACTCGGCTTCCGCGCACGCGGCGCGCCGGCGGCGCCACAGACGGCTCAGAGGCTCAGCCGACGAACATCGCTTCCGCCAACCCGCCGATGCCGGCCGGGGCCGCCATGAACAGCCCGCCGGCGAGCGGCTGCTCCGCCAGCGCCGCCTCGTCGAGGCCGATCCGCGCCGAGGTGATGAACAAGCGGTCGAGGCCCGGGCCGCCGAACGCGCAGCTTGTCGGACGCTGCACGGGCACCTCGAGCGTGCCGACGCATTCGCCCGCGGGCGAGAAGCGGCGCAGGCACCAGCCGTCCCAGAAGGCGATCCACAGGCCGCCTTCGGCATCGACCGTCATCCCGTCGGGATAGCCGCCGCCCTCCTGATGTTGCGCGAAGACGCGGCGATTGGAGGCGTTGCCGTCGCCGTCCACATCGAAGGCGTAGGTGAGCTGCCGGGCGGAATCATTGTGGTACATGATCCGGCCGTCGGGGCTGAAGGCGGGGCCGTTGGTGACCCGGTAGCCGTCGTCCATGCGGACGGGATCGAGCCGCGAGCAGAGCCGGTAAAGCGCGCCGCTCGCCGCTTTCTCCTCGTCGTCCATCGTGCCGGCCCAGAAGCAGCCCCGGCGGTCGACCTTGCCGTCGTTGAAGCGGTTGGTGGTGCGCTCGCGCTCCGGATCGACGAGCACGTCGTAGCTGCCGGTATCGAGATCGACATAGGCGAAGCCATGCTCGCTGCCGGCGACGAAGCCGCCCTCCGCGCGCGGCGCCAGCGAGGCGATCTGGAACGGCGGCTCCCACTCGGTGAGGATGCCGGAGAAGGTGCGGCGGAAGATCCGACGACCCTTGATGTCGACCCAGTAGAGCGCATCCTCGCGCTCCACCCAGACCGGTCCCTCGCCCAGCACCGCCTTGACGTCGGCGATGCAGGTCGCGCTCTTGCTATCCGCCATGGGGAGCCGATAGTCGCGGCGGCGGCAAAGAAAAAGCCGAAAAGGGACCTCGATCCGCCTCAGGCGTTGGGGCCCCGGGATGAGAGGAACGGATGCGCTGGGCTGAGGGCTTCATCGCCGTCGACTGGGGGACCACCAACCGGCGCGGCTATGCGATCGGCCGCGGCGGCCGGATGACCGACGAGATGGAGGACGACCAGGGCATCCTCGCCGTCGGCGCGGGCGGGTTCGGCGACGCGGTCGGCGCGCTCCGCACCCGGCTCGGCGACCTGCCGCTGCTGATGGCGGGGATGGTCGGATCGAACCGCGGCTGGGTGGAGGCGCCCTACGTCCCCTGCCCCGCCGGCCTGCCCGAGCTGGCGGCGCGGCTGCAATGGGTCGAGCCGGAGCGGATCGCGATCGTGCCCGGCGTGTCGTACCTCGACGGCGCGGCGGCCGACGTGATGCGCGGCGAGGAGGTGCAGGTGCTCGGCGCGGTCGGCGAGGGGATGATCCCGTCCGACGCGCTGGTCTGCCATCCGGGCACGCACAACAAGTGGATCAAGGTCGAGGACGACCGCATCGCCTCGTTCCGCACGGTCATGACCGGCGAATTGTTCAACCTGCTGCGCGAGCACAGCATCCTGGCCGACCTGCTCGCCGGACCGGCCAGCGCGGGAGCGGCGTTCGAGGCGGGGGTGCGGCACGGGCTGGCGAGCGACGAGCTTACCGCCGAGCTGTTCTCGGTGCGGGCGCGGGTGCTGCTCGGCAAGGCGGCGCGCGAGGACGCGGCTTCCTATACGAGCGGCCTGCTGATCGGCAGCGACATCCGCATCGGCCTGCGCTCGGCGCCGCCGGGCGAGATCGTGGTGATGGGCCGGCCGGAGCTCACCGGCCTGTTCGCGGCCGCGCTGGCGGTGGCGGGGCGGCCGGCGCGCGAGATCGACGGCGAAGAGGCGTTCCTGGCGGGCGCGAGACATCTGGCGGAGCTGATCCAATGAGCGCAATCGAACGGTTCCGGGCGTATCTGGCGGAGTGCCCGCTGGTCGCGATCATCCGCGGAGTCACTCCCGGCGAGGCGGAGGCGGTCGGCGAGGCGCTCTACGCGGCGGGCATCCGGATGATCGAGGTGCCGCTCAATTCGCCCGAGCCGTTCAAGAGCATCCGCCGCCTCGCCCGCCGGTTCGGCGACCGAGCGCTGGTCGGCGCCGGCACCGTGCTCGACCCGATCGACGTCGCCCGGGTGGCGGACGACGGCGGCACCCTCATCGTGTCGCCCAACACCGACCTCGCCGTCATCCACGCCGCCGCCAGCGCCGACCTGGTCTCGCTGCCCGGCTATTTCACCCCGACCGAGGCGTTCGCAGCGCTCAAGGCGGGCGCGCACGGGCTGAAGCTGTTTCCGGCCGAGGCGGCATCGCCCAGGGTGGTGAAGGCGCAGCGCGCGGTGATCCCGGCCGAAGTGCCGCTGCTCGTCGTCGGCGGGATCGCTCCGGACAACATGCAGCCCTATCTCGATGCCGGCGCCAACGGGTTCGGGCTCGGATCGGGGCTGTACCGGCCGGGGCAGTCGCCGGAGCAGGTCGGCGATCAGGCGCGCGCCTATATCGCGGGGCTGGGCCGGCGGTGAGGCCGCTCCGGATCGCGATCGTCGGTTTCGGCAAGATCGCGGCGGACCAGCATGCGCCGTCGATCGCCGCCAATCCGCGCTTCGAGCTCGCCGCCACGGTGAGCCGCCAGGGCGCGGGCGTGCCGGGCGTGCCCGCCTTCCCCGACGTCGAGGCGCTGCTGGGCGCGAAGCTCGCGCTCGACGCCGCGGCGCTCACCATGCCGCCGTCGGCGCGCTACCCGATCGCCCGCGCCTGCCTCGAGGCGGGGCTCCACACGATGCTTGAGAAGCCGCCGGGCGTGACGCTCGGCGAGGTCGAGGAGCTGGCCCGGCTGGCGCGGGCGCGCGAGCTCACGCTGATGACGACCTGGCACGCGCAGGCGAACCCGGCGGTGGCGGCGGCGGCCGACCTGCTCGCCGGGCAGCGGATCGCCTCGATGAGGATCGTCTGGCGCGAGGACGTGCGCAAATGGCATCCGGGCCAGCAGTGGATCTGGGAGCCGGGCGGCTTCGGCGTGTTCGATCCCGGCATCAACGCGCTGTCGATCGCCAGCCATATCGTCGCGGGGCCGCTGTTCGTGCGCGAGGCCGATTTGCTCTACCCGAGCAACCGGCAGACCCCGATCGCCGCCCGCATCGGCTTCGCCAGCCCGATCGCCTCGGGCCCGCTCGGCGCCGAGTTCGACTGGCGCCACAGCGGCGGCGAGGCCTGGACGATCGAGATCGAGACCGAGGCCGGCGTGGCGGTGAAGCTGCTCGACGGCGGCTCGCGGCTCGAGGTCGACGGAGCGCCGGTCGAGGGGCCGGGCGCGGGCGAGTATCCGGCGCTCTACGGCCGGTTCGTCGACCTGATCGACTGCCGCGCCTCGCTGGTCGACCTCGAGCCGCTCCGCCTGGTCGCCGACGCCTTCCTGCTCGGGCGGCGCACGCTCGTCGAGCCGTTCGAGGATCAGCGCGCCCCTGCCTGACGGCCCGCTAGCGCGCGAGCTGGCCGCGCACCGCGCCCGCCGGGAACTTGGGCGCCGCCAAGGCTCGCCCGCATGCCTGAGCGCCGCCCGGCGGCCGCGGCGGCGGCGGCCCCCTTCGTCAGGAGACCCTGGCGACGCCGAGGCTGCCGGCCGGGAGCGGCTTGCAGATCTCGGCGGCGGGAACGGCGGGATCGAGCCAGCGGGCCCAGTCGGCGCGGCCGACCACCACGACCTGGCGGCTGTGATAGGGCGCGACGTCCGCGCCGGGCTCCGTGGTGAGCATGGTGAAGGCCTCCCCGACCTCGGCGGTCGAGCGCCACAGGCCGGCGATCATCAGCAAGGGCTCGCCGGGCAGGGTGAACAGCCACTTGTCCTTGCGCTTCTGCTTGGGGTCGGCGGGCGCGGTGAATTCGTAGAAGCCGTCGGCGACGATCAGGCAGCGCCCGCCATCGGCGCGGCTGCCGAACTCGCGCCCGTCCGAGCGGTAATTGTAGACCGGCTTGCCGCCCGCCCCCGGCCACGACCAGCGCCGCACGACCAGCTCGGCGGCAGCGGGATCCTCGCCCGCCGCACGGATGATCGCCCCCGGATCGGTGATGCGGATCGATTCCAGCGAGGCGAGGTTGGGCAACCCTTCCGGAAAGCGCAGCGGCAGCCGAGTCTGGCTCCACTGCTCGCGGATCGTGTCCATCGGCGGCGTGCGTCGATAATCGTTGCACATGGCTCCCCTGTAGCCGCGGCGGCGCCCGCACGCCATCAGCGCCGGCGGCGCGGCGGCGCGAACCGGCGCCGAAGTTGACACGAAAGTCACACCCGGAACATCGCCGGGCGCCCTCTCCTCCCCTCCGCCACCGACCGCCGGACGGCGAGGCGGAATGGCGCAGCGGGGCATGCGGGCCTGTGCTTCATCCGCCATGGTGAACCATGAAGACGGGGCTGTAGGAAAGTGTTTTGTTCGCCGGGCTGAGGCGGCCGCGACGCTAGGCAGTCGTCCCCAACGAGTGAAGGAGGATTCCGTTCGGGTCCTTGTCGGCCGTTCCGTCGATCTTGTCGGCGAGCCGGCGCGCAAGGCGCGGGTACAG
>DASWSP010000114.1:0-23825 GCA_036402575.1 Allosphingosinicella sp. | reverse complement strand
GCCGAAGCGCGCACTTCCACCAAAGTCTCCTCCATCTCCATGATGATCATCCGGATCATCTTGGCCGGATCCTCCGCCTTATCGAGAAGATCGGTGACGTTGGCGGCAATGATGTCGCGGGTCCGCGAAAATATACCCATGGCCTTGGACTCCCGGGAGTGACGACCTGGTTTCGGCCGGAACGAGAAGAGGGGGCGAAGCTCGCTCCGGCCGACCAGGACCAGCTCAGGCATTGAGCTGGGAAGCGATCACCGGGCTGGTCTCGGCGGCACGGGCCGGGCCGACCGCGGCAGAGACGCAGGCGGTGGTGAGGATGAGGGCGCCGACGGCGGCGGTGGCGGTCTTCTGAAGCTTGTCGAAGTTGAGCATTTTGTCCTCCTGAAACATTGGCTTTGATCCGGTCCCGCCTGTCCCGCGGTGACTGCCAATGAATTACAAGAGCCGTGCCAAACGCGCGGAATGGCGGATTTCCGGGCAAAACCATGCCGAGCGCGGCAGAATCGCCCGTTCAGGCGCGCTACAGGATGGCGCTTTTCACCAAAAGTTGGGATGCGGCCGCGCTCGTGGCGAGGCGGGAGTCGGGGGTATCGCGGAAACGACGTTCTAAACGCCGGGCCGCAGCCTAGCGGTCGTCGCGTTCGTCCTCGTCCCGGCCCGGGCCGGCCTTGGCGGCGGGGGCGTTCCGATTGCCGCCGAGCACCTGCTCGCCGAGCTGGCCGCTGCCGTGATATTCCATCTCCGTCTGCCCGCCATGGCCCATGAAGCCGCTGTTGCCGGGCTTCTTGCCGGTATGCGGATTGGGATAGGCGCCGCCCTGCGAGTCGCCGCCGCCGCCGCGGCCGCTTTCCGCGACCGGATCCTGGCCTTCGCGGACGCCCTGCTTCTTGTCCTGGTCGCGCTCTGCGGTCATCGCATCATCCTTTGCTTTGCGGTCCAACGGCTTGGCCCCGCCGGCTGTTCCGACGCTGCTCGATGAGATGGGCCTGGACGAACTGTGCCATCAGCCTGATCAGCCGCTCCGCGGCCTTGCGCTTGGCGGCCGGAGGCCCGTCGTCGGTGAGCGGCATGACGTTGCCCGCGACGAAGGTCGAGGGACCCGCGTAAGCCAGCGCCCAGGTCTCGAACCGGCGGGCCGGGATCTGCTCGCGGTAGACGACGTCGACGTCGCGGTGGCGGGGATCGCTGCGGATGCCGGCCATCAGCACGTCGAGCGCCTCGTCGGAGCCTTCGAGGTTCTGCGCGAACAGGCGCTCGGTGAAGACGAGGGCGCCGGTGATCCCGGCGGGCGGATTGGCCCGCTCCGCCGTGGCGACGATCGCATCGATCTCGCCGGCGTCCCTGGGCAGCTGGAGATTGCTCCGGCTGACATAGAGCAACGATGTCACCATGCGTCCGCTTCCCACCCGAGCCCTTTGATCCTGCAAGGGATATCGCAAGCCCCTATGCCAAATCAAATCGCTCCTTTAAGGGGCGAAACGTCTTCGCACGGCGTTGGCCCGCGTGCCCCAGCAGGAGATTTTTGTGAGCGAACTGAACGGCAAGGCCGCGCTCGGAATCGGAGGATTCGACGACATTCTGGGCGGCGGGCTCGCCCGCAACCGGGTGTACCTGCTCGAAGGCACCCCCGGCACCGGCAAGACGACGATCGCCACCCAGTTCCTGCTCGAGGGGGCCCAACGCGGCGAAGTGGGGCTCTATATCACCCTGTCCGAGACCGAGCAGGAGCTGCGCGAGACCGCGACCTCGCACGGCTTCGCGATCGGCGAGGCCTTCCATATCTTCGAGCTGGTGCCGCCCGAGAGCCTGCTCGACGAGGCCCAGCAGCAGAGCCTGCTATATTCCTCGGACCTGGAGCTGGGCGAGACCACGCGCCGGATCTTCGAGGTGGTGGAGCGGGTGAACCCGGCCCGGGTGGTGCTCGACAGCCTGTCCGAGATCCGCCTGCTCGCCCAGAACTCGCTGCGCTACCGCCGTCAGATCCTGTCGCTGAAGCACTATTTCGCCAAGACCGGCGCGACCGTGCTGCTGCTCGACGACCTCACCAGCGGCAATGACGACAAGAGCGTGCACAGCGTCGCCCACGCCGTGATCCGGCTCGAGGAGCTGTCGCCGAGCTACGGGCCCGAACGCCGCCGGCTGCGGGTCGTCAAGTATCGCGGCCAGAAATATCGCGGAGGATATCACGACTTCACCATCCGCACCGGCGGCGTGGTCGTCTTCCCGCGCCTCGTTTCGGCCGAGCACCGCTCCGATTTCGACCGCACCGTCCTCAAGAGCGGCACGCCGGGCCTGGACGAGCTGCTGGGCGGCGGCCTCGACCGCGGTTCGAGCACCCTGATCCTCGGCCCCGCCGGGACGGGCAAGTCGCTCCTGGCCCTGAAGCTCGCGCTTGCCGGAATCCAGCGCGGCGAACGCGCGGCGGCCTTCATCTTCGACGAGGAGATCGGCTTGCTGTTCAACCGGGCGAAGGGCCTCGGGATCGACCTCCAGGCGCTCAAGGATTCGGGCTCGCTGCTGATCGAGCAGGTCGACGCGGCGGAGCTTTCGCCCGGCGAGTTCACTCAGAAGGTCCGCGCCTGTGTCGAGAAGCACGGGGTGCGCTGCGTGCTGATCGACAGCCTCAACGGCTACCAGGCGGCGATGCCGGAGGAGCAGGCGCTGATCCTGCACATGCACGAGCTGCTGCAATATCTGAACCGCCAGGGCGTCACGACGCTGCTGACCGTCGCCCAGCATGGCCTGGTCGGGGATATGAAAGCCCCGGTGGACGTTACGTACCTCGCCGATACCGTGATCCTGCTTCGCTACTTCGAAGCGCTGGGGCGGGTACGGCGCGCTATCTCAGTGATCAAGAAACGCACCAGCGGCCATGAGGATATGATCCGGGAATTTCGAATCGGCGCCCGCGGCATCGTCGTTGGCGAGCCGCTCGAGCAGTTCCAGGGGATTCTGCGCGGCGTGCCCAACTATGTCGGCGAAGGCAGGCCGCTCCTGCGTAACGACACTGAATGAATCGAAGCCTTTCCGAGCGCGTCCTGATCCTGGCGCCGCATGGCCGCGATGCCGACGTCGCGGCCGGCATGCTTGGCGAGGCCGGACTGGAATCGTGCATCTGCAACGGCCTGCCGGCGCTGCTTCGCGAGCTCGAGGCGGGCGCGGGCTTCGCGGTGCTGACCGAGGAATCGCTGCACACCGCCGACGCTGCGCCGCTGTCGGACTGGATCGAAGCGCAGCCGGAATGGTCGGACTTCCCGTTCGTCCTGCTGACCTCGCGCGGCGGCGGCCTGGAGCTCAATCCGGGCGCGACCCGGCTGCTGAGGGTGCTCGGCAACGTCACCTTCGTCGAGCGGCCGTTCCATCCGACGACGTTCGTCAGCCTCGCCGAATCGGCGCTGCGCGGCCGGCGGCGGCAATATGAGGCGCGCTCGCGGCTGGAGCGGCTGCACGAGCAGAGCCAGACGCTCGAGACCCTGAACACGACCGGCGCGCAGCTCGCGTCGGTGCTCGACCGGAGCGAAGCGGTGCAGCGCGTGACCGATGCCGGCGTCGAGCTGACGGGTGCGCAGTTCGGCGCGTTCTTCCACAACATCGTCGGCGACAGCGGCGAGAGCTACATGCTCTACGCGCTGTCGGGCGTCGACCGCTCGCACTTCGAGAACCTTGCGATGCCCCGCGCGACCGCGATCTTCAAGCCGACCTTCGACGGCGGCGACGTCGTCCGGTCGGACGACATCCTCGCCGACCCGCGCTACGGCAAGAACCAGCCCCATAACGGGATGCCGGCCGGGCATCTGCCGGTCCGCTCCTACCTTGCGGTGCCGGTCACCTCGCGCGTCGGCAAGGTGATGGGCGGGCTCTTCTTCGGCCATGAGGATGTCGGCCGGTTCACCGCCCACCACGAGCGGCTGATGCTGGGGCTCGCCGGCCAGGCCGCGGTCGCGCTCGACAATGCCGACCTGTTCCGGGCCGCGGAGCGCGAGCTCGAGGTGCGCCGCCGCACCGAGGCCGAGCTCAAGGCCAGCAACGACCGCTTCCGCGCCGCCATCGATGCGGTCCAGGGCGTGCTCTGGACCAACGACGCGCTCGGGCGGATGGAGGGCGAGCAGCCGGGCTGGTCGGCGCTGACCGGCCAGGGCTATGACGAATATCGCGGCCACGGCTGGGCGTCGGCGGTCCACCCCGACGATTCCGAGCCGACTTTGAACGCATGGCTGCGCGCGGTCGAGGAGCGGCGCACCTTCGTGTTCGAGCACCGCCTTCGCCGCCACGACGGCGAGTGGCGCAACTTCGCGATCCGCGCGGTGCCGATCTTCGATGCCGGCGGCGAGATCACCCAGTGGGTCGGAGTCCATACCGACATCACGGCCCAGCGCGCGGCCGAGGCGGCGCTGCTCAGGCTCAACTCGACGCTCGAGGATCGGGTGGTCGAGGAGGCGGCGGAACGCCAGCAGGCGGAAAGCCATCTTCGCCAGGCGCAGAAGATGGACGCGATCGGCCAGTTGACCGGCGGAGTCGCGCACGACTTCAACAACCTGCTGACGCCGATCATGGGCGGGCTCGACATGCTCCGCCAGCGCCTCCAGGGCGACGAGCGGGCGCAGCGCACGATCTCGATCGCGCTCCAGGCGACCGCCCGGGCAAGCACTCTGGTGCAGCGGCTGCTCGCCTTCGCCCGGCGCCAGGACCTGCAGCCGCGGCCGGTCAATGTCGGCGTGCTGCTCGGCGGCATGCAGGAGCTGATCAGCCGGTCGATCGGCGCCCAGGTGCAGGTCGAGTTCGACGCTCCCAGCGACCTCCCCGCCGCTCAGGTCGATCCCAACCAGCTGGAGCTCGCCATCCTCAACCTGGCGATCAACGCCCGCGACGCCATGCCGGGCGGCGGCAAGGTGACGATCACGGCGGGCGAAGCCGTTCTGGAGCGCGCGGACGACGACCTGCGCCCCGGCCGCTACATCCGGGTCGCCGTCGTCGACGCGGGCGCCGGCATGGACGAGGAAACGCTGCGGCGCGCGGCGGAGCCCTTCTTCTCGACCAAGGGCGTCGGCAAGGGCACCGGACTCGGCGTGTCGATGGTGCACGGCCTCGCCGCCCAGTCCGGCGGGGCGCTGCGCCTCACCAGCACCCCCGGCCTCGGCACCCGCGCCGAGATCTGGCTCCCCATCGCCGCCGCCAACGCCGCCCGCGAACCGGCCGAGCCCACGCGCGGCGCTATCGAGCAGGCCGGCGGCACCGTGCTGCTGGTCGACGACGAGGAGCTGGTCCGCACCGGCACGGCGCACATGCTGCAGGAGTTCGGCTATACCGTGATCCAGGCCGGCTCGGGCTCCGAGGCGCTGGTCGTGCTGCGCCAGAATTCGGGCCGGATCGACGCCCTGGTCAGCGACTTCCTGATGCCGGGCATGAACGGCGCCTCGCTGGCCGAAGAGGCGCGGGCGCTGGTGCCGGAACTGCCGGTGCTTCTGATCACCGGCTATTCGAACATCGCCGAAGGCCCGGGCGCCGATCTGCCGCGCCTCACCAAGCCGTTCCGCCAGGCGGAGCTGGCCTCGCAGGTCGCCCGGGTGATCGCGGCCCGGCGCGCCCACCTGCGCCTGTCGGCGTCGGGCTAGGCGCCCCTCGGCTGCGCGCGCCGCTCGGCGAGGCGGCGCTCCCGCCCCTCGCGGCGCCGGGGTGCGGTGGCGTCGAGGATCTTGGCGCCGGCCATGAACACGGCGGCCGTGCAGGCCGCGAACAGCAGATAGCCCATCCAGCCCGGATAGCGATCGACATAGTCGTAGCCTCGGCTGACCGTGCCGACCGCGATCGCATAGATGATCGCATAGGCCTCGAAGCGGTTCTTGATCGTGAAGAGGCGGCCGAACTTTCTAAGCATCGTCCGGGCCCAGCAAGAAGCGCGCCAAGCACGCGAAAGCTGGCGGAGGAAGGTTAAGCGTTAAAGGGGTGTAAACCACGCCGACGCCCGGCCGAGCACGGCTCCGGCCGCCCCAGCCCTTCCCCACGATGGAGAATCGTTGCTACAGCAGGCCGCATCAGACGCCCGCACGCGAGTCGGCGCCGCCAATACTGGGCCAGCTATGAGCCGCGGGCACGAGATCGAGCTGAAGCTCGAGGTGGACGAAGGAGGCGGCGGCCTGCTGCGCGACCATCCATTGCTCAGCGGCCAGCAAGCCACGCCCGCGCGGCAGGTCTCCACCTATTTCGACACCGACGAGGGCACTCTGAGGAAGGCCGGCTTCTCGCTTCGCGTGCGGCAAGCGGGGGACCGCTACGTCCAGACGATCAAGCAGAACGGCCAGACTTCGGCGGGGCTTTTCGACCGGCCGGAATGGGAGCAGCGGGTCGACGGCTGCGAAGTCGATTTTGCCGCGGCCGAGGAGACTCCGCTCGGCGACATCCTCACCGGCAAGGTCCGCAAGCGCCTCGCGCCGGTGATCCGATCGGACGTCAGGCGCACCGTGTGGAACATCATGAAGGGCGGCAGCCAGGTCGAGCTGATCCTCGATGAAGGCACCATCACCGGCGGCTCGAACAGCGAGCGGGTGAACGAGATCGAGCTCGAGCTGAAGACCGGCGATGCCGCTTCGCTGCTCGACGTCGCCCGCGAGCTTGCCGGGCAGATCCCGCTTCGGCTGGGCGTGCTGAGCAAGGCCGAGCGCGGCTATGCGCTCGCCGACGGCGCCAGCGGCAAGGTCGCCAAGGCGGAGCGGATCGCGCTCCACGAGGAGATGACCGCCGCCGAGGGCTTCGCCGCGATCGCCAGCGCCTGCCTGCGCCACTTCCGGCTCAACGAGCCGCTGGTGGCGGCACGGCAGGACCCGGCGGCGCTCCACCAGGCGCGGGTGGCGATGCGGCGGCTGCGGTCCGGCTTCACCCTGTTCCGCCCGGTGATCGCCGACGCCGAATATGAGCGGCTGCGCGAGGAGGTGCGCTGGTTCACCGACCAGCTCGGCGACGCGCGCAATCTCGACGTGCTGCTCAAGCGGCTGCCGGCGCGCGCCAAGCGCGGTTCGCCCGGCGCGGCCCTTCGCCAGCGGCTCGAGGGCGCCCGCTCCGAAGCTTATGCGCGGGTTCTCCAGACGCTCGATTCCAAGCGGCTTCGGCGGCTGATGCTGGACCTCGTCGCGTGGATCGAGACCGGCGCGTGGCGCAGCGAGAACCCGGCCGCGGCCCAGTCGCTGCCCGAGTTCGCGGTGCGCCGGCTCGACAAGCGCTGGCGCCAGGTGAAGCAGGCCGGACGCCGGCTCGCCGAGCTCGACGCCGAACCGCGCCACCGGCTTCGGATCGAGGTCAAGAAGCTGCGCTACGCGGTCGAGTTCCTCTCCTCGCTGCAGACCGCCGATGAAGCGGCCGACCAGAAGGCGTTCCTGGCGGCGCTTGAGGAGATGCAGGAGCGGCTGGGCGAACTGAACGACGTCGAGACCGCGCACGAGCTGCTCGCGCGGCTGGTCGGCAGGGGCAAGACGGCCGAGGCGATGCTTCGCCACGCCGATCGCGCGCTGGCGTCGAACGACACCGAAGCCGAGCAGGTCGGCGCGGCCGAGAAGGCCTACCGGCAGCTGCGGGCGATCGGCCCCTTCTGGCGCTAGAAGCCGCGCCGGGGGATCCCGGCTCCCGCCGCTCGGCTTCCGATCGCCCCGATCATCCCCTGTCCGCTCGGCAGCGTTCTAAGCGGCGTCGGCGCCTCGAACGATCTGGTGAAGCACCCGATCGAGCCAGTCGAGCCGGGCGCGGAGCGAGGCCACGGCATTGTCGCGGACGAGGTTCTTGTACGGCACATCCACCTGATCGGAATAGACGTGCACCTCGCGGAGCTTCTCGGTGAGCAGCGCCTTGGCGTCGACCACCCACTGGATCTGCTCCTCGCGGCTGAGCAGGTCGAACGACTGGATCTTGGTCCTGAGCGGATCCTCGAGCAGCAGGTGCGTGGGCCGCACCTGCCGGGTCCAGGCGCGGATGATCTGGCGGCCCGCATCGGTGCAGACCAGCCGCTCGGTGCCGCGCAGGTCGCCCTTGACCGCCTGGGCGGCGAGCAGCCCGCGGTCGCGCAGCCGCCGGATCAGCGGGTAGATCTTGCCCTTGCTGGTGTTGAAGTTGCTGACCGGGGACTGCTCGTAGCGCTTGGCGATCTGGTAGGCGGTGATCGGCTGCTCGCGAAGCACCAGCGCGAGCAAGGTGCCTTCATTGTCGGTGAGGTCGCTGTCGGGTTCTGACAAGATGGTCTCTTTCCCCTTGAGTTCCTTCCCCCTCCCCGCGCCGTCCCGGACGGCCGCAAAAAGGCAGGTTTCCGGATCAGTCACTTGGCGGCGATAATCCTGTCGCTCCTTTTCGTACTTCCTCTTCGAAATCGCGCGCTTATCGACGAAAGGGACATTTGGCCCTGCGAGGACCACGACCTGCCCGAACAAGCCGGTCGGCGTCCTTCACCGAACGAACTCAGCGGCGCGGTCGAAACCGGTCGTCCCAAGCGCGCCCGGAGCGCTTCCGAAGCGGCTTCAGGAACCGGCGCGCGCGGCCGCGATCGCTTCCTTCAGCGCGTCGTAGCCGACCGCGCCCTGCAGGACCTTGTCGCCGACGAGGAAGGTGGGCGTGCCGCTTGCCTGGACGGAGCGGGCAAGCTCGTAGTTCTTCTCGACCTCGGCGCGGAACTCGGGCGCGGCCCCGCCGGTCACTCCGACCGCCTTCTTCGCTTCGGCGATGGTGGCGGCGGTCGGGCGGCCGAGGGCGAACAGCTTCTCGTGGAAGGCGCGGAACTTGCCGGCCTTGGCGGCGGCAAGGCTCGCCTCGGCGGCGGCCTGGCTGTCGGGACCGAGCACCGGGAGCTCGCGCCAGACGACCTTGAGCTTGCGGTCCTCGGCGAGCAGCCGATCGATGTCGGGGTTGCTCTTTCGGCAGAAGCCGCAGGCATAATCGAAGAACTCGACGAGCACGACGTCGCCCTCCTTCGCGCCCGCCCAGGCGCCGGCGAACGGCGTTTCGAAGGCGGCGCGGTTGGCGTCGATCGCCTTGGCGAGGTCGCGATCCTGGAGCCGCTTGACCGCCTCGGGGATGATCTCGGGGTTGGCGAGGATATATTCGCGCACGATCGTCTCGATCTGGGCCCGGTCCGATCCGGGCGAAGTCCCGCCGCCCTGCCCCGCCAGCGCCATCGCCGCGGCGCCGACCAGCAGGCCGCCAAGCCCGGCTCCCAACATCGTCTTCCTGTCCATCATGCTCCTTGCGAGGCCCAGCCGCCCCGAGCCTCAGCGCTTCTTCTGCCGCTCGACCTCGGACCGCGACACCATGGCGATGTCCTGGGCGCGGATCCAGTCGGGCGAGCCGGTCGGGATGCCCATCATCGCCTGCTCGGCATTGGCGAGCGCGAGCCGGGCGCGGCCCTCGAGATTGTAGCGCTCGGCGGTGGCGAGCGAGGCGCGGGCATGATCGCCCTCGCGATCGTAGACGATGCCGAGCTGGTACCAGGCGAACGGGTTGTTGTTGTCGCGGCCGATCGCCGATCGGAGCACCTTCTTGGCCTCCTCGAAATTCTTCTCATTCTCGGTCGAGATGAGGGCGTGGCCGAACAGGGCCGAGATCAGCGGCTGGTCGGGCGCCCGCTCGACCGCCTGGCGCAGCGATTGCAGCGCCTCGCCGGGCTTTCCGGATTCGAGCAGGATCTGGCCCTTGAGCTCGAGGAAATAGGGGTCCTGGGGCTTTTCGCTGAGCAGGCTGTCGACCTCGGCGGCGGCTTTGTCGGGATAGGCGCTCTTGTGCCAGGCGTAGGCGCGGGCGTAGCGCGCCGGCACGCTCTTGTCGCTTTCGGGATACTTGACCAGCGTCTGCTTCGGGTCCTCGACATAGCCGGCGAGCTTCGCCTTGACCCGCTGGAAACGCTCCTCGAGCGCGCGGTCGGGCGCTTTGTCCCACGCCGGGTCCTTTTGATACAGGTCCTCGAGCATGGCGATGCGCTCGCTGTGGAGCGGGTGGGTGCGCGCGTAGCCGTTGTCCTGCGACACCGCGAGCCGGAACTCCTGGTTGAGCATCTTCTTGTGGAACGACAGCGAGCCGCGGCCGCTGATCCCGGCCTTGGCCAGGAAGCTGGCGCCGGCCTGGTCGGTGGACGATTCCTGGGCCCGGCTGTAGGCGAGATACTTGCCGAGCGCGGCCTGCTGCCCGGCGGCGAGGATCCCTGCGCCCGCCTCGCCCGCGCCCGCGGCCATCGCCGCGGCGCCCAGCAGCAGCGAAAGCAATGTGATCCCCATCACGGCGCGCATGCTCTCGCCGAAGCGGATGATGTGGCCGCCGGTGATGTGGCCGAGCTCGTGCGCGATCACGCCCTGCACTTCGTTGGCGTTGTCGGCGGCGGCGAGCAGGCCGGAATGGATGTAGACGACCTGGCCGCCCGCGACGAAGGCGTTGATCGTTCGGTCGTGGATGAGGACGATCGAGACGTTCTCGGGCCTGAGCCCCGACGCCTCGACCAGCGGCCGCGACATGTCGCGGAACAGGGTCTCGGTCTCGGCGTCGCGGAGGATCGACTGGGCGGCGGCAGGCTGGACGAGCGCGGCGAAGCTCAGCGCGATCAGCATGACGAAGCGCGCGAACAAGGCGGCGCCGGCGCAGCGCCGCGATCGGGAAGCTTCAGCCATGCCGCACCTATCCTTCCCGGCGCCTGAACCGCGAATTAAGTCGATCCTCCCCAGCGGTGCGGGGTCGGGACCTCAGCCGCCGAACGTCCGCTGCCACCAGCCGCGCCGGGGCGGGCCGCCGTCGCCGGCATCGCCGCCGTTGTCGGGCGAGCCCTCGCCGGCCATCTGCCGCTCGAGCACCGGCGCCTCGGGCGCTTCGCGGCGAGCCGGGGCGGGCGGAGTCGGCTCGTCCCCCTCGTCGTTGGCGGCCTGCGGCGCGGGCGATTCCGCGGCAGCGGGCTCGGCCTTCTTGCGGCGGCTGCGCCGCGGCTTGGCCGGAGCCTCTTCGGCGACCGCCTCGGCAGCCACCGCCTCGACCGGCTCGGCCTCGGCAGCTGCGACCGCTTCCACCGGCGCGGACTCGGCCGCGATGGCAGGCTCGGCGGCGGGAGCCTCGGCGTCGTCGCGCTTGCGGGCGCGGGGACGACGGCGCGACTTGCGCGGCGCTTCCTCTTCGGCGGGCGCGGCTTCAGCCGGTTGCTCGGCCTGTTCGGGAGCGGGCGCCTCGGCCTCGGCCTCGGCCGCGGCTTCCTCGGCGACCAGCTGCTCCGGGCTCTGCTCTTCGAACCCGCCCTCGCCTTCCTGGCCTTCTCCGGTCCGGCGGCGACCGCCGCGGCGTCCGCGACGGCGGCGGCGCTTGCGCTCGCGGTCGCCTTCGCCGGCCTCGGTGCGCTCCGCCCTTTCGGGACGCTCGGCGCGCTCGCGCTGCGGCTGGCGCTCCTCGCGCGCTTCCTCCGGCTCTTCCTCCTCTTCCTCCTCTTCCTCCTCGTCGAACTCTTCGATCAGGTCGTCTTCCTCATCCACCGCGGGAGCGGCGACGGCCTCGACGCGCGGGCGCGCCACGGGCGGCGGGCCGAGCGCTTCGACGCTCATCTTGGCGCCTTCGAAGCCCTCGTCGATCAGCACCTCGACGATCACGCCGTAGCGTTCCTCGACCTCGGCGATCTCGTGCCGCTTCTTGTTCAGCACATAGACGGCGGCCTCGCGCCCGGCGCGAAGGATGATTCGGCTGCCGCGGCCGCGGGCGGCCTCGTCCTCGAGCATCCGAAGCGCCGAGAGACCGGACGATGCGGCGGTGCGCATCAGGCCGGAGCCTTCGCAATGCGGGCAGGGCTTGGTCGAGGCCTCGAGCACTCCGGTGCGAAGCCGCTGCCGGCTCATCTCCATCAGCCCGAAGGACGAGATCCTGCCGACCTGGATCCGGGCGCGGTCGTTCTTGAGCGCGTCCTTCATCGCCTTCTCGACCTTGCGGATATGGCCGTTCGATTCCATGTCGATGAAGTCGATGACGACGAGGCCGGCCATGTCGCGCAGCCGAAGCTGGCGGGCGATCTCGTTGGCCGCCTCGATGTTGGTCGCGTAGGCGGTCTGCTCGATATTGTGCTCGCGCGTCGAGCGGCCCGAGTTGATGTCGATCGAGACCAAAGCCTCGGTCGGGTTGATCACCAGATAGCCGCCCGATTTCAGCTGGACGAGCGGCTGGTACATGCCCGCGAGCTGGTCCTCGACCCCGTGGCGCTGGAAGAGCGGCGTCGGATCGACATAGTTCTGAACGCGCTTGACGTGGCTCGGCATCAGCAATTTCATGAAGTTGCGGGCGGCCTTGTAGCCTTCCTCGCCCTCCACGATCACCTCGTCGATGTCGCGGTTGTAGATGTCGCGGATCGCGCGCTTGATGAGGTCGCTGTCGCCGTAGATGAGCGCGGGCGCCGAGCTCATCAGAGTCTTCTCGCGGATCTCGTCCCACAGCCGGGCGAGATAGTCGAAGTCGCGCTTGATCTCGGTCTTGGTGCGCGACAGGCCGGCGGTGCGGACGATGCAGCCCATCGTGCGCGGCAGGTTGAGCTCCGACATGATCGTCTTGAGGCGCTTGCGGTCGGCGCCGTTGGAGATCTTGCGGCTGATGCCGCCGCCGTGGCTGGTGTTGGGCATCAGCACGCAATAGCGGCCGGCCAGGCTCAGATACGTCGTGAGCGCCGCGCCCTTGTTGCCGCGCTCCTCCTTGACGACCTGGACCAGCAGCACCTGGCGGCGGCGGATGACGTCCTGGATCTTGTAGCGGCGGCGAAGCGCCTGGCGCTTCTTGCGCAATTCGTCCGCGGCATTCTCCTCGGGCGCGCTTTCGGCCGATTCCGGCGGCGGCGGCGGGCTGTCGTCGCCGCCCTCCTCATCGCCCTCGTCGGAGCGGCCTTCGCCGTCGTCGCCGCGGTCCGAGCCATAGTCGGTCGGCTCGCGCGGCTCGTCCTGGTCGTCGTAGTGGCTGTCCTCGGCGGCGCGCAGGCGCTCCTCCTCGGCGGCGTGCTCGGCCTCCTCGCGAAGCAGCGCCTCGCGATCCTCCTTGGGGATCTGGTAGTAATCGGGGTGGATTTCGGAGAAGGCCAGGAAGCCGTGGCGGTTGCCGCCGTAATCGACGAACGCCGCCTGAAGCGACGGCTCGACCCGCGTGACCTTGGCTAGATAGATATTCCCTTTGAGCTGCTTGTGCTCGGCGGACTCGAAATCAAATTCCTCGATCCGGTTCCCTTTGACCACGGCCACCCGGGTTTCTTCCTGGTGGCGCGCGTCGATCAACATGCGCATTGTCATCAATATCACTCCACGCGCGTGCCGCCGTTGCCGATCGCCCGTCAAAGTGATGCTTTGAATGGGTACCCTGGAAAGCGGCGCGACCCGCGCGCTCGAAAATGGACGAAGGCGCGGCCGACAGGGCGCGCGCCTCGATAGTCCGGGTTAAAACGAAAATGGGTGCCTCTGCTGCCTGGGGCAGGACGGCGCTTCGCGCCGGCCGCAAAGTCCCCGCCGCAACGCCTGGACCCCGAAGGGGGCGTGCCTGGAGCGGGGAAGAATACCTCATGCAGCGTCAACCTAGATGGCCGGCTGACATCGCCGGCGCAAAGCAGGGGCTCGATCTTATCGCGGAGAGTTTTCCGTTTGGTTTCGAACCGATAAGGACTGCTAGCATCCCCCGCGGCCAGCAGCAACAACATAAGGCGGGGCGGCGCGCATTCAATTTCGCTGGACCGGACGGGGTGAGCGGCGGCAGATGAGCGCATGGGTTTTCTCGCCCTCCTCCTGTCCATACTGCTCAGCCTCACCCCCCGGCTCGCGCCGCAGCCGGTCGAGCTTGCCGTGGCCGAGCGGGCCGAGAAAGGCACGCTCACCATCGACCTCGAACCCGCCGGCAAGAAGGAGGACATCGCCCTCCCGCCCGTCCAGGGCCCGCCCGGCCGGCCGCTGGTCGTGCTCGATCCCGGCCATGGCGGCTACGATCCCGGCGCGCACTCGCACTATAACGACCGCGACGAGAAGGAGGTCACGCTCGAGCTCGCCAAGGCGATCCGTGACGATCTCCTGGCCTCGGGCCGGGTGCGCGTCGCGCTTACCCGCGACGACGACCGCTACCTCGTGCTTCGCGACCGTTACGAGATCGCCCGCCGGCTCGGCGCCGGACTGTTCATCTCGATCCACGCCGATGCGGCGCCCAACAACGACCGGGCGCGCGGCGCGACCATCTACACCTTGTCCGAAGTCGCGTCGGGCAGGGAGGCGGCGCTGCTCGCCCAGCAGCAGAACAAGTCCGACATCATCGGCGGAGTCGACCTCAGGCGCCAGGACCAGGCGGTGAGCTCGATCCTGATCGAGCTCGCCCAGCGCGAGAGCATGGCCGATTCAGCCCAGTTCGCGAAGCTGCTCCACCGCGAGGCCTTGCCCTATTTCCCGTTCCGGCCGGAATGGCACCAATTCGCCTCGCTGATCGTGCTGAAGGCGCCCGACATGCCCGCCATCCTGTTCGAATCGGGCTATCTCACCAACCCGCAGGATTCCGCCTACATCCAGTCCGAGGATGGCCGCCGTCAGATCGCGTCGGGAATGCGCCGCGCGATCGAAGCCCACTTCGCCCGCCGCCTGATCAGGACCGCCGGACGGTGAACCTCTGCCCATCGGGCAAGGCCTAGCCGAGGCAGCCTGGCCAGGCCTTGGCCGGAGCCCCGTCCCAACCCTCTGGCAACGCGCTTTTCCCGGCGCGGTTTGCGACAGGTGGCGCTTCACCCCTCGGCGGTCTTGGGCTAGACGATCCACTCATGACCACTGCAACCAGTAACCGCTTTACCGTCTCGCGCGCCCAGGCCGGCCGCGTCGGATCGTTCCTCCGCCGCCTGTGGGCGCGCCGCATCACCAAGATCGCCGCCGTCCTGCTGGCGCTGCCGGTGCTGGCCATCCTGCTCGCCTGGATCCTGTTCGCGCGCGACCTGCCCTCGGCCAACACGCTGCTGACCTACGAGCCGCCGCTGCCGAGCAACATCCGCGGCATCGAAGGCGAGCCGGTGCAGGTCTTCGCCCGCGAGCGCCGGGTCCAGCTCGCCTATGACGAATACCCGCGCCGGCTGATCCAGGCCTATCTGGCGGCCGAGGACCGCACGTTCTTCACCCATGGCGGCATCGACTATCCCGGCATCGCCAGCGCGGTCATCTCGAACATGCGCAGCGACGGCCGTCCGGTCGGCGCCTCGACCATCACCCAGCAGGTCGCCAAGAACCTGCTGCTGACGCCCGAGGTCAGCTACACCCGCAAGATCAAGGAGATGTTCCTCGCCAAGCGCATGGAGGCGGTGCTTTCGAAGGAGCAGATCCTCGAGCTCTACCTCAACCAGATCTTCCTCGGCCGCAACGCCTACGGCGTCCAGTCGGCCGCGCGCGCCTATTTCGACAAGGATGTCGACGATCTCGCGCTCCACGAAGTGGCGTTCCTGTCGATCCTGCCCAAGGCGCCGAGCAACTACAGCCCCGAACGCTTCCCCGAGCGCGCGCTCGGCCGCCGCAACTGGGTGCTGGGCGAGATGGAGCGCAACGGCTTCATCACCGCGGCCGAACGCTCCGCCGCCCAGGCGCAGCCGCTCGGCACCGTCCGCGGCGCCCGCAACAGCATCCGCAACGTCGGCGGCTATTATATGGAGGATGTGCGGCGGCTGCTCGTCGAGCGCTACGGCGAGAAGGCGGAGGACGGGCCGCACAGCGTCTATGCCGGCGGCCTGTGGGTGCGCACTTCCTACGATCATGCCAAGCAGCAGGCGGCCGAGACGGCGTTCCGCGACGGCCTGATGCGCTACGACGGCGGCCGCGGCTGGCGCGATCCCGGGCTGAACGTCGACATGTCCAAGGACTGGCGCTTCCAGCTCGCTTATGCGGATTACGGCGTCGGCTATCCCGACTGGCGGCCGGCGGTGGTGGTCTCGAAGGAAGGCGGCAGCGCCACGATCGGCTTTGCCGACGGCACCACCGGCACCTTGGCCGCGTCCGCCGCCCAGATGCCGAAGCGCGGCGGCGGCGGCCCGGCGTTCGATTTCCTGAAGCCGGGCAAGATCATCGCGGTGAAGCAGGTCGCCGGCGACAGCTACGCGCTGCGTTCGGTGCCCGAGGTCTCGGGCGGAATGATCGTCCAGGAGGTTTCCACCGGCCGCATCCTGGCGATGCAGGGCGGCTGGGACGTTCGCGGATCGTCGTTCAACCGCGCCACCCAGGCGCTTCGCCAGCCGGGATCGACCTTCAAGCCGATCGTCTATTCCGCGGCGCTCGACAACGGCATGACCCCCGCCTCGATCATCGTCGACGGGCCTTTCTGCGTGTTCCAGTCGGCCCATCTCGGCTCGAAATGCTTCCGCAACTTCGCCGGCGGAAGCGCCGGCCCGCAGACCATGCGCTGGGGCCTCGAACAGTCGCGCAACCTGATGACGGTGCGCGCCGCCAACCAGATCGGGATCGACAAGGTGACGCGGCTCGCCAAGCGCCTCGATGTCGGCGAGTACGACAATTACCTCTCGATCGCGCTCGGCGCCGGCGACACCACGGTCGCCAGGATGACCAACGCCTTCGCCATCCTCGCCAACAACGGCAAGGAAGTGAAGCCGACTCTGATCGATTACATCCAGGACCGCCGCGGCAAGGTCATCTACCGCACCGACACGCGCTGCAGCGCGATGGGCAATTGCAGCGCGGCCGACTGGGACGGCCGGCCGATGCCGCGCCCGCCGCTGCGCACCAAGCAGCTGATGGACCCGATGACCGCCTACCAGATGGTCCATATCCTGGAAGGCGTGATCACCCGCGGCACCGCGCAGCGGCTGCGCGACCTCAACCGGCCGCTGTTCGGCAAGACCGGCACCACCTCGGGGCCGAACGACGTCTGGTTCATCGGCGGCACGCCGGAGATCGTCGCCGGAGTCTATCTCGGCTTCGATCAGCCGCGCAGCCTGGGCGGCGCCGCCCAGGGCGGCCGGCTGGCCGCGCCCATCTTCAAGGAATTCGCGCAAAAGGCGTTCAAGGACATGCCTGTTGTGCCGTTCCGCGCGCCGGCCGGGATCCGCATGGTCCGAATCGACCGCCGCTCCGGGCGCAAGGTGTTCGGCGACTGGCCGACCAACAACGATCCCAAGGCCGCGGTGATCTGGGAAGCGTTCAAGCCGGAGAGCGAGCCGCGCCGGACCGTCCGCCGCGATTATGCCGCCGACCGCACCAGCGCTCTGATCGAGGCGCTCGCCAAGCGCACCGCGCGCGCTCCGCAGACCGCGCGGGGGCCGCGCCTCGACGCCGACTTCGTGCAGCGCGAGGGCGGGATCTACTAGGCGGCCGCGGGGAGCGCCTGCCTGCGCCGGCGGCGCAGGGCGCCGCCGATCATCCCGAAGCCGCCGATCATCATCAGCCAGGTCGCCGGCTCGGGGACGCCGCCGAAGCTGACATTGTCCATGCTGAAGCCGTCGGTGATGCTGTCGTTGAGGCCGGTGCCGATGAAGCGCACGCTGGTGAAGGCGGTGTCGGAAGTGAAGCCGTAGAACTGAAGCGTGTCTGCGGCCTGCACGGGCGGCTGCAGCGACTGGCCGGCGACGATGATCTGGGTGCGAGCAAACCCATTCTGCAGCGCGGCGAAATCGGCCCCGAAGGCCGAAATCGGCGAATCGAAGAAGATGTCGAAGCCGCTGCTGGTGTGGGTCACCGCGTTGACGACCGCCGTGCCGTCGATGTCGAACGGGGGAGCAAGCGGCGGCGGGATGTCGATGAAGTTGCGGTCGAACTGGCTCGGGCCGAAGCCCGCCAGGGTGAAGGCCCCGACGTCGAGCGCCGCCGTCTGGAAGCTCGTATCGCTGGTGAAGCCGTTGAACGTCTCGGTCTGCAGAAAACCCGCGGCGGCGCCGAACGCGGCGCGATCGGTGTAGACGATGATCGCCGAAGCCGCCGGCGCGGACAGCGAGGCGAGCGACACCGCAGCCGCGGCAAAAATCTTGAACCGACGCATCGTGATCCCCCAGGCTCCGGGGCGAATCGCGAGCGCGCGATTGCCCTCCCCGCTCGATGCTTAACAGGTCATGCTCGCCGGCTCCATCGCCACGGCCGCCTGCTCACGGCACTTTTCCTGTAGAGGGACAAGGCGGCCGCATATCTCATTCCCGATCCGCCGCCGTTCGGGCGCGAGCAGCGATTCCTTGCAAAGGCACGGGAGGATTTACTAGGTCCGCGCAGGAAGTGGGCCGTGTCCCGGCCAGAGCCGGGGTGCCGCAGCACGAAACTGCCTGCCCCGGTTCCGCCGGGGCCTATTGCCGGAGTCCCCAATGCGCGCCGAGGCGCAAGCCCATGTCGACCAGATCAGGTCGGCGCTCGACCTCCTCCGCCGGTTCCTCGACTGGGACCGCGCGTTGCGGCGGCTCGACGAGCTCAACGCCAAGGTCGAGGACCCGGCACTGTGGAACGATGCCAAGGCGGCGCAGGCGGTGATGCGCGAGCGCCGCCGCCTCGACGAGGCGATCGCCGCCACCCGCGCGATCGAGAAGGAGCTCGACGACACGATCGAGCTGATGGAGATGGCGGAGGCCGAGGGCGACGACGCCCTGGTCGACGACGCGGTAGCCTCGCTGGTGGGGCTCGCCGAACGTGCCGAGAAGGACAAGGTGACGGCTTTGCTCGCCGGCGAGGCCGACGCCAACGACACCTATATCGAGGTCAATGCCGGCGCCGGCGGCACCGAGAGCCAGGACTGGGCCGAGATGCTGCAGCGCATGTACACGCGCTGGGCCGAGCGCCACGGCATGAAGGTGGAACTGGTCGATTATCATGCCGGCGAGCAAGCGGGGATCAAGTCGGCGACCCTGCTGGTCAAGGGCGAGAACGCCTATGGCTACGCCAAGACCGAGAGCGGCGTGCACCGGCTGGTGCGGATCAGCCCCTACGATTCGAACGCTCGGCGACACACCAGCTTCTCGAGCGTCTGGGTCTATCCGGTGATCGACGACAACATCCAGGTCGAGGTCAACGAGAGCGACCTCAGGATCGACACCTACCGCGCCTCGGGCGCCGGCGGCCAGCACATCAACACCACCGATTCGGCGGTGCGCATCACCCACCTGCCGACCGGCATCGTCGTGCAGTGCCAGAACCAGCGCTCGCAGCACAAGAACCGTGCCGAGGCGATGAACCAGCTGCGCGCCAAGCTCTACGAGGCCGAGCTTCAGAAGCGCGAGGCCGAGGCCTCCGCCACCGCGGCCGCCAAGACCGACATCGGCTGGGGCCATCAGATCCGATCCTACGTGCTCCAGCCCTACCAGCTGGTGAAGGACCTTCGCACCGGCGTCACCTCGACGGCTCCCGGCGACGTGCTCGACGGCGATCTCGACCGCTTCATGGCCGCCGCGCTGTCGCAGAAGGTGACGGGCGAGAAGGTTGAAGTCGAAGATGTGGATTGAGCGCGCGATCCTGCCGCTGGCTCTGCTCGCGGCAGGGTGCGAGGCGCAGGCGCCGCCGCAGTCGCGCTTCCCGGATCCGGCGCGTCCGGTCGCTCCGATCGTCTCGCCGCGCTATTCGGACGAGGACGCCCGCGACAGCGTCGGCGAGTTCGAGACCGTGGTGAAGCTCGCCGAGATCGCGCCCGGGATGACGATCGCCGACATCGGCGCCGGCGAAGGCTATTACACCGTCCGGCTCGCGCCGCTGGTCGGCAAGGAGGGCCGCGTGCTGGCGCAGGACATCGTGCCCGAGACCCGAGACGCGCTCGCCCGCCGGGTCAATCGCGAGAATCTCGACAATGTCGCGGTCAAGCTCGGCGAGGCGAACGATCCCAAGCTTCCCGCCCAGTCGTTCGACCGCATCCTGCTCATCCACATGTACCATGAGATCGAACGGCCCAGCGAGTTCCTCTGGAACCTGCGCCCGTCGCTCAAGCCGGACGGGCGCGTGGTGGTGGTCGACGCCGACCGGCCGACCGGGCGCCACGGCACGCCGCCGCGGCTGCTCGTCTGCGAATTCTCCTCGGTCGGCTACGAGCTCACCCGCTTCGACCGCCTGTCCGGCACCGAAGCCTATTTCGCCCAGTTCGCGGCGGTCGGGCCCCGGCCGGCGCCGGAGGACATCCCGGTCTGCGCCGGCCTAGAGTAAACCGAGCGCTCGGAAGCTTCGGCACGCGCCGCCGGCGAAGACGAGGTGATCGTGCACCGCGATGCCGAGGCCGGCGGCCAGCTCGGCCAGGCGGCGAGTCGCGACGATGTCGGGCTGGCTGGGCGTCGGATCGCCGCTCGGATGGCAGTGGGCCAGGATCAGCCCCGCCGAGCAATGGCGGATCGCATCGGCGACGAGCGCCCGCACCGGAATGTCGATATCGGCCGCGCGGCCGCCCTCCTCGACCGCGACCCACAGCAGCCGCCGCTCCGAATCGACGTGCAGCACCACCAGCTTCTCGCAGGTGCAGCCGTCGAAATGCGGCTCGCACCACGCCGCCGCGTCCTGCGCGGTGCGGATGATCGCCTGGGCGGGAGGAGACGGCATCGTCCGGCTTGTGCCACCGCCGGCGGGGGCCGCGCCCGCGCCGAAACGTCCATTCCGGCGCCATTTCGGAGTAAGTTCGCGGGCGGCTTGGAAAGCGCCCCGGCTCCGGCCATAAAAGGCGCATGCAGCCCTATCAGGACCTGATCGCCCGGATCCTCTCCGAAGGCGTCGAGCAGAAGGACCGCACCGGCGTCGGAACGCTGAGCGTCTTCG
The DNA here is from genome assembly GCA_036402575.1 of Allosphingosinicella sp. Lineage (GTDB taxonomy): Bacteria > Pseudomonadota > Alphaproteobacteria > Sphingomonadales > Sphingomonadaceae > Allosphingosinicella. The sequence continues at coordinate 3,144 of DASWSP010000114.1, read as the reverse complement.
GCCACCAGATGCGGTTCGATCTCGCCCGCGGCTTCCCGCTCGTCACCACCAAGAAGCTGCACCTGCGCTCGATCATCGTCGAGCTGCTCTGGTTCCTGAAGGGCGACACCAACATCGCCTGGCTCAAGGAGAACAAGGTCGGGATCTGGGACGAATGGGCCGACGAGGCCGGCGATCTGGGCCCCGTCTACGGCAAGCAATGGCGCGACTGGGAGGGGCCGGACGGGCGGCGGATCGATCAGATCGCCAACCTCATCGATCTCATCAGGCGCGATCCCGCCTCGCGGCGCCAGATCGTCTCGGCCTGGAACCCGGCCGAGCTGGACCGGATGGCGCTCGCCCCCTGCCACTGCCTGTTCCAGACCCAGGTCGCGGGCGGCAAGCTCCACCTCCAGCTCTACCAGCGCAGCGCCGACGTCTTCCTCGGTGTCCCCTTCAACATCGCCAGCTACGCGCTGCTGACCCACATGATCGCCCAGCAATGCGGCCTCGAGCCGGGCACCTTCGTCTGGACCGGCGGCGACTGCCACCTCTATTCGAACCACCTCGACCAGGCCCGCCTCCAGCTCAGCCGCGAGCCGCGCCCGCTCCCCCGCCTGGCGATCAATCGCCACCCGGAGGCGATCGACCAGTATCGCTACGAGGATTTCGAGATCAGCCAATACGATCCCCACCCCCACATCGCCGCCCCGGTGGCGGTGTGACCCTCCCCGCCCGCTCGCGGGAGGGGCAAACCGGCGTCACCTTCGTCGTCGCCCGCGCCCGCAACGGCGTGATCGGCAGGGACGGCAGGCTCCCCTGGCACCTTCCCGCCGATCTCAGGCACTTCAAGGCGGCCACCACCGGCACCGCCATGATCATGGGCCGCAAGACCTTCGAGAGCCTCGGCCGACTTCTTCCCGGCCGCCGCCACATCGTCCTCACCCGCGACCGCGGCTGGTCGGCCGAGGGGGCGGAGGTGGCGCATTCGGTCGAGGAGGCGCTTGCCGCCGGCGGCGATGAGCCGGTGACGGTGATCGGCGGAGCGGAGATTTTCGAGCTCTTCCTGCCGCACGCGGCCGCCGTCGAGCTGACGCAGGTGCATATCGATGCCGAGGGCGACACGCTGATGCCGCCCTTCAGCCCCGCGCAATGGCGCGAGACGGGCCGCCGGGACCACCCGGCCGAAGACGGCGGCCCCGCCTACAGCTTCGTGCGTCTGGAGCGCCGATAACCCGTCACGCCGGATCTGATCCCTGCGCTTCGGCAGGAACGTGGATGCCCGATCGGCTGCGCATGACGGCTTGTTGTCCCGCCGCCGCGCCTCTCCTATACGCCTGACCATGGAGCGCCTTTCCGGCGGCTCGGCGGTTCCGGAAGCGTTTCGCGGGGGCATCGTCGCGCTCGGCAATTTCGACGGTTTCCACGCGGGCCATCAGGCGGTGGTCGGCCGCGCTGTCGAGCGCGCCCGCGCCGAAGGGCGCCCCGCGCTGGTCGCCACCTTCGATCCGCACCCGGTGCGCTTCTTCAAGCCCGATTTGCCGCCGTTCCGCCTGACCACGCTCGACCAGCGCGAGCGGCTGTTCGCGGCGGCCGGGGCGGACGCGATGCTGGTCTTCCACTTCGACGCCGAGCTCGCCTCGGTCACCGCCGGGGAATTCGTCGCCGATCGCCTCGTCGGGCGGATCGGCGCGGCCGGCGTGGCGACGGGCGAGGACTTCACCTTCGGCAAGGGCCGCGGCGGCGACATTGGGGTGCTGAAGACGCTCGGCGAAGCGCACGGCCTTTCGGTCGACGCGGTTGCGCCGGTTGGCGACGGCAGCGAGCCGATCTCGTCCAGCCGCATCCGCGAGGCGCTGGAGGCCGGCGACTGCGAGACCGCGGCCCGGCTCCTCACCCGCCCGTTTGCGATCGAGGGCGTGGTCGAGCATGGCGACAAGCGCGGCCGCGAGCTCGGCTGGCCGACCGCCAACATCCCGCTCGGCAACTATCAGCGGCCGAGATTCGGCATCTATGCGGTGCGCGGGCTCCTGGCCGACGGCCAGATGCTGGACGGAGTCGCCAATCTCGGCATCCGCCCGATGTTCGATCCGCCCAGGGAGCTGCTCGAGCCCTATTTCTTCGATTTCGACGGCAACCTCTACGACGAGACGATCGAGGTCGCGCTGATCTCCTTCATCCGCGAGGAGCGGCGGTTCGACGGCCTCGACGCGCTCAAGGCGCAGATCGCCGCCGACGCCGCCGAGGCGCAAAAGCGGCTCTCCACCCCTTCGTCATCCCGGACTTGATCCGGGCCCACCTCCTTTCGCGCAAGTGCAAGATGAAGGTGGATTTCGAAGCAGGTTCGGCATGACGATCGCTCCCCGTCCCTTGCAAAGTAGGATTTCCTTTGCTTCACCCTCGTCGATGAACGCCCGTCCCGAAGCTCGCGCACCTTCCTCGGCCCACGGCGGTGCCGCACCCAGCGCGGAGTGCATGGCGACCGTGAACATTGGGACCTTCCGGGCGATCGGCGCCTTTGCGCCGGGTGTTCCCTTGGCCGCCCTTCCCCGCTAAGCCCCGCCCGCAAATGTCCGAAAAACCAGATTACCGCGACACGGTCTTCCTTCCCAAGACCGACTTCCCGATGAAAGCCGGCCTCTCGAGCAAGGAGCCGGCCATCCTCGCGCGCTGGGCGCAGACCAAGCTCTACGAGCAGATCCGCTCGCAGCGCTCCGGGCGCCCCCGGTTCATCCTCCACGACGGCCCGCCCTACGCCAACGGCGACATCCACATGGGCCACGCGATGAACAAGATCCTGAAGGACATCGTCGTGCGCTCGGCGAGCCTGCGCGGCTTCGACGCCCCCTACATCCCCGGCTGGGACTGCCACGGCCTTCCGATCGAATGGAAGGTCGAGGAGCAGTACCGCAAGAAGAAGCTCGACAAGGACGAGGTCCCCAAGGCGCAGTTCCGCGCCGAATGCCGCGCTTATGCCGAGCATTGGGTGAAGGTGCAGATGGAGCAGTTCCAGCGCCTCGGCGTCCAGGGCGAGTGGGACGACCCCTATCTGACGATGGCCTACGACGCCGAGGCGACGATCCTCGCCGAGCTGTTCAAGTTCGCCGAGACCGGCCAGCTCTACCGCGGCGCCAAGCCGGTGATGTGGAGCCCGGTCGAGAAGAC